>CALFWA010000024.1 GCA_937928035.1 uncultured Caldilinea sp. | reverse complement strand
GAACTGATGCACTTTCTGAGCGGCGTCGATCTGGATGATCCCGCTGTGCAGGTGCAGATTCGTCGGCTGGAGCTCCCCACGCGCGTGCTCGGTCAGGTGCGGCGCGCAGGGAGGCTGGGCTTCGCCGCCGCCGGTCGGGTCGCTGCGCCGACGCTGATTTTTCAGGGGCGCAACGATCCGTTGGTACGGCCGCGCCTGACCCAACAGCTGGCGCGCCGGCTCCCCAACCTCGTAAACTATGTTGAGGTGGACGGCGAGCACGATCTGGTGCGCGGGGCGACGCCGGACTGGAGAATCGTGGAGCAGACGCTGCGCGCTTTTGCTGCGCACGTCGTCGCCGACTCCAAGGGCGAGCGCGCAGACTGGAAGCAAGCGTCGCCTCCCAATCTGACGACGCGCACCACCTTCATGGAGTCTCGCACGGGGACATAGCGCAGAACGAGGCGCAAAAAACACTCCGAAAACATCTTGACTTTTGCGTCGTTTTTCATTACACTGCATTTAACCGGTTAGATTTTCGCCCATTACAGCGTTAAAGACCATCCTATTGTTGAAAACAATGCCATGGCCACAATTCGCGACGTAGCCAAGAAAGCAGGCGTTTCCGTGGCGACAGTCTCTTATGTGCTCAACGAAGGGACGCGCGCCGTAGCGCCGGCGACGCGAGCGCGGGTGTTGCAGGCGATGAAGGCGTTGAATTACCACCCCAACGCCTCCGCTCGTCAACTCGCCAGGCAGCGGTCCGGGGCCATCGGCGTCGTGCTTGCGGGGCTTCAGAGCGCCGGCAATTTCGCCGACGCCTATTTTCTGGGCTATATCCACGGCATCAGCTACGCAGCGGAGCTCTATGGCCATAACGTCGTTTTGCTCACCAACTACCAGGGCGCCGACAAGCTGACCTTCCTGCGTCAGACGATTCGCTCGCGCCTGGTCGATGGCTTTCTGCTCATCGGCAGCTCCATTCCTGACGAAGTGGTGGTTTCTTTGCACAAAGAAAAATGCCCGGCCGTGCTGATTGCGCGTCGCGTGCCCGGTCACACCGTGTGCAGCGTGCAACAGGACTATTTTCAGGGAGCGTATGAGGCGACGCACCATCTGACCGAGCGAGGCTACCGGCGGATCGGCTTTCTCGGCCAGGCGCTGAATTTTAGCTACGCACTGGAGCGTCTCCAGGGCTATCAGAAGGCGCTGAGCGAAGCCGGTCTGCCCTATGAAGCCGCGCTGGTGAAGATTCCTATGCAGAGTCGAGACGATCCTACCCTGGAGGAGGTGCGCGCGTTGCTTGCCGCCGGCGCCGACGCGCTGATCACCGATCGCGAGATCGCCGTGCTCAACCATCTGCGCGCGTTGGGCGTGCAGGTGGGCGACGAGGTTGCGCTGGTGGGCCTGGACGAGAGCGAAGCGGCGGCGGCGTTGGACGTCCCCCTCACCACGTTACGCCCGCCCAAATTTGCGCTGGGAAGGCGCGCCGTCGAAATGTTGTTGGACTTGATCGAGGGGCAGACGCCGGAGCCGCTGGAGGCGACGTTGCCGATGGAGCTGATCGTGCGTCGATCAAGCCCGCCGCGCCCGGCAATGCACTGACCTTCGGGCTATCCATCTCAGAAAGCGTCGGGGTTTCCGAAAAGATTGCAGCGAACATGCAGACTCTTAGCACTTGATGTGTCGGCTTTTTTGTTACACCATTGTTATACCAATCTAACCGATTCACAAACAATATTCGATCTGGCCGGTTTACATCAGCGTCGACTCTTGTCAATCAATCTGTCGCCTGCAACGGCCAAGAGTTGATTTTTTGCGTCGCTTTGTCTAACCGGTTCACATCAGAGGCCGATCGGATGCATTCATCCGGCGCTCGCCATCCACCACGAACGACGAAGGAGGTGATGATTATCGAAAGGAGATTTTCATCGGATTGGCTCCAATGAACCTTGTGACCTTCTGTCGGATTTACCGGCATCGCTCGATTGCAACTTGAAACCAGAAAGGAGAACCATGAAACTGCAACGCTTTTCGATGTATGTCATTGCGCTGCTCGTCGCTGCGCTGTTGGCGGGCTGCACCGCCTTGCCCGCCGACGGGCAACGTCCATCCTCGACGGCTCCAGAAGCGGCGCCCGACAAGGTGACGCTCACGCTGATCGACAACCCCGAAGGTCAGAGCGAGTCGATGCTTCAATTGCAGGAGAAGTGTCAGCAACAGACCGGCGTCGATCTGAAGGTCGAAGTTGCGCCGCACGGCGAAGTGCGCACGAAGCTGGAGGCTGCCCTCGCTGCGCAGGCGTCCACCTATGACCTGTTTGCGATCGATGTGATCGATCTAGCCAAATATGCGGCGGCCGGTTGGGCGTTGCCCCTGGATGCTTACATCACTCCAGAGATGGAGGCGGACATCCTGCCCTTTGCGCGCCAGGGCGTGAGCTATCAAGGTCATCTGTACGGCCTGCCCTGGAAGGCGGAGTGGATGTCCTTTGTCTATAACGCGCAGATGCTGCAGGAGGCGGGCTACGACCATGCGCCGGCCACGTGGGATGAGCTGATCGAGATGGGCGTCGCCTTGAAGCAAAAAGGGGTCGTGGAATATCCCATGGTGTTCAGTTGGGCGGCCAACTACGAACAGATCACGGTGGATTATGTGATGTTGGTGAACAGCCTGGGCGGGCAACTCTTCGATGAGAGCGGCCAGCCGGTCTTCAACCAGGGTGGAGGGCTGCAGGCGCTGCAGATGATGTACGACATGATGAACACGCACGAGATCGTGGACAAGGCGGCGCTTACATTGCGCGGCGGTGGAGCGCGGCGGGATGTCATGATGGCCGGCAACGGAGCCTTTGTCTTTCTGTGGGGCACGCCGCTTGTCGTCATGAACGATCCTGAGAAGAGTGAACGCGCCGGCCAGTTTGCCATTGCGTTGGCGCCGGACGGCGGCAACGGCCCATACTCGGTCGCAGGGCCAATGGGCTGGTCGATCACGGCCTTCTCCAGGCATCCGGACGCGGCCTGGAAATTCATTGAGTGTCTCGCCGGGCCGGAAGGCGCCAAGTTTATGTTCCTCCGCGAGGGGGCGCCTGTGGGCTGGAGGAGCGTGCTGGAAGACCCGGAGGTGGCGGCGAAATTGGCGGCGGCCGGCGGCGATGTGATGCAGAAGCAAGCGGAGTTCCTGGCCGTTCGGCCGTCGTTGCCCTACTACGCGGAGTGGTCTCAGCTGATTCAGGAGGCCGTTCACTATGCGCTGACGGATCAAAAGAGCGTCCAACAGGCACTGGACGACGCCGTCAGCGAGACGCTCAAGCTTCAGGCGAAGTACAACGAGTAGCCGTTGCATCGATTCCCGGTTTCTCGCAGACCCATGGGTGACCATGGGTCTGCGAGACAAAGCTGGATGAAAGCGAGAAATTCCATTGTCGACGCTCATTTTGCTGCAAACCGTATCGAAACCCTGGGGGCGACGAAAGCGGCTTCGCACGGCCAACCGCGTAGGCTATCTGATGATTCTGCCCGCCCTCCTCGTCGTGTTCGGGTTGCTTTTGTATCCTCTGTTGTACTCACTTTTGATCAGCTTCTACGATCTCCATGTGCGAGCGCCCTGGAAAGGGTGGGAATTCGTCGGATTCGGCAACTACTTCGACGTGTTGACCGATCGGGAGGTCCATCACTCGCTCGGAAGGACGCTCTTTCTCGCCGGCGTGGGGATCGGCCTGGGGCTTCCGCTTTCCCTCGCCTTTGCAATGATTCTGAATCAGCCTTTTCCGTTGCGGGGACTGGTGCGCGGCCTGCTGATCATTCCATGGATCATTCCCGGCTCTGTTCAGGGCTTGCTCTGGAGCCGCATTTTGGAGCCATACGGCTATGGCGCCCTCAACGGGCTGTTGATTCAGTTCGGATGGATTGAAAAGCCAATCCCCTGGCTTTTGGAGCCCATGCGAGCGCTTTTCCTGGTTGCGATCGCCAACCTGTGGAGCACGGTGCCGATGATGACCCTGCTCTACCTCGCCGGATTGCAGGGCATTCCGCAGGAGCTGTATGAAGCGGCCAAAGTGGACGGCGCCGGACGCTGGGCGCGGTTTCAGTTTATTACGCTGCCTTTTCTGGCCCCGGTCACCTTGATCAATTTAATTCTCAAAACCATCGACGCCTTTGCGCTGTTTGACCTGGTCTTTGTGCTGACCGGCGGCGGCCCTGCCCGCGCGACAGAAGTCATCGGCTATCATCTCTATACGCGTGCATTCACCCGCCTGGAATACGGATATGCATCTGCATTGGCGTGGGTGATCGCCGTCATGACGACGCTGCTTGCTTTGTTCTATAACCGCTTAACTCGCCCGGAAAGATTAAACCAATGATGTCGAATCAACGCTTCTTTTCGCAGCCTCGCTTATGGAGGTCGGCGCAACGTTTGGTGCGCTCGCTCGTGCAGCTCGTCCTGGTGATGTTCGTGCTGGCCTTTGTCCTGGGGCCTGTGCTTTGGTTGGTCATCAGCAGCGTGTCCACCTCGAAAGACTTGCTGCAAGTTCCACCGCGTTGGCTTCCGTTTCCGCCCTCGCTGGAGTATTATCAGGCGCTTCTTTTTGGGAGCGGCGCAACGCAGAGCGACGGGACGCTGACGGAGCTGACGCTGCGAGCGTTTCGCTATTCCTTGCGCAACAGCTTTATTGTGGCGGTCGGCGTCACCTTCGGCGCTTTGGGTCTGGGTGCACTGGCCGGATACGCGTTTGCGCGTTTCCCGTTGCGCGGGAATGCGCTGTTGATCTACCTTCTGTTGATGGTGCAGATGTTGCCTGCAGTCGTGCTGATCGTCCCCCTGTTCATGACCATGAGTCGATTGGGCCTGCTCGACCGACTCTTCACCGTCGTGATTCTTCTCATCGCCTATCATCTGCCCTTTGTAATGTGGATTTTGCGCAGTTACTTTCAATCCATTCCGAAAGACCTTGAAGAGGCGGCGATGGTGGATGGTTGCAACCGGCTGCGGGCGCTCTGGCATGTCACCCTTCCGCTGGCGCTCCCTGGCCTTTTTGCGGCGGGCGTCTATGCTTTTATGCAGAGCTGGAACGCCTTTTTGATCCCTCTGGTGTTCACCTCCAGCGACACCATGCGCACCGTCACCGTGGCGATCGCAATGTTTGTGGGGCGCCACTATACGGAATACGGCCTTATGAGCGCCGCCGGAGTCCTGGCCAGCTTGCCGCCCATGGTGCTCGCCATCTTCTTTCAGCGCTATCTATTGGCCAGTTTAACGGCCGGCGCAACAAAGGGATAACGCCAGCTCGCCGTATCGACTCTCGGTCACTTCAACAAGCTTCCTCGAAAATAGAAACAAGAATTCAAGAATTATGGTGCAAGTTCAATCACTTCAAGATGGGTCTCTGTCTGTCGTCGGCCCCAAGCAAGAGACGCGCTATGACATGGGCAATGCACAGCTTTTCGTCAGCTTCAACGGTTCTGGCGACGTCGCCAGGCTTTTGCTGCCTGCAGGAATCGATCTGGGCGGCTGGCGGGTGCAGCTGCGTCTGAACGAGCAGCTTCTTGGCTTCATGGAGGCGCAGGCGATCGGCCGGCTGTGGACGCTGCGCAGTCGCTGCGATCGGTGCACTTATACGCTCATCTCTTGCATGGCGAGCAACGATCCCGCCGTGTATCAGCTGCTCAATGTAGAAAACCATAGCGGCGAGCGCCTCTCTCTTCAGGTGACGATAGATTTGAACGCGGCTTCATTGCAAGAAGACGGGCCGTCCTTTGCAACGACGAAACAACCCGACTTCTGGCGGTTGTGGGCGCAGGGGGGCGCCAAGGCAGCCAGGCCTCGGCCAGCGCAGTTGTGTGTGCTTCAAGATAGAACTGTGGAATTCAGAAGCAGGGAGCATTTCGCATGGGTGGCGAGCCAACCGCCGGCCTACGTCGCTCATAACGCATGCAGCGTAACCTTGCGATATGATTTGACCCTCGACGCCGGAAGCTCTGCGCAACTTGCGTGGGGCGTCCGAAAGAGTGCGGACAGAGAGGCCAGCCCTCATCCATGGCAGGAGGCGCTGAGCCAGGCGGAAGCATATGCAAAGTGGCTGCAGGCAACGGCAGTGCACTCTGATCCGCTCCTGCGCGCTTTGATGGTCTCCGGACTCAACGCTGCTCTCAGCATGTACAAAGAGTTTCCGGGCGATTTCTGCGGGCTGCTGGCCGGCCCGGACTACGCCTATCCCCCGCGCCTTTATTTTCGCGACGGCTACTGGACGGCGCAGGTTCTTCTCCTCACGCAACCTGAATTGGTGCGGCGTCATCTGCTGAGCCTGGCGCGCGGGGTTCATGCAGATGGCGAATGTCCAAGTGGAGTCTTTGCGCCTCACCTGCTGGAAGAGAGCTCGCTTCCTTTGGAAGAGCAACAGGGAAGGTTGGATTGGCTTCCCGACCATATCGACTCTCCCGCTCTATTTGTGTTGCTGTTGTATGACTATGTCTCCCTGACGGAAGATTTGAGCGTCCTGCATGAGGCCGTTCCCAATCGCTCTCAGAAAATGTGGGAGATCGCCTGGGCTGCGCTGCAACATCTGCTGCGTCGCTCCCCCGGTGGCCTGCTCGAGAAGCCTTACGCTCCCAACGACTGGGCCGACAACGTGCGACGCAGCCGTTGGGTCACCTACGACCAGGCGCTACTGGTCGCCGCCCTCTGTGCAGGCGGCGCGCTCGCAATATGGCTGGGCGATTTTGCGCACGCCGCCCATTTCCAAAGCGCCGCGCGCAACGCATGCGCAGCGCTCAATCGACGCCTCTGGCTGCCGCAGGTGGGTCATTTTGCCAATTACATACGCCCTGAATACACAGAGGCGCACTTTTCCATCGACGCCTTGTTGACCCTGTATTTCAGATTGGTCGATGAGGAGAAGGCCGCCTCGATGGTGCGCGCGGCAAAACGCCTGCAAACGCGCCTGAACGCGGAGCAACCCTTCGGCGACTGGGGGGTGATGTCGGTGTTTCCCCACTACGGCGAGCCGCGCGACCTCTTTGGCAAGAGCGCCCAGCCCTACCACTATCATAACGGCGCCGACTGGCCCTACTGGGACGGCGTCTACGGCGCTGTTTTGCTGGAAAGAGAGGACGACGATTGGCGCTATGCGCTGACCCGCTGGTGGACGTACAGCCTAGAGCAAGGATGGCTCACGCCGGTGGAGTATTTTTCCCCGCCCTATCCGCCTGGCGGGATGCTGCAGGGATGGAGCTCGCTGCCGGCGGCGATCTTGCTGCGCTGTCAGCGCCCGGAGCTTGCACCCCTGGGGGCTTTCACGGCGACGTGCCTGGGCGCTTCCTGACGTGGACTGAAGTGTGGACCGTCGCCGATTTTGTCGCAGGCTGGGATGATGCATCACGGAAAACGGCCGCTGAAATTGTCACGATTGAAGCTGGATGTGCATGCAAAAAAGACAACTTCAGGAGAAAGCATCTTGACTGCGACGCTTCGTGAGCAACTCAACCAATGGCGGTCGAACCTCCAGGCGCAATCCCTGCTTCAACCGACGAGCGGACTGCTCGCCGCCTGGTTGTTGACGATGATCTCGATCCCCATCATCCGTTGGGGCATCGGCAACGACGCGCTGCACTATGGCGTGATGGCGGGCGTGCTCTTCCAGACGGCGGCGGTGCTCTTGATCTGCCGTCAGGCGTGGGGCGCAGTCACGACGGCGCGCATCGCCGCGCTGGTGATCCCCCTTTCCTGGCTGATCGAACGCATCGGCAGTGCGACTGGCTTCCCCTTCGGCCCCTACCACTACACCGAGGCGCTTTCCCCGCTCATCGGCAGCGTGCCTGCGGTGATCCCTCTGGCCTGGCTGATGATGCTGCCGCCGGCGTGGGCGGTCGCTTACGCCATCACCGGTGCGGTGCGCGGCTGGCGCTTTGTGTTCGTCAGCGGGCTGGCGTTCACCGCCTGGGACCTCTTCCTCGATCCGCAGATGGTGGGATGGGGCTATTGGGTGTGGGAAACGCCCGGCCTTTACTTCGGCATCCCGCTGGTCAACTTCCTCGGCTGGACGCTTTCAGCGATGGCGTTGACATGGGTGGCGCGGCCGCCTGCGCCGCCACTGCCCTCGCTGCTCTTTGTCTATGCGGCGGTTTGGCTCCTGCAAAGCATTGGTCTATTCTTCTTTTGGCGGATGCCTGGACCGGCGCTCTTCGGTTTCCTGGGTATGGGAGCGTTTCTTGTCGCCGCCCTGACGCAACTGCGGCGCCGCTAGCTCCGTCGCACAGTCCCTGGCGACGCTGAAGACAGGAGTGAGCCATGCTCGAGATGTTGCTGTGGACCATGATCGGGTTTGCAGCCGGCTCGTTGCCTTTTTCGGTGTGGATCGGTCGCCTTGCCCTCAAGAAGGACATCACCCGCTACGGCGACGCCAACCCCGGCGCCACCAACGTCTTGCGCGCCGGCGGGCGCGTCGCCGCCGCCCTTGCGCTCCTGCTCGATACGCTCAAGGCGGCCCTGCCGATCAGCTTCGCTTACTATCGCCTGGGCATAGACGACTGGCGCCTCGTCCCTGTCGCGCTGGCGCCGGCGTTTGGTCACGCCTTTTCACCTTTCCTGGGTTGGCGCGGGGGCAAGGCCGTCGCCGCCACGCTCGGCATGTGGATGGCGCTCACGATCTGGGCGATTCCGACGTTGGGCGGCATTGCGCTGCTGATTTTCACATGGCTCGTCGGCGCCAACGGCTGGGCCGTCGTCTTCGCTAACCTGGTCATCTTGCTGTTTTTGTTGACCATGCCCACCGCGTTTGATTTCCTGCACCTCCAGCCGGCGCAGCCGATCCTGCTTGCCATCTGGGTGGGCAACATGGCTCTGCTTCTCTACAAACACCGCGCCGACCTCTCCTGTCCACCCACGCTGCGCAGAAAACAGCGACAGGCCGCCTCATGATGTTCTTTCCCTGGATGGTCACCCTGGGGTTGACCGTGTTGCTGACGATCGCCGTCGCCAACCATCGACGCTTTCCAAGGCTGCACCCTGCTGCAGCGGAGGATGCGTCCTTGTCTACCCTCCCAAAAGTCTCTGTGTTGATTCCGGCGCGCAACGAAGCAGCCCACATCGGCGATGCATTGGAGGACTTGACGCAGCAGGCCTTTCCCGGCCTGGAAATTCTGGTGTTGGACGACCATTCTGAAGATGCTACGGCCGAGATCGTTTGTGCGTTTATGCGCCGCGCGCCGGAAGTTCGCCTGCTGTGCGGCCAAGCGTTGCCAACGGGCTGGACAGGCAAAAATTGGGCGTGCGCTCAACTGGCAGCCGCAGCGACGGGCGATATCCTTCTCTTCGCCGACGCCGACGTGCGCTGGCGACCGGGTGCGCTGCGCAGCGTACTGCACGCCATGGAGACGCTCGACGCCGACCTGCTCACCGTCTGGCCGACGCAGATCACGGTCACCTGGATGGAGCGGCTGACCGTGCCGCTGATGGCGATGGCGGTGATGGCCTATTTGCCGATCTGGCTGGCGCATGCGTTCTATCATCCCCTGGCGGCTGCAGCCAACGGCCAGTGCATGGCGTTTCGCCGCTCCGCCTACGAGGCGATCGGCGGCCACGCAGCGGTGCGCGCCGCCATCGTGGAGGATGTGCGCCTGGCGCAAAAGATCAAGGAGGCCGGCCTGCATTTGCGCATGGCGGACGGCGCCGGGCTGGTCGTGTGCCGCATGTACCGAGGCGCTCGCGAGGCGCTCGACGGCTACACCAAAAATATCTTCGCAGGCCACGGCAACCGGCTCTCCTTGCTGGCGCTTTCGACGCTCTTTCACTGGTCATTGTTTCTGGCGCCGTGGCTGTGGCTCGGTCTGGGTCGAAGCTGGCCGCTGCCGGGCTGGCCGCTCTGGCCGCTGGCGCTTGGGGTGGCAGGCATAGCCGTGCGGGCGATCACGGCGCACGCCACACGTCAGCGCGTGGGCGACGCCGCGCTCTTGCCACTTTCTGTGCTAATTTTCACCTGGATCGCCGGCCGCGCGCTATGGCAACGGCTGCGCTACGGCGGCGTGCGCTGGAAAGGACGATTGATCCGTGAGCGTTAAGGCTGCACGTCCTTGCGTCGTCATCGTCGGCGCAGGCGTCGGCGGGTTAAGCGCTGCAATTCGCCTCGCCGCCGCCGGCTGGCGCCTGACGATGCTGGAGCAGAATCCCGCCGTCGGCGGCAAAATGAGCCAAGTCGAGCGCAACGGCTTTCGCTGGGACACGGGACCTTCGGTCATTACGATGCGCCCGGTCTTCGAGGAGCTTTTTGCTGCAGCTGGCCGCCGGCTCGAAGAATATCTCACCCTGCTGCCGGTCGAGCCACTGACGCGCTACTTCTATCCCGACGGCGTGCGTCTCGACGTCACGCGCGACCTGCCGCGCATGGCGGAGCAGATCGCCAGTCTTGACGAACGCGACGTCGAAGGCTACTTGGATTTTCTGGAATACGCTGCGCGGCTGCATCGCATCACCGGGCCGGTTTTCATTTACAATTGGCCGCCGACGCTGCGTTCTTTTCTGCGCGTCTCGCCGACGGACATGGCGCGCGTCGACGCCTGGCGAACGATGGACCAGGCGATTCGTCGGCGCGTGCGCTCGCCGCATCTGCGCCAACTGTTGGCGCGCTTCGCCACTTACGTCGGCGCCGACCCCTATCAAGCCCCGGCTACGCTGAGCGTGATCGCCCATGTCGAGCTGACCGGCGGCGTCTGGTATCCGCGCGGAGGCGTCTATCAGATTGCGGCTGCCATGGCCAGGCTTGCGACCGAACTCGGCGTCGAGATTTACACTTCGACGCCGGTCGCAGGCATCGAGGTGCGCAACGGTCGCGCCGTCGGCGTCCTGGCGGCGGATGGACGGCGCTTCCCCGCCGACGCCGTCGTCGCCAACGTCGATGTGACAACCGTCTATGAGCATCTGCTGCCGCGCACCGTCGGGCTGGAGCGCCGCCTTGCCCTTAAGGAGCGAGAGACCTCCTGCTCCGGCTACGTGCTGCTGCTCGGCGTCGAGGGAACGCATCCGCAGCTTGCGCATCACAACATCTTCTTCAACCGGGACTATCGACGCGAGTTCGACGACATCTTCCGCCAGGGGATCCCACCGCAAGACCCGACGGTTTACGTCGCCATCACCAGCAAGAGCGACCCAGAGCATGCGCCGCCGGGCTGTGAAAACTGGTTCGTGCTGGTCAACGCGCCGGCGCTCGGCCCGGCGTTCGATTGGGAGAATCGACAAGCTGCATATCGGACGCTGGTGTTGGAGACGTTGGCGCGCTACGGACTCGATGTGCGCGGCCGGATCCGCGTCGAGCACGCGCTTACGCCTGCGGACATCCGCCGCCTGACCGGCGCATGGCGCGGCGCGCTCTACGGCGTCTCCTCCAACCAGGCACTTAACGCGTTTCGTCGCCCCCACAACCGCTGCCCGGACGTGCAGGGGCTTTACTTCGTGGGTGGAACGACGCATCCAGGCGGCGGCGTGCCGATGGTGACGCTATCGGGTAAAATTGTGGCGGAGATGCTCATAAAAGATTTTCGTGCATAAGAGCGTGGCGTCGCGTCGGAGGCGGCCATTTCCGGGAGGACCTTTTACAACGCCTTAAGGAACAATATCGTTCCGATCGATTCAGGAGCCTATATGCACAGCGAAGAAAGTTCTACAAGGCCGCTCTCCCCGTCATCAAAGCGGCCAGGGCGAAAGCGATGGTGGCTGTGGATTCTGGCGGGAATCACGGCGGCGCTCCTCCTCGCTGCGGCGGGCTTCGTCCTTTGGGCGAACACCCCGCTTCAGCCGATGGCGCAGGCGCTGGCCTCGCTGCAGGGGGATGAGCAGGTCGGCGTGATCGAGGGCCGTTGGATCGTCTTTCAGCCGTTGGCCGCCTCGCGCTCGACCGGCTTCATCTTCTATCCAGGCGGACGCGTCGATCCACGCGCCTATGCGCCGCAAGCCAGAGCCATCGCAGAGCGAGGCTTCCTGGTCGTGATTACGCCGATGCCGCTCAACCTGGCCGTCTTCGGTGTGAACCGCGGGAGCGAGGTGATGGCCGCTTTTCCCGAGATCGAGCACTGGGTGATCGGCGGCCACTCGCTCGGCGGCGCCATGGCTGCCAACTTTGCCCGCAATCATCGCGGGGCGGTCGAAGGCGTGGTCTTCTGGGCTGCTTATCCTGCTGCGAGCGATTCGCTGGCGGACCGCAGCGACCTGACCGTCTATTCGATCTACGGCACGCAAGACGGACTGGCGACGCCGGACAAGATCGAGGCGTCCAGGGCGCTTTTGCCGCCTACGGCGCGCTTCATCCCGATCGAGGGCGGTAACCATGCGCAGTTCGGCTGGTACGGCGAGCAACCCGGCGACAACCCGGCGACGATCAGCCGCGCCCAGCAACAACAAATGACGGTCGACGCCACGGTGGAGGCATTGGCGGTGGTGGACGGCGGATTCTGAGCGTTTCTTCATCCTTCGCTCTGCGTGATATACTTTCAGGCGTGAAATGTCCTACCTGTTCAGGCATCGATTGTTTCGTCTATGACGCGCCTGCCCTTCTCCTTTGAAGGCGTCGCCGACGCCAAAGGGATTGTCCACGTCACGCGAAACGTGCCGGTGGGGCCGCTGCGCATCCAGATCACCCATTTCTCTTTGCGCACCAGCAACGGCTGCAACAGCCGCACCCACAATCTGCGCGTGCAGGTCAACGGCGTCTCAATCTATCATGGCGTGATGCACGACTGCGCCGATCTGACCATCGACTCCAACCGTTCGTGGCGCGGGGTGTTGCGTCTGCACTTCACCGCCGATGGTTTCACCCCAGGCGAGCGCGTCCTCGGTGAAGGGTCTGTCGAATTTCGCACTGCGTTGCTGTAATTGGGTATGCGTATGCGTGAAGAGATTCCTCCACTGCCGCAGGCTGAGCCGCGCAAAGGGTTGCGCGTGTTGGCCGGCCTCCTGCGCGATCGCTCGCCGTTGACCGCGCTCGCTTTGATGCGAGAATATGTCGGCCCGGTCTTCCAAATCAATGCTCCCAACTTTCGCCCCGCCGTCTTCGTCGGGCCGGACGCCACTCGTCAAATTCTGATCACCGAGCGTGAGCGGCTGAGCTGGCGCAACGAGCGCGACCCGGTCGTCAAACTCTTGCGGCGGGGCGTACTGGTCGTCGACGGCGAGGAGCACGATCACTATCGGCGCATTATGGACCCGACGTTGCAACGGCGCAACGTGGTTCCGCACATCCCCGATTTTTGGCGCTACACCGACCAGGTTGCAGACGCCTGGGCCGATGGCTCGACGCAAGACATGCTTGTGGAAATGCGCAAAGTGGCGCTGCTGATTTTGATGGGCGCCAGCTTTCACGTTGATTTCGCGCCTCATATGGAGCGCCTGTGGCAGCCCATCCTGCACTTGATCGAGTACATCTCGCCTGGGTTATGGGTCGTCTGGCCCGGCGCTCCCGTCGCCGCCAGACATCGTCTCGCCATGGCGGCGATGGATGAATATCTCTATGCGATTATCCGCGAGCGACGGCAGGCCCTCGCCGAAAGCGGCGTCGCGCCTGCACCGTCTGACCTGCTGGGCGCGTTGGTCGTCACGCCCGGCATGACCGACGACCTGATCCGCGATCAGTTGCTCACGATGTTGATCGCCGGTCACGACACCAGCACAGCGCTGTTGGCCTGGGTCTTCTACCTGCTCGGCACGCATCCGGCGTGGCTGGCGCGGCTTCAAGCCGAAATCGACGCCGTGTTGGGCAAGCAAGACGAACCGCCCAGCAATGAGCAGCTCAACGAGCTGTCGCTGCTGGAGCAGGTTATCAAGGAGACCCTGCGCCTCTATCCGCCTATTCACGTCGGCAATCGTCGCGCAGTGGAGGAAATGGCGCTCTGCGGCTATCGCGTGCCCGAAGGTTCGCGCGTCATGTATTCCATTTATCTCTCCCATCGAGACAAGGAGCACTGGCGCGAGCCGGACGCCTTCTGTCCCGAGCGTTTCGAGCGCGGCCAGGAGGAAAAGACGCCGCCGTTCACCTATGTGCCCTTCGGCGGTGGGCCGCGCACCTGCATCGGCGCCACCTTTGCCCAGATCGAGGCGCGCGCCGTGTTGGCGCGGCTGCTCCAGCGCTTCGACTTTGAACTGCTCAACGGCGCTCAAATTCATCCTCACATGGGCGCCACGCTGGAGCCTCGTCCCGGCGTGCAGATGCGCGTGCGATGGAGAAAGCGATAGCGATTCTATCTGCTGTAGACGCGAATTTCGTTCTCCGTGATCTCAACCGACTCGACAAAAAAGCCGTAGTCCGTCCGGCTGACTTCCTCGATCAGCGGCTGAATGAACGCATCGACCTGTCCCTTGAGCATGGCGGGCGCCGCTCGTCCGTTGAGCAAGATTTCCACCACTTCCGGCGCAATTTTGCCATCGACTGCGTTCAGCCGCACAGAGACCTCGACGTCCGAATTGAGAAATCCAAGCGTCACTTTCCCCGTCGCTGCAAGAACCCCCGGTTTTAGATTGACGGCGAGATCGGAGATCGGCAAACCTTGCTGCCCTGCAAGAGCGCTCTGCAACTGATCGTTGATCTGCTGCTCGGTGATTACAATCTGTGCAACCTCGGCTGGAAGAACCGCTGCGCCGGCCGCAGGTTGCGGAGTGGGCGTCGGCGTAGGGGTGACGGTGGGCGTCGATGTGGGCGCCAGCGTGGGCGTCGGCTGCGAACCACCACATGCGGTCAAGCTCAGCGTCAGCAGAAGCGTCGCCAGGGCGATGCTCCATCGCCGGCGGTGGATTAAAAAGGTTGCGTTCATAGGCAAGGCTGCTCTGGTTCTTTTGATTGTGTGGAATGCGTTTCCAAAGTTGCATCAGTGTGTGGACGTTCGGATATAGGAGAAAGTTCCACACCGTTCAACTCGGCGTGGAAAGCCCCCTGTGAAGGAGATGACGGCCGTATTTTCACGCTCACACGACCCGCATTGCATCTTCCCATTGAAGTCGTTATCATGGAACCATGAACACGGCAGTTGACGACTTTCTCAACGATCTGCGCCCGCGTGTAGTTGGCGATCTGCGCAGCGACCTCTACACGCGCACCCTCTACAGCACCGACGCCAGCCTGTATCAGGTGACGCCGCACGGCGTGTTGATTCCCAAAAACGCCGATGACATGCAGGCGGCGATCGAACTGGCCGCCGCTTATCAGGTCCCCCTGTTGCCGCGCGCAGGCGGCTCTAGCCTGGCCGGGCAAACCGTCAACGCGGCGCTGGTGATGGACGTCTCGCGCTGGATGGATCAGATATTGGAGCTGAACGTTGAAGAGCGTTGGGTGCGCGTGCAGCCAGGCATCGTACTCGATGTTCTCAACAACAAACTGAAGCCTCATGGCCTACAGTTCGGCCCCGATCCGGCTTCGAGCAACCGCGCCTGCATCGGCGGCGTCGTCTCCAACAACGCCACCGGCAGCCACTCGATCGTCTACGGCATGGCGGTCGATCACGTGCTGGAGATGAAGGTGCTGCTCGACGACGGCTCCACCGCGCATTTTCGTCCGCTCAATGAAGAAGAGCTGCGCCAGAAACTGCTCGGCGACAGCCGCGAAAGCGAAATTTACCGCCGGGTGGCGGCGTTGGTCGGCGACGAAGAAAACCGCCAGATCATCTGCCGGGGCACGCCGCGTCACTGGCGGCGCTGCGGCGGCTATAACCTTGCCCGCTTCATCCACGACGGCAGCATCGACCACTATCTGCCCCAGGATACGCGCTTCAACCTGGTGAACCTGATCGCAGGCGCCGAGGGCACGCTGGCCGTCATCACCGAGCTTAAGCTCAAGCTGGTGGAGCGACCTCAACGCACTGCGCTCGCCATTATGGAGTTCCCCACGCTGCTCGCCGCGCTGGAGGCGACGCCTGCCATCCTGGAGACCGGCCCAACCGCCGTCGAGCTGATCGACGACCTCAGCCTACGCATGGCCGCAGAAAACCGCGACGCCGCGCGGCTGGTCAAATCGTTCCTTCAGGGCGACCCTTTCTGTTTTCTGGCAGTGGAATACCAGGGCGAAAGTGAAACCGAGCTGCGCGCGCGGGTGCAGACGCTGCTTGATCGCTTCCGCCATCTTCCCATCACGCCCCTGTTCGACCCAAAGCTCCAGGCCAACGTCTGGGCGGTGCGCAAGATCGGGCTGGGTCTGCTGATGAGCATGCGCAGCGACTGGAAGCCGATTCCTTTCATCGAAGATACGGCGGTGCCGCCGCACCACCTGGCCGACTACATCCCGAAGATTGAGGCGTTCTGTCGAGAGCTGGGGACGCAGATGACTTACTATGCGCACGCGTCGGCGGGATGTCTGCACATTCGCCCCTTGATCAACGTCAAACTCCAGCCGGAGATCGACAAAATGCGCGCCATCAGCCTCTTCGTGGCCGATCTGCTGGGGCAGTACGGCGGCGCGCTTTCCAGCGAGCATGGCGACGGCCGCGTGCGAAGCTGGCTGGCCGAGCGCTTCTATGGACCGGAGCTTTACGCCCTGTTCAAAGAGGTCAAGGACATCTTCGATCCACAGAATCTCTTCAACCCCGGCAATATCGTCGATGGCCCGCCGATCGACCGGCATCTACGCTACGGGCCGGAGTACCGCACGACGCCTGTGCAGACGGCGTTGCATTGGCCGACCGGCTTTGCGATGGAAATCGAGATGTGCAACGGCGCGGGCGTCTGTCGCAAACTCACCACCGGCGCCATGTGCCCCAGCTTCATGGCCACGCGCGAGGAGGAGCACAGCACGCGCGGCCGCGCCAACCTGCTGCGCGCGGCGCTGTCGGGCCGCCTGCCCGCTGCGGAGCTGACCGGCCCGCGCATGTATGCGGCGATGGACCTCTGTGTGGCGTGCAAGGCGTGCAAATCCGAATGCCCCTCTTCGGTGGACATGGCGCGCATCAAGACGGAGTTTCTGGCGCAATACTACGCCCACCATCCACGGCGCAAACGCGACTACCTCTTCGCCCACATCGACGCATTGAGCCGGCTGGCTTCCGGCTGGCGCGCGCCGATGGCGAATTGGACGCTTTCTCTGAGGGTGACCAAAATGCTGCTGGATCGCTGGCTCGGCGTCAGCAAAGAGCGCTCACTGCCGCGTTTTAGCCGCCATCCGTTTACGGCGAGTCGATTCAAAGCCACGGCGCAGTCGAAGAGCGTCTCGCCGAGTGAACGCGCCGAAGAGTTCACCGCCGAAACGCAGAGAAGTCCGCTTCTTTTTGTAGACACCTACAACGCCTATGCCTATCCTCATGTGGCGGAGGCGGCGGTTGCGGTGCTGGAGGCGCTGGGTTGCGCGGTCGAAGTTGCGCCGATCACCGACGCAGGCCGGCCGGCGCTCTCGAAGGGGATGATCGAACCGGCGCGCAAACGCGCGCAGCGCGCCGTCGAGGCGTTGCATCCACACGCCGCGGCGGGTCGCCCGATCCTCTTCCTGGAGCCGAGTGATTGGTCGGCGGTGGTCGATGATTACGCTGCGCTGCTGCCCGACGATGAGCAATTGCCGGTCGTCGCAGCGGCCTGTCTGACCTTTGAGCAATTCGTCGCCGAACGGCTGGCGCAGGGCTTCCCTTCGCCCTTCGCCGGAGAGCCGCAGGCGGCGCTGCTGCACGGCCACTGCCATCAGAAGGCGCTGATAGGGACAAGACCAGCGGTGGAGGCGCTCTCTGCAGCCGGATACCAGGTGCAGGAGATCGACAGCACCTGTTGCGGCATGGCGGGCGCCTTTGGCTACGAAAGCGAGCATGTCGCC
>CALFWA010000023.1 GCA_937928035.1 uncultured Caldilinea sp. | reverse complement strand
ATCTACGGCAGCTATCGCCTCATCGAATGGCTGGCGCCGGTGCTCCTGCCCCTGGGAGGCGCGCTGCTCTTCATGGCGAGCTTTTCTATTGTCATCGCAGCCGCCCTTGCGCTGATCATCGCCTGGGTGGCGGGGATCGTCTATGCGCTGACCGGTCAGGTGCGTCCAGTCCCGGTCTACGGCGAGTGGGGGCAACGGCTTTTCCTGCGGCTGACATCCTGAAACGAGGAGACAGCGGCGTCAAAAAAAGGCGACGTCGTTTTGGCGCGCCTGTCATAAGGGCGTGGTGCGCGTTTCGTGTTCCGTCGTGCGCTGCGCCTCCCTGCAAACACGGAACACGCAATAGATATCCAAACTTGAGGAGCAATGACTTTATGCCAACCATTACCTTTATCGGCGCGGGCAGCCTCGTCTTTACGCGCAATCTGTGCAGCGACATTTTGTTGACGCCGGCGCTCCAGGAGAGCACGATCGTACTGATGGACATCGACCCTACGCGGCTGGAGCAGGCGCGCACCATCGTGCAGGCGATGATCGATCGGCGCAAGCTCAAGGCGAAGGTCGTTGCCACCACCGACCGTTGCGCGGCCGTTACGGACGCCGACTATGTCGTCACCACCTTTCAGCAGGGAGGGCTGGAGGCCTACCGGCTTGACATTGAGATTCCGCAGAAATACGGCGTCGAGCAGTGCGTGGGCGACACGCTGGGGCCGGGCGGCGTCTTCCGCGCGCTGCGCACCATTCCGGTGCTGCTCGACTTGTGCAACGAGTTGGATGAGCTGGCGCCCGACGCCCTGTTGCTCAACTACGTTAACCCGATGGCCGCCAACTGCTGGGCCATCGCCGACGGGACAGGGCGCCCGCATGTAGGGCTTTGTCACAGCGTGCAGGGCACAAGCGAGATGCTGGCGAGCTGGATCGGCGTGCCCTATGAAGAGGTGAACTTCGTCTGCGCGGGCATCAACCACCAGGCCTTTTTCCTGGAGTTCCGCCGCGGCAAGGAAGACCTTTACCCGTTGATCTGGCAGGCCATCGAGCGACCGGAGATCATCGCCCAGGAGCCGGTGCGCACCGACCTCATGAAGTACTTCGGCTACTTTGTCACCGAGTCGAGCGGCCACGCCAGCGAGTATGTGCCTTATTTCCGCAAGACGGCGCGCATGGTGAACGAGGAGCTGGTTCCCCGCTTCACCGACCCGGTCAACCATTGGTTCGACTTTGGCCGCACGGGCGGCTATCTGCGCCATTGTCTGCATCGGCTGGAGCAGTTCCAAAGCGAGTATGAGGAGATTGTGTCCGGTGAGTTCCCGACGACGCGCAGCCACGAATACGGGTCCTACATCATTGAGGCCGTCGAGACGAACAAGCCGGTCGTCATCGCCGGCAATGTGCCCAACACCGGCCTGATCACCAACCTGCCCGAAGGCTGCTGCGTCGAAGTGCCCTGCTTGGTCAACGCCAGCGGCATTCAACCTACGCACATCGGCGCGTTGCCGCCGCAGTTGGCCGCGCTCAATCGCACCAACATCAACGTGCAGAGCCTCATCGTTGAGGCCGCGCTCACCGGCGACGTCGACGCGGTTTATCACGCCGTGATGCTCGACCCGCTGACCGCCGCCGTCTGCACGTTGCCGCAGATTCACGCCATGGTGACAGAGATGCTGGAGGCGCAAGCGCAGTGGTTGCCGCAGTTTTGAAACGTTGAATTCATAAAGGGCAACGCAAAGGCTCTCACCCCTGGCCCCCTCTCCCAATGCTGGGAGAGGGGGAGGTGCGGCTACGCGCAGCGCCTACGGAAGAACGATGATTAGGTGCGGCTTGCAGCCGCACGTTCTTGATGGACACAAGATCTCAGGGAATTCGCAAAAGTGCAGCTGCAAAATGCGCCTACGAATTAACAGAACCGTTCGTTAAATACAGAGCGCTCGGGAAGACCTGGCCGAAACGCCGAGGTCATCCTGTGCACTCGACGCTTATGCAGTAAATTGATTCCTTTGCAACAGACTCAAGATCGAGAAAGGACGCTGTTCTCATGCTTAAGATTACCTTTATCGGCGCTGGCAGCTTCGGGTTCACCCGCACGCTGGTGCGCGATCTGTTGACCTTCCCGCTGCTGGAGGCTTCGCATATCTGCCTGATGGACATCGACGCCCAACGGCTGGAGTGGTCGCAGCGGGCGGTGCAACGCATCATCGACGAAGGCAAGTATCCGGCTACCGTCAGCGCCACGCTCGACCGCGTCGAGGCGTTGCGCGGGGCCGACTACGTGATCGTGACCATCCTGGCCGGCTCCACGGAGGTCTGGCGCCATGACATCGAAATCCCCAAGCGTTACGGCGTGGATATGAACGTCGGCGACACGCGCGGGGTATCCGGCGTCTTCCGCGCCTTGCGCACCATCCCGGTGATGGTGGACATTGCGCGCGATATGGAGCGCTATTGCCCGCACGCGCTGATGCTCAACTACACCAACCCGATGGCGATGCTCTGCCGCGCCATCGACCGCACGACTGACGTCACCGTGACCGGGCTGTGCCACAGCGTGCAGGGCACTGCAGAGATGCTGGCGCGCTGGATCGGTGCGCCGATGGAGGAGATCACCTACACCTGCGCAGGCATCAACCACATGGCCTGGTATCTGGAGTACAAATGGAAGGGCGAGGACGCCTATCCGCTCATTCGCAAGGCGATCACGGAGCGACCGGAAGTCTACAACGAAGAACAGGTGCGCAACGAAATGTTCCTGGCGCTCGACTACTACGTCACCGAATCGAGCGGCCACAACTCCGAATACAACTGGTGGTTCCGCAAGCGTCCAGACCTTATCGAAAAGTACTGCACGCATGGCACCGGCTGGAATCCGGGCGAATACGCCTACATCCTGAAACATTACCAGGAGCGCGAGCACACCTGGCGCGACGAAATTCGCCAGTGGCTGGACAATCCGGCGCCGCTCGATCTGAAGCGCGGCCATGAATACGCGGCTTACATCATCAACGCCCTCGAAGGCGGCGAGCCGTTCCGCTTCAACGGCAACGTGCCCAACAAACGCCTGATCGACAACTTGCCGCAGGACGCCTGCGTCGAGGTGCCGGTGTGGGCCAGCCGCGAGGGCTTGGAGCCGGTCGCCGTTGGGCCGCTGCCGCCGCAATGCGCAATTCTGACCAACCTTAGCGCGCAGATCGAGGAGATGGCGGTCGAGGCTGCGCTCACCGGCAATCGACGGCTGGTCTATCAGGCGGTGGCGCACGATCCGCTTTCGGCGGCGGTGCTTTCGCTTGCGGAAATTCAGCAGATGGTGGATGATCTCTTTGCGGTGAACGAGCCCTATCTACCGCAGTTTGCAAAGAAGTAAAAAGTTTCACTGCAGAGGCGCAGCGTGCGTAGAGGCATGAAATTCTGCGCCTTTGCGATCCATTTCAACACATCGCAAGGATCGACCCATGACGCAACAGGCATCTCCTCAAGGGCTCACCTGGTTCCAGGATGCACGCTTCGGCATGTTCATTCACTGGGGCCTCTACAGCATCCTCGGCAAACACGAATGGGTGATGCACACCGACCGCATCCCCGTGCCGGAGTATGAAAAATTGATGGCGCAGTTCAATCCGACGAAGTTCGACGCCGACGCCTGGGTGCGCACCGCCGCCGACGCCGGGCAGAAGTACATCATCATCACCAGCCGCCACCACGACGGCTTCAGCATGTACGACACCGCGCTCAGCGACTACAAGGTGACGAACACGCCCTTCCGTCGCGACCCGATCGCCGAGCTAGCGGACGCCTGTGCGCGCCACGGCGTCAAACTTGGCTTCTACGTTTCGCTGCTGGACTGGCACCACCCCGCCTATCGCTTCCGCGCCGAAAGCGGGTTGGCATGGGAAGACTATCTGGCCTTTCTGCACGGCCAGGTGCGCGAGTTGTGCACACAGTACGGCGAAATTGTGGCGATCTGGTTCGACGGCGATTGGCCGCGGCATCCCATCACCCCTGAAAACGAATATTTTTTGCCCGGCGGCTCCTTCGAGTACGAAAAGCTCTATGACATGATCCACGAACTGCAGCCCGACGCCGTGATTGAAAATAACCGTCACGCCAAGCCGCTGCCCGGCGAAGACATCCAGGGCTTCGAGCAGGACCTGCCCGGCGAGAACACGACCGGCTTCAACGAGACTACCATCTATGGCCTGCCCATCCAGGTCTGCATGACCATCAACGACCACTGGGGCTGGAGCCGCAACGACCGCAACACCAAGTCTGCTCGGCGGCTGGTGCATGTGCTGGTCAAATCGGCCAGCGTGGGCGGCAACCTGCTGCTCAACGTCGGCCCTACGCCGGAGGGAGAGATTCCGCCGCTGCATCAGGAGCGCCTGCGCGAGGTCGGGCGCTGGCTGGAGCGCAACGGCGAGAGCGTCTATCGCACGCGCGCTGGCGTCATCCCGGCGACGCGCGAGACGGTGAGCACCGTTCGTGACAACCATCACTTCGTGCACGTGCTCGACTATGTAAGCGATTGCGTCATCCTTTCCGGCGTGCCTGCGCACGTGCAGAGGGCCAGGCACGTCGCCTCCGGCCAGGAGCTGGAAATGGAGCGCGAAGGAGCGAACTTCTTCGTCTCCGCAGCGTCTGACCGCACGACCATCTACATCCCGCCCGAGCTGCGCGACCCCTATGACACGGTGATCGAGTTGATGTGAACAATCGGCTCAGGGCAAAGGTGGAGAGGCCCAGAGAAGTAAAGAGGAACGATCCTCTTCCAGGAAAGCTTCGGAGCTTCCTGGAAGATTTGTCAGCGGTTATCACTTGGTTGCAAATGCCTGCACAATTACCAGAATCAACACATCCATGATAAATTGCAGCGAGGACTGGGGATCAAGGTTTTACAACAGATTTTGCAGTGGAAGTCCAACTTGACGCTCCACTCCTCGTCTTAACGGCTGATGAGGAAATGGTGCAATGCAGGCGATTCCCTTTTCCACCCCAATGGGCCTTGGCCAGCTTCTCGACCGGGCGTTTCGGCTCTATCGGGCGCGCTTTGGAAAGCTGGCGCTGACGGCTGCGCTCTTCTTCGTGCCGCTGGCCGTCATTTCGGCGCTGTTGATGGGCGTGGTGGCCAACAGCTATTTCGGGCTGCTCTTGGCCGCTGTCGAGCAGCCCACTACGTTCGACGAGTGGACGGTCTTGCAGGCCAGCGGCGCCACGATTGCCCTCTCCCTGACGGTGAGCTTCTTCGGGCTGATCCTGGGCGCGTTGGCCTTCCTCTCCTTGCTGGCGCAGGCGGACGCCAACGCCATGGGGCGCGAGCTTTCCATCGGCGCCAGCGTGCGCGTCGGCATGAGTCGCTTCTGGCCGTTCGTTGGCATGTCGCTGTTGGTGGGGTTGATCGCTTCGGGCGTGCTCCTCGTCGTCTATCTAGTCCTTTTCATCCTCGCTTTCGTTTTCGCAGGCGTGATCGTCGCGCTGGCGACGGTGGTCGACAGCAGTGGAGTGGCCGCAGTGGGCGCCACCGTTCTGCTCCTGGCGTTGGTCTTTGGCCTGATGTTTTTGCTGCTGCTCCCCTTTGCCTATCTGACCACGCGCTGGCTGGTTGCACCGGTCGTCATCGTGACGGAGCGGCGCGGGCCGACCGCCGCCTTGAGCCGAAGCTGGCGGTTGACGGAGGACAGCTTCTGGCGACTCTTTGGCCTGTTGATTTTGCTGTTCATCCTCAACAGCGTCGTGCTGACCCTGCCGCTTACGCTGGTGCAATTCGCCGCTTTCGCCGTGATCACCCCGCAGATGTTCGGCCTGCTCAACGGCGCGCTGACCGGCCTCAGCTACCTGGTCAGCATCCTGTGGCATCCCTTCCTGACTCTGACGCTGACGCTCGTCTACTACGACCTGCGCGTGCGCAAGGAAAATTTCGATCTTGAGCTGCGCATTCAGGCGTTGGAGGCCGCTGCACGTCCTCGTACCCTGCCTGCGCCATGAGCCGACGAATCGTGAACGCGCTCTGGCTGGCGCTGTTGCTGTTCGCAATGGCGACGACGGCAGCGCAAGCACAGGAGGAACTTCCACCGCCTGCATCGCCGGCCGCCTATCGCCAGGCGCTGGAGGAAGCCTACGCGCTGCTGCAAAAAGATCCGCCTGCTTTCGAGGAAGCGCAGCAGCGGCTGGCCGCCATCACACGCGTCTCTTTGAAAAATGGCGAGATTTTGTCTGTCTCCTCTCCCCTGGACGGCGCAGAGACGCCGGCCGATGTAGAGGCCGCCCGACAACGGCTGCGTCTTGTCATCGCTCAGCTCGACGCCGCCGGCGACGACCGCACTGCAGAGCGGCTGGCGATGTTGGAGCGCGTCTTCGTCGCGCCGGCGTTTCAACAGCGCCCTTCCTGGCTCGATCCACTGCGACGCTGGCTGGCCGAGCTGTTCGAGCGGCTCTTCGCCCATGCGCCGGTTGGCGCAGCGCCAGGGCCATTCGGTCAGAGTGCAGCGCAGATTGCAGGGTGGATCGTCGTCGCCCTATCCGGCGCTGTGCTGCTTTTTCTGCTGACGCGCTGGCTCCAAACGATGGTGCGCGCCTTCGTCGGAGACGTCGGCCGCGCGCGGCAGGAAGCCGATGTCCTTCCCGCCACGCCTGCAGCGGCGCGACAGGCGGCGACGCGCTCCGCCGAGCAGGGCGCCTATCGCACAGCCGTGCGCTATCTCTATCTGGCTGCGTTGCTGACGCTTCAGGAACGGCGTCTCATTCCTCGCGATCCCAGCCTCACCAACCGCGAGCTGCTGACGCGCGCGCCGGCTCACCACCCCATCTGCGCGCCGTTGGGCGAGGTCGTGGCGGTTTTCGACGAGGTCTGGTATGGCCTGCGCGAGCCGGACTTTGCCGCCTTTCAGCGCTATCAGCATGTCGTCCATGAATTAGAGACGCTGGCGCAAGCAGGCGACGTCCGGCAAAGGGAAGCGCCCTCATGAGCGAGCAACTTCTGTCAATGCGTGGGTGTTTTTCTGCAATTTTGCAGCAGGGGCGGGTATGGACGACGCCGCTGGCGATTGCAGCGCTCTTTGCGCTGATGATTCTGGTTGCACTGGCGACGACGCCGCCTCCTGAACCGGTTCCCTATGACCTGGACGCTGCACATGCGGATGGTCTGCTGGCGTTGCGTCTGTGGCTGGAGGCGCTCGGCTACGATGTGCGGCGCAACGATGGACTGCGCTTCACCATTCCGCATGAAGTGCGGCTCCTGTTTGTATATCCAAACCAGCTCAATTATACGGCGGAGGAGGCCGAGCGTCTGCGCCGTTGGGTGGAAGCAGGCGGGACGCTGGCCCTGATCGGCCCCGGCCCAGACGACCGCGCCCTGGTCGAGGCGTTTGGCGTGGCGCTTAACCCGGAGCTGCGCTATGAACGTCGACTGGCCCAGCTTCTGCCTTTGCTGCCGGAAGGTCGTCCTGTGTATGAGCGCGACTGGTTTTCGCCGATCCAAACGCTCGATCTAAGCGAGGCGCCCCAGGCGACGCCGGTGTTGGCGCTGCTCGCCGCGTCGGAAGAAGCTGCGTCGATCGACGACTTGAAGGTGGTCGTCGCCGTACAGGCGCTGGGCGAGGGCGTGGTCTGGCATTTCGCGCCTGGCGTCGATTTCACTAACCGCAACCTGCGCGAGTTTGCACAGGGCGAGTTGGCTCCCGTCCTGCTGCGCACAACGCCGGAGGGCAGCGTCGTCGTCTTTGATAGCTATCATCTGTTCGGCTTCAGTCGCGTCGGCGAACGCATTGCGACGCTGCAAGACTGGCTCTACCGCACGCCTACGGGCCGGGCGACGCTCTTTGGGCTGGTGATCACCGGCGTTTTTTGGGCGTTGAGCGGGCGCCGGCTGGGTCCGCCGTCGGCGTCGGCGGAGGAGATGCGCAGGCGCGAGGCGGCTGAATATGTGCGGGCGATGGCGAACCTTTATCGCCGCGCCCATGTCCACGCCGCCCTGGCGCAACACCACGCGCGTCGGCTGAAGGTGGGCCTTGCGCGGCGGCTCGGCGTGCGCTCCGACCTCCCCGACGAAGAATTTCTGGAGGCGCTGGCGCATGCGCCGCAACCCTTGAGCGAGGCGCAGCTCAACGCCGTTCGCGAGATGCTGCGCAAATTCTCAGACCATCTTAACGAACGTGAGTTAGTCGAGCTGGCGGGCGACGTCGATGCCCTGCTAGAATCGATTTGATCATGTGCATCACGCATCATGCAACACGCACTACAACTTGCACTGCACACCTCTCTTGAAACGACCGGAGCCTTTCATGACGAACCTGTTGGGTCTCTACGAACGTTTGCGCGCAGAAGCCGCCAAAGTCATCGTGGGACAGGAAGATGTCTTCATGCAGGTGGTGATCGCCTTTCTCGCTGGCGGCCATGTGTTGTTGGAGGGCGCGCCTGGCGTGGCCAAGACGCTGATCGCCAAAACCCTGGCGCGCCTGATCGACGTCGGCTTCGCCCGCATCCAATTCACCGCCGATCTGATGCCAAGCGACGTGGTGGGGACGCAGGTCTTCGACCTGGCGCGCGGCAGGTTCTATCTGCGCAAAGGGCCGATCTTCACCAACATCCTCCTCGCCGATGAGATCAACCGTGCGCCGGCCAAGACGCAGTCCGCACTGCTGGAGGCGATGGAAGAGCGCCAGGTGAGCATCGACGGCGAGCGTCATCCCCTCGACGACCCCTTCATGGTGCTCGCCACACAGAACCCGGTCGAATACGAGGGCACCTATCCGCTGCCGGAGGCGCAGTTGGACCGTTTTCTCTTCAAGGTGGTGGTCAATTATCCGGACGAAGCGCATGAACAGGAGATTTTGCGCAGATACCATGCAGGTTTTGACGCGCACCATCTCGAACGCAGCGGCGTGACGCCGGTGCTGACCCCCGCCGACCTGCCGGCGATTCGCAGCGCTATTCAGGCGGTCGCCGTCGAAGCGGGGATTTTCGCCTACATCACCCGCATCGCCAACGCCACGCGACGCAGCCCTGACCTGATTTTGGGCGGCAGCCCGCGCGCCGCCATCGCCACACTGCTCACAGCCAAGACGCACGCAGCGCTGCACGGACGCGACTATGTGACGCCGGACGACGTCAAAGCAGTGCTTTTGCCCGTCTATCGCCATCGCATCATCCTGCGGCCGGAGGCGGAGATCGAGGGACTGGACGCCGACGCCGTAATGCGGCGCATCATCGGAAGCGCACCCGCCCCCCGCTGATAGAAATCATAAGACGAAGATGACAAAAATTCGGCGAAACGATACAATGACGCAAGCGCAAGGGGCTACCGGCATAAGTATTTTTGTTTATAAGAGAGGCAGGAGGTGCATCGACTATGAGGTTGGCGAGCAGACTGAAGAACCTCGGTACGGAAACCGCCTTCGCCGTTTCTGAAGCGGCTGCGGCCTGGAAGGCGCAGGGGCACAAGGTCTATCCATTTCATCTGGGCGACATCAACATTCCAACGCCGGCCAACATCGTAGCGGCGCAGAACAGGGCGATTGCAGAGGGGAAGACCGGCTACGCGCCGGCGGCGGGCATTTCTGCGCTGCGCCAGGCGCTGGCCGAGGTGGTGGGCGGCGAGCGCGGCCTTCGCTACGCGCCGGAGAACGTCGCCGTGCAGCCGGGTGGAAAGCCGGTCGTCACGAAATTCATCCAGGCGGTGATGGAGCCAGGCGATGAAGTGCTCTACCCGAACCCTGGATACCCGATCTACGAATCTCAGATCGACTATTACGGCGGCGTCGGCCTGCCGTATCGATACGTCGAAACGTCCAGCGGTTTTCAGATGGACCTGGACTATCTGGAGTCGTTGATCACGCCTCGCACGCGCATCCTGATCTACAACAACTGCCAAAACCCGTTGGGAACCGAGTCCTCGCCCGCGGAGATGGAGCGGGTGGCCGAGCTGGCCATGAAGCACGACCTTTGGGTGCTCTCCGACGAGGCATACTTCGACGTGCGTTACTCCGGCCAAACAACCAGCATCGCCGGTCTGCCGGGGATGCAGGAGCGCACGGTGATTTTGTACACCTTCTCGAAAAAATACGCCATGACCGGCTGGCGACTGGGTGCAGCCATCGGCCCTAAAGAGGTGATTGAGGCGATCGTGCGGCTCAACACCAATGACGAAT
>CALFWA010000022.1 GCA_937928035.1 uncultured Caldilinea sp. | reverse complement strand
CCGGCGGGAATTTACGCCATGCAAGAATACGGGCAGCGCCTGCGGGCTATTTTCCTGGCGCTGATGGCGGCCTGGATCGTTCTCCCTGCGCTGGCGGCCTATGCATACTTCCAGATGCGCGGAGATTTTTAGGAAAAATGCCAGCGGAAGGGCGTCTTGAAAAAGGTGCAACAATGACTGAAACGATCTCGCAAAGCCGGTGGGCAAGGATTGTTCTGCTATTCATGCTCCTCTTGGCGGCGTGCAGCAACAATCCTGCAGAACCGAAACCCGCCGATATTCGCTATGGAGAATCTACCTGCACTGAATGCGGCATGATCATCAGTCAGCCCAAATACGCCAGCTCATTCGCCTACGCAGAAAGCGAAGGTCGCTACAAGAGCCTGGCCTTCGACGACATCGGCGACATGGTCGTCTATATGCGTAAACATCCAGAGCTGACACCTGTAGGAATTTGGGTGCATGACTATGACAGTGAAGAGTGGATTGACGCGCAAGGCGCAACGTATGTAAAAAGCGACGCCATTCGCTCCCCGATGGGATTCGGCGTCGCAGCCTTCGCCGATCCATCGGCGGCTGAACGCTTCGCCGCTGAAGTAGGAGGCGTTACGCTCGATTGGGATCATCTTCGGATCGAGCTGGCAATGGCTGAGCACCATCATTGATTTTATGAGGTTGCTTGACATTCCGAACCATTTCGTTCATTTTTAGAAGAGGTGATTATGTTCAAACGGATGACGCTTATCACTGGGATGCTTCTGTCGGCGCTGATTTTGTCGGCCTGCGGCGGCGGGGATAAAAAAGAGGAGGCTGTTCCGACTGCGCCGCCGGCCGCCGTGCAGCAACAGGAAGCGCAACAACCGGTGGCGAACGCTCCTGCAAAACCTGTTGGCGACGCCGCCAACGGCGCTAAAATCTACGCCACTGCGTGCGTGGCCTGTCACGGTCCAGATGCTAAAGGGGTGACCGGCCTAGGCAAAGACCTCACCACCAGCGAGTGGATGGCACAACAGACCGACGAGCAACTGATCGAGTTCATCAAGCGCGGTCGCGACGCCAGTGACCCGCTCAACACCACCGGCATCGCCATGCCGCCCAAAGGCGGCAATCCGGCCATGACCGACCAGGAGATCGCCGACATCGTGGCCTATCTACGCTCGATCCATCAATAGGCGGAGAAAAACTCATGGCCCAACCCATCGCCCCCCAACCGGGCGCGCTCAACGTCTATAGTTATCGCAACGCGCGCACGCGTGACGTGCAGTTGGTGAGGCTCTTCCGCGGGGAGGAAGTGCACGCCTATCTGCTCGTGGTGCCTCCCGGCGCAACCATCGAGCGCCACATCCACGAGAATAAGCACGAAATTTTCGACGTGCTGGAAGGCGAGGGCGTCTTCGAGGTGGAGGGGCGCCAGATCGCCGGTACGGCGGGCAAATGCGTCTTTGTGCCCGCCGGCTGCGCGCACAGCCTGCGCAACGAGTCGGACGCCCCGTGGACGGTGCGCGTCACCTGCCACGACCGCGTCTATCCGCGACATCTCGGCAAACTGCTGGCGCGCGCCATCCAGAAACGGTTTGCGCGCTGGTTTGGCGCATAGGGGAAAGTGCTGCGTGTTTCCGTGTTCCGCATCAAGAAAGAGACCGGACATCACGGAACGCGCACCACGCAACACAAAGCATGCACCATCAGGAGGCGACGATGGCGACGACATTCGCAAAAACGCTCGAACGAACAGGCGATCCGTTCGCCGATCTGAACGGCTACGGCAGGCCGGAACGCTGGACGATCGACCGGCTGGAGCCGCTGCCGGAGGAGGAATGGGCGCGCATGCGCGAATTCCTCGCCCTGAGCGACGCCGAAATGGAGGCAATGCTGACCACCGTGGAGGCGCTTTTCCGGCGCGGGCACGAGCTGGTCGTCGCCACATACGACTATCTCTTGCACAACTCGGAGACAGCCGCCATCCTGGGCTGGGAGAGCGGCGCCGACCCTGCGCACCTGGCCGAACGGCGCCGCTTCTTCACCGTCTGGCTGGCGCGGCTGCTCGGCATGGACTTCAGCGCAGACCTGGCCAACTATCTTTTCCGCGCCGGCAAATATCATGCCGCCCACGGGCCGCGACGCATCCATGTGCCACCGGTGTATGTGACCGGTTCGATCAGCCTGGTCAACGCTACGTTTGGCCGCTTCATCATGGAGGAGATGCCCGGCCATGCGTCGGCGCCGCTGGCGATGGCGGGCTGGAATAAAGCGCTGACGCTGCATCTGCACCTCATGCAGATGGGCTACCAGGCGGCCGTCGCCATTGACCAGGGGGAAATTAGCGTCCTCTTCAGGCTCTTTGGACGCATGCGCACCGTGACAGGCGTTCAGTCGCTGACCGTGCACGTCGATGAGGGTGCGCCGGTGGAGACGGCGCTGCGCAAATTCTTCAACTATTTCCCGCAGAGCCGCGCCGAAGTCTTCGACGTGGAATGGGCGGGCGGCGAGCGACTCGACAGCCACGGCACGCCCTGGTTTACCGTCAATCGGATCTACACCGTCAAGCCGATGTGGCGCGTGTTGCTCAACGGCAAAGACCTCAGCTACGTCGGCGGCCCGTCGACGCCGTTGCACGCAGGCGATGAAATTCACATCTTCCCGCCGGGAAGATAGCCGATAGGATTCAGGAGCTTTTATGCACGACCGCTTCACCCTCATCGCCGCTCTGCAAGAGTTGCTCGTCGCTCCGCCGGAGAGCATCGTCAGCCGCACGCTCTATACGAGCGAGACGGTGCGCCTCGTGCTCTTCGCCTTTGCGCCGGGCCAGGAGCTGACCGAACACACCTCGACGCGGGAGGCGCTGATCCATGTGCTCGACGGCGAGGCCATCATTACCCTGGGCGGCGAAAGCGTGCAGGCGAGTGCAGGGCTGTTGATCCGCATGGCGCCTAATCTGCCTCACAGCGTCAAGGCACAAAGCGCTATGCGCATGCTTTTGTACATGCTAGGAAAGTGAGAGGTGACGATGCGACTGCAAACCACAGTCACGCCAGCAGCGCGCGCAGTGCGCGTGGCGCTGCTGGTGCTGGCGATGGCGGGGCTGTTGCTTGGGATGTGGGCCGGACTGATTCGTCTGGGATGGGGAGGGTTACCGCCGCTGCGACATACGCTGCCGGCGCTGCACGGGCCTTTGATGGCGTGCGGCTTTCTCGGCGTCTTGATCGGCCTCGAACGTGCCGTCGGCACCGGCAAACGCTGGGCGTACGCCGGCCCGGCGCTGGCCGCACTCGGCATCGTGGTCTCGCTGGCGGGCATCGGCGGCAGCCTAGGCCCTCTGCTGGTCACGGCCGGGAGCATCATCGTCACCCTGGTGCTCATCAGTCTGGTGCAATTGCAGCCCGCCCTCTTCACGGCGACGCTGGCCGCCGGCGGCGGTGCATGGGTGGTCGGCAATCTGTTGTGGGCGCTGGGGCGCCCTCTGCCTGTCGCCTCGCTCTGGTGGATGGGCTTTCTCGTGCTGACGATCGCCGGAGAGCGGCTGGAGCTGAGCCGGATGCTCAAGCTTTCGCCCTGGGGACACCGTTCCTTCCTCATCGCAGTGGGGACGCTAACGGTGGGGCTGGGGGTCGGCGCCTTTGCCTTCGCCGCAGGCATGGTCATCGTCGGCGCAGGCTTGTTGCTGATCGGGCTGTGGTTGCTGCGCTATGACATCGCCCAACGTCGCGTGAAGGCGGGCGGGCAGGCGCGCTTCACGGCGCTGGCGCTGATCTCCGGCTACGTCTGGCTGGTGGTGGGCGCCTTGTTGTTGATGCGCTACGCCGGTGCAACCGCCGGTCCCTTCTACGACGCGGCGACGCACAGCGTCTTTCTGGGCTTCGTCTTCGCCATGATCTTCGCCCATGCGCCGATCGTTTTTCCGGCCGTGCTGAGCGTTCCGATGCAGTACACCGCTCGCTTTTACATCCCGCTCGTCCTGCTGCATATCACGTTGTTCGTGCGCGTCGGCGGCAACCTCTTTGGCTGGTGGGAGGGGCGTCTGTGGGGCGGTCTGCTCAACGCAGCCACGATCTTGCTCTTCCTGCTGACGACGGTGACTGCGCTGCGGCCTCGCAGCGAGCGCGTCGCCGAAAGACAGAAGGCTTCGCTCGTCGTAAAATCGTAATATGCCTCCGATCACGCGTCTTTTTGTCAAAACCAGCCTGGTTTATCTGATCGCCTCGTTCGGCGTCGGGCTTTTCCTTGCGCTGCGTCCTCTGGTTGCGTTGCCTGCGCTGGTCAACGGCCTGGCGCCCGTCTATTTCCATCTCTTCATGGTCGGCTGGGTGATGCAATTGATCGTCGGCGTGGCGTATTGGATGTTTCCCAAGTGGAGTCGGGAGCGTCCACGCGGCTACGATGCGCTGGCGTTGGCGACCTTCTGGCTGCTCAATCTCGGGCTTCTGCTGCGCGTAGCGGCGGAGCCGGCGCAGCTCGTAAGCGCCTGGCCGGGCTGGGGATGGCTGGTGGTGTGTGCGGCGCTCTTACAGTGGCTGGCGGGGATGACCTTCGTCGTCAACACCTGGCCGCGCGTCAAGGAGAAGTGACATGCCTCGCCTGAGCGTCTGGTTTGTGCGCGCGGCGCTGGTCTATCTGGCGCTCGGCTTCACCTTCGGCGCGCTAATGCTCGCCAATAAGGGCGTTCCTTTTGGCCCCTGGCTCTGGCGGCTGCTGCCGGCGCACATCGAGTTCCTCCTCTTCGGCTGGACGTTGCAGCTCGCCTTCGGCGTCGCCTTCTGGATTTTGCCGCGATGGCGGACGCAGCGCGGCAACGAAAAACCGGCGTGGGCGGCGTTCTTTTTGTTGAACGTCGGCGTCTGGATGGTGGTGCTCGCAGGTTGGTTTAACTGGGAAGCAGGATGGCTGACGCTGGGAAGAGTGGTGGAAGCGACCGCCGTGGCCGCGTTTGCGATCCACGCATGGCCGCGCGTCAAACCCTTGATGGAGATCAACACAGCGTCCTCTGAGTGAAGGCGCCCCGAAATCACTCCCATTCAAAGTGGTAGCGCAGCTGTGAGCTGCGCTACCGCGCATTCCTCAACACCTTGCAGGCCATCGAGCGCGTGTGGCTAGGAGCCGCACCTACGCCGCTCTCTTCTCCCCATCTCCCAGCACTGGGAGAGGGGGCAGGGAGGTGAGGGCCCACCTTTATCCATCGAGAACGTGCGGCTGGGAGCCGCAGCGACTGCGCTCCCTTCTTCTCCTCTCCCAAGACTGGGAGAGGAGGTAGGGGTGAGGGTCACACCTATTTATCATCGCCGACGATTTGCTCCATCGATCGTCAGGTGCAACGGCGCAACTTCCACCCCTAAACCCCCGCTGCTCTCTCGTCAAATCAGCTCAACAGCCGTGGGCGATACTGCAACGCCTCGGCCAGATGATGCACCTGAATTCTCGAGTCCCCGGCCAGATCGGCGATCGTGCGGCTTAGCTTGAGGATGCGGTGATAGGCGCGTGCGCTCAAGTTCATCTGTTGCATGGCGGCGCGCATCAGGTTGCGCCCGGCTTCGTCGATCTCGCAGAAGGCCTGCACCTCGGCCGGCCCCATGTCTCCGTTGACCAGCACGCCCGGCCTGTTCCACTTGCGAAAACGCGCTTCCTGAATCTTGCGCGCCGCTTCCACGCGCGCCCGGATCGAGGCGGAGCCTTCGCCTGCCTCTAATGAGGCTAACTTTTGAAAGGGCACGCGCGCCACTTCTACATGAATGTCGATGCGGTCGAGCAGCGGTCCCGAGATGCGCTGCTGGTATCGCTGCACGGCGGAGAGCGAACAGGTGCACTGCTGACGTTCGTCTCCGTAATAGCCGCAGGGACAAGGGTTCATGGCCGCCACCAGCTGAAAGGCGGCGGGGAAGGTCAGCGAGCCGCTCGCCCGGCTGATCGTCACAATTTTGTCCTCCAGCGGTTGGCGCAGCGTCTCCAGGTTGCGGGCGCCGAATTCAGGCAGCTCGTCGAGGAAGAGCACCCCGCGATGCGCCAGGCTGATCTCGCCTGGCTTGGGCCAACGCCCACCGCCGACCAACCCGGCGTGGCTGATGGTGTGATGCGGGGCGCGGAAAGGACGGGTGCGCAGCAGCGGCTCGCCTGTCGGCAACGCATCGGCCACGGAATAGATGCGCGTAATCTCCAACGCTTCGCGCAGACTCAACCTGGGCAGAATGGAAGGCAACGCCCGCGCCAGCAACGTCTTGCCTGCGCCCGGCGGACCCTTCATCAGGACATTATGACCGCCACTGCAGGCCACCTCCAATGCACGCTTGACGTGCTCCTGCCCCTTGATGTCGCGAAAATCGACGGGATAAGTCGGCTCTGCGTCTTCCTGAAAATCGAGCGAGTGTTCACGGCGCGCAATCATGCGCCTACCGCACAGGTGTTCGACCAGATCGCGCAAGCAGGCGACCGGATAGACCTCGATCCCCTCGACAAGCGCCGCCTCCGCTGCGTCGACGGCGGGCGCGAAAAGCCGGCGAAAGCCCAATTTCTGCGCCATGCTCGCCATCGGCAGGACGCCGTTGACATGTCGCACGCTGCCGTCGAGGCTCAACTCTCCGACAATGAGTGCATCGTCCAGCTCGCTCGCCGTCTGGCGCGTGGCCGCCAGAATGCCGATGGCAATGGGCAGGTCGTAGGCCGGCCCTTCCTTCCGCAGGTCAGCGGGAGCCAGGTTGATGGTGAGACGATGCTGTGGATAGAAAAAACCGCTGTTGGCGATGGCGGTGCGCACGCGCTCGCTGCTTTCGCGCACGGCGGTGTCGGGCAGGCCCACCAGCGTCACCCTCTCCAGTCCGCTGGCGACGTCGACCTCGACGTGCACCGGCTGCGCTTCCAGGCCGACGACGGCGCAACTATGCACCTGAGCAAGCATGTGAAGTCCTTTCCGAGGATGGAAAAATCGGATTGGTCGCCTACTTCTTATACATCAAAGTAGGCGGAAAGCGCACCGACAGATGACGGAAAAGAAGGCGGTTTTGAAAATCAGGGTCGCGGCATGTAGCGAACGCCATCGTCGCCGGCCACGACCAGGTCGGTCGCCATGTTGAGGAAGAGGCCATGCTCGACAAGGCCCGCGCGCGCACCGAGTCGTTGCGCCAGGGCCTCCAGGTCGTCGATGGGGCCGAAGTTGCAGTCCACAATCCAGTTGCCGTTGTCGGTGACGTAGGGCGTCCCTTCCGCAGTCATGCGTAGATTGACCTGCGCGCCCAGCGAAGCCAAGTGGCGCACCTGCGAGGCGTATCCAAAACGCATGATCTCGATCGGCACAGGCCACTTCACGCCAAGCTGGGGCGAGAGTTTGCGTTCATCGACAACGATCACGAGACGCCGGCTAGCCTGCGCCACGATCTTTTCGCGCAGCAGCGCCCCTCCGCCTCCTTTAATCAGGTTGAACGCCGGGTCGACTTCATCGGCGCCGTCGATGGTGACGTCGATCTCGCGTGGCAGATCGTCGGAAAGCAAGGGGATGCCCAGCGCCATCGCCTCTTGAAGGGTGGCCGACGACGTGGCGACGCCGACGATGTTGCGCAACTCGCCGCTGCGCACCATGGCGCCGATGCGCCGCACTGCATGGATGGCGGTGCTGCCGGTGCCCAGGCCAACCACCATGCCCGACTCCACGAAGCGCACGGCGTATTCTCCCGCTTCTCGTTTCAATGTGGCATAGGCATCGATAGGTTGAGGGTTGGATTTTGAAGCGGTTCTGTCCGTCACAGGCAATTCTCTCCCAATAGCGTGAAGTTCAATCGGAAGACATGCGCTCCAACCCATAGCGGGCGGCGCCGATCAACGCCGCCTGCGTCAACACAACGTGGACGGGAATCCGGCTGATCATCTCCGAGAAGCGACCTTTGTGGGTGAACGCCCGCATAAAGCGTTCTCCGCGCAACAGCGGCAGGATGCGCGGCGGGATGCCGCCGCCCAGGTAGACGCCGCCGGTGGCCAGCACTTTGAGCGCCAGGTTGCCCGCCTCTGCGCCGAGCACGCTCACGAACATTTCCATGGCGGCCACGCACAACGGGTCCGGCTCGACGGGGTCGAGGGCCGCCTGCACGATGATAGGCGTGCGGTCGTCCGTCGTCGCCAACGCCTGCGCAGTGCGCGGCGACTCGGGGAAACGTCCGCTCTCCCGGAAAAAGTCATAGATGTTGGGGATGCCGATGCCGGAGCAGATGCGCTCGTAGCCGGCGTGGCCGTAGCGCTTGAGCAGAAAACGCAACAGTTCGATCTCGACTTCGTCGTTGGGGCCGAAGTCGGTGTGGCCGCCTTCAGAGGCGTAAGCCATATAGGAGCTTCCGGTCCAGACCAGAAAAGCCTCGCCCAGACCGGTGCCCGGCGCAATCACGGCGATGGCGCCGTACTCGGCAGGCTCCCCTTTGTTGAGCGTCTCGAGGTCGGCCGGGGTCAACTGCGGCACAGCATAGGCGGTCGCCTGCAGATCGTTGAGCAGCCAGACGCGTCGCAAGTTGAGTTCAGCGGCGAGCGCTGCGCTGTCGACGATCCACGGGAGGTTGGTGAGCTGCGCCCGTCCACCGATCACCGGCCCGGCGACGTCGAAGCAGGCGTATTCCACAGGAAGATTGGTCTGAGCGATGAACTCGCGCACCATGTCGGCCAGGTCGGTGTACTCTGCGCTGGGAAAGGTTGCTTCCACCACAGGGCGTCGCGGACCTTCGGCGAGCGAAAAGACGGCCAGCTGCGTCTTGGTGCCTCCGATGTCTCCTGCTAAGAGCATTGCACGCGTCTCCTTCAGAGGAATGGGTCGAGAATATTGATAGGTCGATTATATCATGCGCCGAAAGAAGAATGGGTGGGCGTCGCGTCCAGAAGCCTTTCAAGGAGCTTTCCAGATTTCATAGAGCGCCGCGCCATCCCGCTGTGTGAAACGACGCTCTAACACCGGCGTTCGTCCGCGCGCCGCTACAGCGGCGAAGAAGCGCTCTCTGCGCCCCTGGAACACGGTCGCCTGCTCACTGTGCAGCAGGTAAACGTTGTCCGGGTTATCCAGAAAGACGGCGAGCCGTTGCTCGAATTCGTCATCCGGCGCGGCGGGCGACGTATATCCAAAAATTTCGATCGGCGTCACCGCCCCCTCGGACAAAAAACGCACGGTGGCGTCGATGCCCCAGTCGAGCGCAACCGGCGCCCCCATGCCGTTGTAGCGTAGGTGATAAGCCAGGTGATAGCTGGCGTCGGAATGGTCGGCGAGGCCGCCGCTGTGCGCCAGCGCACGATGATAGGCGGCGGTGTTGGCGAGATCGATGATGAAAACTGCCAGGAGCAGCCCGGCCATGAGCGAACGTAAAACTCGCAGCGACGTAAACGGACCGGCTTTGGCGCGCAGCTCCTGCGCAAAGAGCGCACCCACTGCCACTGCGATGACACTCAGCGCCAACGGTTGGAGCAGTGCGTAGTGGGTGATGAAGAGGTCGCTTACGGTGAAGACGCTCAGCGCCACTGCGCTCAGAAGCAGCGAAAGCGGCGGCGCCACCTGTTGCGGCGCGCGCAGCAGACCGAATGCAACGATCAGCAACCCACCCCAAGGCGCCACCGGGTTGGCGAACACAGCGCCGAGATACCAGAATTGATCCCCGCGTAAAATCTGAACAAGCTGGCCCAAGCGAGTGATAAGGTTTGCGCCCAGCGCCAGGTTGTCGACCCCATAATAGCTACGCTCCAGATTGGCGACGATGCTGGTCAGCGTGCCGCCGCTTTGCAAGTTGAACCAAATCAGCGGCGTCAGCGGCGCGGCGAAGGCGAACGCCGCCAGCCCCAGCGTCGAGGGGGTGAGCCCAATAGCTGAGTCTCTCGCTTTTCGTCGATGGAGCCAGGCGAGGAGTGCAAAGAGCGCCAGCGGCGCAATCGCCCAGACGGCCAGCAGCTTGGCGTACAGCGCCAGCCCGGCGGCCAACGCTGCAGTCACCAGCGCGGCTGGGCGACCGGTGCTCAGCCAGCGGATCGTCTGCCAGATGCATAAAAAGACAAAAACCTGCGTTAAATTGGTGACAAAGACCCCCTGGCGACTCCAAAAAATAAAACTCGGCGACGCAACGATCAGCCAGACGGCAAGCAACCCGGCGAAGGAGATCGGCGCAGGAGAAGGCCGACCATCAACGGTCGTTCTGCTACGCCAAGCCATCCACTCGGAGATGCTGCGTTCCACCATCAGCAGAACAACCAGGCCGCAGAGCACCGGCAGCGCGCGCAGATTGGGAACGCCGATGCCCGTGAAGGCAAGAAAGGGCAGCACCAGGTAGACGTTGAGCGCGCCGATGTAGTCTTGCACCATCAAGGGGAAGGTGCGCCCCATCACCTCCACGCCGACGCCGCGAAACGCCGTGATGGGCGCGCCGGTCAGAATCTCCATAGCGTTGAGGCCGGCCTCGCGCGCCTCGTCATAGTGCAGGCCGGGCAGCCCAAGTTGATGGAAAGCCAGCGCCAGATAGAGCGCCAGTCCTGTCAGCAGGGCGATGGGGCGGAGCGTCATAGAGCGGACGGACGGTGCGGAGGTTATTCGGCGAACAGAAAAACTTCGCTGACCATGCTCTGGTAATTCCAGCCGCTGGCGTAAATGCGAATGGAGTCGATGCGCGCCGGGCGCGTATCTTTCAGCAGCTCCATGAGGTTGGGCGAGCGATAGGTGTACCAGGTGAAGGGTGGAATCTTTTCGCCGTTGACGATCTTCCAGTTTTCGTTCTCCGGGTCGCGGTAATAGAAGCCATGCCCCCACGCCAGCTGCTTGCCATAAATGTCCGTATACGTGATTTCGACGCGCAGCGGATATTCAGAGCTGAGATAGCCGGCGCCTGGCAGGCTTTGGAAGAGCAATTTGACGTCGAGCTGGAGAATCAAGCTGTCGTAGACGTTGACGTCCCTGCCGATGTGTTGCCGAATGCCGACCTCGGTGGGCACGTTGTCCTCGCCCTGGCGAATGAAATAGGCGACGCGGCGTCCGTCGCGCTCCATGATGCTGACGCGGCCCGGCGTAACATTCTGTGCGATCACGTAGCTCTCCCAGGTGTCGCGCATCGCTTCGGTGAAGTTGCCGTTGCGCAGCAAATTTTCCGTGGCCGCCAGCGGCGCGTCGGCGATTGCGCCGGCCGTCATCCATCCACGCAGCCCGGACGTCACGACGAGTGAGGCGAAGCCATCTTTTTGCATCACCGCCTCGCCTGCGCTGACCATCACGCTGGTCTGCTCCGGCGTCACCGCAATCTGATAGCTGCCGGTGGAGAGATCGACCTCGCCGTGCGGGGTGACGAGGTGAACGGCGAAGGGGCGGCGTTCGCCGCTGTTTGTGAAGACGCGCAGCTGACCGCGCTCCACCGTCAATTGCGCCCGGTGCGGCGCGCTGCTCATCGAAAACATTGGGCTGCGGATGCGATCGATGCGCAGCCGCGTGCCGGAGAAGATCTGGACGCTGCCCAGGGACTGGTCGTCATTGCGTTCACTGATTAAGCGGATCGTGGCCTGCGTTGGGCTGTCTCCCGCCTCGATCACGCTGCCCTCCACCACCTGGTCGCGCAGGTCGGTGATGGCGATCGGCTCCAGCGAACGCGGAGGGTAGAGCAAGACCGTGCCTTGCGTCGGGTCGATCACGGCGGCCTGTTTGACGGTGGCAATCTCGATGAAGTGGCGGATGGCAAGCGGCACGGTGATGGCGAGCGTGACGAAGATGGCGAAGCTGGTCAGCAGGATAATCCACGCCAGGCGCTCGGGATTTTCGCGCAGGCGATGGCGGGGCTGAGCGCTCCAGATGGTTTCCGACGAAGAAGCGCGCATCGGCTCTGAACTCATGGTTGCTCCTGTCCCTCATCCGGAGCTGCATCGCCTGGCGATGACGGACGAGAGGCTTCTAGCAGCGTCGAAAGCCGTTCGATCCAGTAACTTGCATCTTGATCGGCCGGATTGACTTCGAGCGCAGCGCGGAACCACTCGATCGCCTGCGCCAATTCGCCGCGCTCTTTATAGATCAGGCCGAGGTGATAGTGAACGTTGGGCGCTTTCGGGTCGATCTCCAGGGCGCGTTTGTAAGCGCGGATGGCTCGTTCTTGCTGTTGGGGGCCGGAAAGCTCCAGTCGCCCCAGATGCGCCGCTGCCAGGTTGACCCAGATCATGGCGTTGTCGGCGTGCAGCTCGGCGGCCTTGCTCAGCACCTGCTCCGCCTTGCGCCATTTCGCCATCAGAATGTAAGCGCCGCCCAGGTTGAGCGCCACATCGGGATGGGTGGGCGCCTGCTCATAGAGCGGAAGCAGCTTTTCCAACGCCGCCTGCGGTTGATTCATGCGCAGCAGCCAGGCGCTTTCGGCCAATGCGCGCTTGAATTCCTCCGACTGTGACTCAAAGGACATAACTTTTCCCTTTTACCTTGCGCCATAAACGCCTTGCTCCCACTGGCGCAGCCGATCTAATGCACCGGCGATCGATCGAACGAATTGGCGAGTGGATAGATTCCCATCTATCATATAACAATACTGCATGCCGCTGCGAAGCCGCAAACCGCCGCAGCAGGCGCGTGTTGGTTGCCCGCAGAGGCGTGCTGCGCAACGTTTTACGATTGATTGCGTAATAATAAATCAACAACGCGTGGAGGTGTTCTACGCAACGCGACACGCACCACGAAACACGTTTATTCGATGACAGCTATCCGATGAAAGGACGTCTGCGATGACATATCCTGTTGGGACGCCGATCATGGTGAAGAAAGGGCCAGGCTGCCTGGTGCAAATCCTATGGTTTGTCTTTATCGGCTGGTGGCTGGGGAGCTTCGCCGTGACCGCGGCTTACATTTTCCTTTTGTTGATCGTGACCATTCCGCTGGGGATTGCGATCCTGAACAACATCCCGATGATCATGGCGTTGCGTCAGCCCGACCGCCTGATCACGCTCCACGGCGAAGTCCGGGTTCCGCAGTATCCCTTTTTGGTGCGGGCGCTGTGGTTTATCGTCGTGGGCTGGTGGCTGGCGGCGATTGCGCTTTCGGTCGGCTACTTCTTGTGCATGACGATCATCGGCCTGCCGCTAGGCTTTTGGATTTTCGACAGGGTGCCGGGGCTGTTGACGCTGCGGCGAGATTGAGGCGTAAGTCATCCGACAAAGAAAGTTTACACATGCGAAGAGAGCGGGCGCTTGACCCGCTCTCTTCGCGCTGGCGTGCGCCCCTGACAGGACTCGAACCTGTGCACCCGGCTCCGGAGGCCGGCGCTCTA
>CALFWA010000021.1 GCA_937928035.1 uncultured Caldilinea sp. | reverse complement strand
ATTCCGGAACCGCGCGCAGGCTGAGCCGTTCGGCCAGTTGGCGACGCAGATAAGAGGTGGCGTTCTGCAACGCCTTGAGCAGGTCGCGACGGGAGACGGTTTCGTCGTCATGGCAGACAAAAACGCGCACGTTGCGCAGGTCCTTGCTTACGCGCACATCCGTCACCCTGACCAGGCTGATGCGTGGGTCCTGCAGTTCACCCGCTAGCATAATGCTCATCTCCTCAAAGATTAACTCTGCTACGCGTTGTTGACGAATTTCCGTTGACATAAGAATACCGCCTGTCTTCATCGTTATGGGAGCAAGAAGTGAGATAGGCGCCCCATCCACCTCCCGCTCTCCACCTCCGACCTTCATCTTCCGATCTTATTCGCTCAGCGGACGCGCACCCGTTCGCTGAACTCCAGCACGTCGCCCTCTTTGAGCAGCTCATCGCCCTGGGTGAGGTTGATGCCGCATTCGTAGCCCTGACGCACTTCGGCGACGTCCTCGGTGAAGCGGCGCAACGACTCCACGCGCACATCGCTGACGACGACTTCGCCGTTGCGCAGTGCGCGCGCGAGGGCGCCCCGCTTGACCACGCCATCGTTGACCATGCACCCGGCCACCACGCCTTTGCGCAGCTTGAAGAGCTGCAACACTGTGGCATGGCCGATCACGACCTCTTTGTAGACCGGCTCGAGCATGCCTTTCATGGCGTCTTCGATGTCTTCGAGCATCTTGTAGATGACATCGTAGAGGCGAATTTCAACGCCGGAGTTTTCGGCGCGCACCTGCGCCGCACGGTCGACGCCGACGCTGAAACCGATGATCACGGCGTCGCTCGCCTCGGCCAACATGACGTCGGACTCCGAGATGTCGCCGATGCTGGCCTGCAGGATTTTGATTTCGACGTCCTCGTTGCTGAGCTCGTTCAGGCTCTTGACGATCGGCTCCAGCGTGCCCTGCATGTCGGCGCGCACGATCAGGTTGAGCGTCTTGGTTTCTCCGCCCTCCAGCCGCTTGAAGAACTCATCCAGTGACATGGTGCGTCGCGTCTCCTGCACAGGTGCGGCGGCGGCCTGCTTGCGCTCCTCGACGATCTGCCGCGCCACGCGATCGTTGGCGACGCGCTCGAAAATGTCGCCCGCCATCGGCACTTCATGGAGCCCCAGGACGATGGTGGGCGTGCTGGGGCCAGCCTCTTTGATCGGCTTGCCCTCAAAGTCGAACATGGCCTTGATGCGTCCCCACGTCTTGCCGACGACGATCACGTCTCCACGGCGCAATGTGCCGTTTTGCACGAGTAAGGTCGCCGTGACGCCGCGGTGTTTGTCCAGCTCCGCTTCGATCACGGTGCCGACGCATTCGCCGTTCGGGTTTGCCTTGAACTGTTCGACTTCCGCCAGCACGAGAATGTTGTCGAGCAGGTCGTCGATGCCCAGGTTGTTAAGCGCGCTGACCTGCACCATGATCGTGTCGCCGCCCCATGCTTCGGGCTGCAACCCTTCCTTGGCCAGCTCCTCCATGACGCGCTGCGGATTGGCGTTGGGCTTGTCGATCTTGTTGATCGCCACAATGATCGGCACGTTGGCGGCGCGCGCATGGCTGATCGCCTCCAGTGTCTGCGGCATCACGCCGTCGTCTGCGGCTACCACCAGCACGACGATGTCCGTCACCTGGGCGCCGCGGGCGCGCATGGCGGTGAAGGCTTCATGGCCAGGGGTGTCCAGGAAGGTGATCTTCTTGCCCTGGACGGTGACTTGATAGGCGCCCGTGCGCTGGGTGATGCCGCCCGCTTCGCCGGCAGCCACGTTGGTGTGGCGAATGCGGTCGAGCAACGTAGTTTTCCCGTGGTCCACATGGCCGAGCACGGCGATCACGGGAGGGCGCTCCACCATCTGCTCCGGCGGCTGCTTGGCCAGGATTTCCTGGATGTAGGTGCGCTGCTTCGGCGGCGCGGCACCTGAGGGCTCTTTTTCGCCCTCGCCTTCGGGCTTCTCCTCGACGGCTTTCGGCGGCCACTTCACGGTGACGCCGAGCTCTTCTCCCAGGATGACTGCCGTGTCATGGTCGATGGTATGGGTGATCGGCGCCATGATGCCGTACTGCATCAGAATCTTGATCAGATCGATCGGGCTGCGCTGCATCAGCGCCGCCAAGTCGCGCACTGTGATGGCTTCGCCGACCTCGACCTCTTTCGGAGGCGCCGCCACCGCTGTGCGGCTTTCCTCTTTGCGCGGCGCCGGTCGCTCTTTCGATGGGCGGCCGGCGCGCCCGTCGCCCGGCAGGGGGCGCTCCTTTTCTGGGAGATCCTTTTCCATGCGTTGTTTTGTTTGTTGTGGTGCTGCGGGCGCTCGATCTTTGCCCGGCGCTTTGCTCTTTGTTGTCATCATGCCTCCCATCCTGCCCTAACACAGGGTTGAAAATTGCATCGATGGTTTCAGATTCATCGATTGAAAATAAAATGTTGACAGTATACGCCTTACGCGGCTTGGCTCTGCTGCTTCGAGGCGAAGGCGTCTTTCCACTGCGCCCGAAGGCAGTAAGCAAAGTGCAGCGTATGGATGATGTGCGTCGATCCGCAAAGGTCGCTAGAGGCAGGGGCGTTTGCGTTGAGAGGACGAAAATGAGGAGAAAGCGGAAAACCGTTGGAGGCGAGAGCGGCCGATCACCTGATTGATTCCATACACACCCTCGCGCCAGTCGTCGCCCGGTTCACCTCATGCATCCACCCGCCGCCGTGCATCATGGCTGTTTTACCAGCAATCATGACTTATCTGCCTCTGAGGACACCATTGTCTTGCGTTTCATGGCCGCAATCTCACGCCAACTTGTTTGTTGCAATCATGATTTCCTTCATCTGGCTTTTGCAGAACGCTCTTCGCCCTCCTGCGCAACGCCGGCGGCCTCTGCGCCTGTCAGACGATTTAGTTCTTGAACGAGCATGGCTCGAGTTTCGGCGTCGATCTTGGTGCGCAGTGCTCGCTCAAGCTGACCACCCTTGAGCGCTGCTTCCCAACAGGAACGCTCCGCATGCACATAAGCCCCGCGCCCTGCTCGCTTGCCTGTCGGATCCACGACGACCCCATCCGCTGTGCGCACCAGACGAATCAGAGAGCGCTTACTCTGCGTCTGACGACATCCGATGCAGGTGCGGATCGGCGTGTGCTTCATAGTTGTAGCTCGTCCCAATTTTTCAAATTATAATGCATATCGGGTTGAGATGCAGAAACCGAAACGGCGATTTGCAGACTCAGTCTCTGCATCTCGAATTTTACATCGACAATCGGCTCACGTCGACAACCGGTCTCGTCCTATGCTGGAATTCCTACGCTTAGAAGTCGTCCTCATCCTCCCAGGGACGCCGGGAAGCCGGTTTTTTGGTCTTCGCCTTCGACTTGGGCGCCGACTTTTTGCTTTTGGCTTTGCCTTTGCCCTTGCCGCCCTGCTCAAAGAAGTCCTCGTCTTCTTCGTAGCCTTTCAACAATTCTGGCGGCACCTCGAAGTCCTCCTCGCTGAAGGTGAACTTCTTGCGCTCCGCCATGCGCGCGCGCAGCATATCCGCCGTGATCACCTCAGGCAGCGCTTCGGAGCCGATCGGAGCGCTAAAGGTTTCCGCCTCGGCGGCGCCTTTGCCTTCCACAGGAAGCTCGGGAGACGCAAGTTCGCCTGGGCGCGTCACTTCTTCTGGCAGCTCAGGCCATTCTGGCGCAGCCGTCTTGGCAAGCAACGCTCTCTCGTCCATCTCTTCGATCGGGAAAGCCTCCGCGTCTTTTCTCTTTTCCTCTGCGCTGAGCTCAGCAAGCACTTCCTCAAAGCTCTTGAAGGTGCCAGAAGGCAGCTCGGTGATTTCGATTTCGTCGCCGGATCGCAGCGCCTGCACAGCTTGGAGGAAGCGGTCTTCCAGCTCTTCGCCTTCGCTGCGCAAGATCTGTTCTGCCCTCGCCAGCAGATCTTCGGTGGCGCGCATGGCGGCCTCCTGGGCGCGCTCGGCGATGATGCGGTCCAAACCTTCTGCGCGCGCCTCGCTCTCGCTCTTGATGTCGATGCGCCAGCCGGTCAATTTTGCCGCCAGCCGGGCGTTCTGGCCTTCCTTGCCGATGGCCAGGCTTAACTGGCGGTCGGGCACCACGACTGTAGCGGTCTTGATCGGCCCTTCTTCATCGAGCAGCACCGCCTGAACTTTGGCGGGGCTCAGCGCATTCGAGATGTACTGCGCCAGATTGGCGTTCCATTCGACGACGTCGATCTTCTCGCCCGCCAGCTCGTTGACGATGTTCTGAATGCGCAGCCCGCGCATGCCCACGCAACTGCCGACCGCGTCCAGGCCGGGCACGGTCGCCTGCACCGCGACTTTGCTGCGATAGCCGGGTTCCCGCGCAATGGCCTTAATCTCGACCTTCCCTTCGCGCACCTCAGGGATTTCCTGCTCCATCAGACGGCGCAGCAGGTTGCGGTGTGTGCGCGAAATCTTGATCACCGGCCCGCGCGAGTTTTTCTGGACATCGGCGACGTAGACTTTGACGTAATCGCCCCGCCGCAGCTTCTCCGTTGGAATTTGATCTTCGCGCAGCATCAGGCACTCGTGCTTATCGTCGAGCATGACCGAAACTGCGCCGGACTGCGCGTCGATGCTGCGAACCTGCGCCGTGATCACCTCGCCGATGCGGTGAGCAAAGTTTTCATAGACCGTGTCGCGCTCCGCCTCGCGAATGCGCTGCAAGATGACTTGCTTGGCGGTCTGCGCAGCGATGCGGCCGAAGTCGCTCGGCGTGCTCGGCACTGCGATGACATCCCCCAGCTTGGCGTTTGGGTCATAGCGCTTTGCTTCTTCTAGCGTGATTTCCGTGCGTTCGTTGAAGACCTCTTCGACAACTTCGCGTTCTGTGTAGATGCGCATCTCCCCTGTGACGCGATCCACTTTCGCCGTGATATTGGCTGCCGGCCCATAGTTGCGCTTGTAGGCTGAAACTAGCGCCGCCTCGATCGCTTCAAAAATCACTTCGCGATCCAGCCCTTTGTCGGTCGCCACCTGGTTGATGCCAGCGATCAATGCTTTCGACATACTTGTTCTGCTCTTTTCTCCGCTTTTGCCCCTTACAACAACAAAAGTGGGGGTCACCCACTTTTGCCAACTTCACTCAACTCCACTCCATTACCGCTTCTCACACAAGGCGACAAGCGGCTCACACTGCCAAAACTATATCATAAGATTCTTATAGATGCAAGTCTGGTGGAAGGGCGCAAAAAATTTCCCGGCAAGCATCGCCTCGCCGTCAACTCACTGCAATGCGCTGCTCTCGAATGTACGCGGCGCCTGCGTGCAGCGCCAGGATGTTGGGCCGCAGGAGCTCCGCATGGCGCTCGGGCAGGTGGGCGCGCAGCGCCTGCTCCACGGCCGCCAGCTCCACCAGCGGACAGAGCGCCAGCAGCGCTCCAAGCATGGCGATGTTGACCAACTGCTGGCTGCCGCAGCGCAGGGCGATGTCGTGCGCAGGGATGGCTACGCCCAGGATGTCGGTGCGACGCAACGGTCGTTTGACCAGCGTGCTGTCGTAAAGAAGGCGCCCGCCGACCGCCACGAGCGGCTCGTATTTGTCGACGGAGGGCAGGTTCATGGCGATCACACAGTGCGGGTTGCGCACCAGCGGCGAGCCAATGGGTTCATCGCCGATCACCACGGTGCAGTGCGCCGTGCCTCCGCGCATCTCCGGCCCGTAGGACGGAATCCACGTCACTTCTTTGCCGCTCTCCATGGCGGCGTGCGCCAGCACCTGTCCGGCGAACAGGGCGCCCTGGCCGCCAAAGCCCGAAATGATGATCGATGTTTCCATACACGGCCCTCCTTGACGGTGCTGAAGCCGCAGCTTGCCGACCGGGTTAAAAGCCTCAACCCTTCTCCCTCAGCCTCTCATCCACCTTAAAATCTCCTACAGGATATTCCGGCGCCATCCGATCGCGAATAAAATCGAGCGCTTCGATGGGCGTCAGTCGCCAGTTGGTCGGACAGGTCGCCAGGATTTCGACGATGCTGAGCCCCAGCCCTTGCAGTTGCGCCTGAAATGCCAGCCGGATGGCCTTTTTCGTCTTGCGCATTTCCGCCACCGAATGCATGGATCGGCGCACGGCGTAGGCGACGCCCGGGATCGTCGCCAGCATTTCGGTGATATGGATGGGATGACCCTGTGTCAGCGGATCGCGGCCCAGAGGGGAGGAGGTCGTCTTCATCCCGACCAGGGTCGTCGGCGCCATCTGACCGCCGGTCATGCCGTAGACGGCATTGTTGACGAAGATCACACTGATCGGCTCTCCGCGCAGGGCGGCGTGGAGAATCTCGTTGGCGCCGATACTGGCGAGATCGCCGTCGCCTTGATAGGTAAAGATGACGCGGTCGGGCAGGATGCGTTTCAATCCGGTCGCCATCGCCGGCGCACGGCCGTGCGCCGCCTCGCAACTGTCGAAATTGAAGTATTTGTAGGCAAAGACCGCACAGCCCACCGGCGCCACGCAGAGTGTGCACTCCCGGATTGCCAGCTCGTCGACGACTTCGGCGATCATGCGGTGGATGGCGCCGTGAGAGCAGCCAGGGCAATAGTGCATAGGGACGTCCGCCAACGCCGCGGGGGGCGCGTAGACGATTTCCATCTGCGAATGCGCCGAGGCTTCACGCAGGGGCGCTTCCAAAGACAAGGTCGTCATACTGCGTCACTCCTTGAATTGCAACAGGCGCTGCGCTCCATGACGATTGCCATGTTGGCGGGTGCGAGCCATGTACACAATCTCGGCGGCAATTTCATCGGGCATGGGGATAACACCACCCATGCGACCCAGAAAGCGCAACGGCGTCCGCCCGCATACAGCCATCCGCACGTCCTCCAGCATCTGACCGGCGTTCATTTCTACCACCAGCACGCCGCGCATCTGTCCAATCAACCGACTGAGCGCTTCAGCAGGATAAGGCCACAGGCTGATCGGTCGGAAGAGACCGGCGCGCACGCCCGCCGCCCGAGCCGCGCGCACGGCCGATTTGGCAATGCGCGCCACGGTGCCGAAGGCCACGACCAGATACTCGGCGTCTTCGGTCAGATAGCATTCCCAGCGTTGTTCGTTGGCTGCGATGACTTTCAGCTTGGCCTGCAAGCGCTGATTGACTTGCTCCAGCTCTTCGGCGTCGAGATAGAGCGAGGTGATGGCGCGGGGGGGCCGTCCCTTGGCGCCGAAGACAGCCCAGTCTGGCCGATCCGGAGGGGGTGGACGCATCGGCGGCATCTCCACCGGCTCCATCATCTGACCCAGGGCGCCGTCGCCCGCAATGATCACGATGGTGCGATACTTGAAAGCCAGGTCGAAGCTGGCGTACATCAGATCGACCGCCTCCTGCAACGTGGCCGGCGCCAGCACCAGAGGGTGGAAGTCGCCGTGGCCGGCGCTGCGCGTCAGTTGAAAGTAGTCCGCCTGGCTGGGCTGAATGTTGCCCAGCCCCGGCCCTCCGCGCATGATGTCCACCACCACGCAGGGAACCTCGCTGCCGGCGATGTAGCTCAATCCTTCCTGCATCAGGCTGATCCCGGGCGACGAGGAGGAAGTCATTGCACGCGCGCCGGCGCAGGCGGCGCCGTAGACCATGTTGATGGCTGCGATCTCGCTTTCCGCCTGCAAGAAGACGCGGCCCAGCTCCGGCATGCGTCGTGCCATGTATTCGAGCAGCTCGGTTTGTGGGGTGATCGGGTAGCCGAAAAAGGCGTCGACGCCGGCGCGGATGGCCGCCTCTGCCAGCGCCTCGTTGCCTTTCCATAGCGCACGCGCCATGTTCACCTCCTTTCCACGCGACGCAGCGGTTGGCGATAGACGGTGAAAACGACGTCGGGGCAGACGATGGCGCAGACGCCGCAGCCGGTGCAGAAGCGCTCCCGTTCATCGAGCTGCACTGGCCGATAGCCGCGTGCGTTGAACGTCTCTGCGAAGGCAAGCACCTGTTGCGGACACGCCTGGATGCAAAGTCCGCACCCTTTGCAACGCTCGCTTCTGATGAGGACGGTGCCTTGAGTCATGGCGTGCTCTCCTTTGAGCAATCCTTCGGCGGAACCCGGCGACGGCCCGATGGCTCCGTCACGCTGTGCATCCCCGTTGATGCGTCAGCGCCGATGTTGCGTTTTCCAGGGAACTATTTTCTCTTGTTTGCGCTGCATGTAGCGTGTTGCGTCGAAGAAGAGCGGGCGCACTCTCGATGGCGCAACGGACGCAATGCACCAGAACTGCAAGAGAAAACGCGCCCTCAAACTTAGTAGGTGGATACGAAGCAGATGCTTTCAGATCAATCATAGCCTGGCGTCGGCAGGCGGAAGTAGGGGCAAAAGTCACGTTTCAACTGGGACAGGGAGGGGGCGCTGCGGCGTAGCGCGTGAGGCACAGGGGCAAGAGGGTCACTGCAGGCAAGGAAGCGCAACTTCCATCGGCGCCTCCAGAAAGCTTTCATCATCCAGGAAACATCAGAGCTTCCTGGATGATGAAAGCGGATTTTCGTTCTCTATGCGTCCGTCACGCATCCCTCCGAGGCGGAAGAGACCGTCTTGTAGTATTTATAGAGCACGCCTTTGGTGAACTTGGGCGGCGGAGCCTGCCAGGCAGCACGGCGCCGCGCCAGCTCTTCATCGGAAACGTGCAGCTCCAGCCGATTGTTCTCGGCGTCGATCGTGATCAGGTCGCCGTCCTGCACGAGGGCGAGGTTGCCCCCGACCTGCGCTTCGGGCGTGATGTGCCCGACGACGAAGCCGTGCGTGCCGCCGGAGAAGCGCCCGTCGGTGATCAGCGCCACGCTCTTGCCTAAGCCGGCTCCCATGATGGCCGAGGTGACGGAAAGCATCTCGCGCATGCCAGGGCCCCCCTTCGGGCCTTCATAACGAATCACCACCACGTCGCCGTGGGTGATGCGCCCCTCCTCGATCGCTTTCAGAGTGAGCTCTTCGGAGTCAAACACCTTGGCCGGGCCGGTGAAGCGGGTGCCTTCCTTGCCGGTGATCTTGGCGACGGCGCCTTCGGTCGCCAGGTTACCGTAGAGGATTTGCAGGTGGCCGGTCTTCTTGATGGGGTTGGAAATGGGATGGACGATCTGCTGTCCTTCCTTGAGACCGGGCAAATCGGCCAGATTTTCGGCCACCGTCTTGCCGGTTACGGTCAGGCAGTCGCCGTGCAGCAGGCCATTCTCGAGCAGCAGCTTCATCACCGCGGGCACGCCGCCGACCTGCCAGAGGTCTTCCATCACCCACGGCCCGCTGGGCTTCATGTCGGCCAGCAAGGGCGTGCGATTGGAGATCGCCTGGAAGTCATCGATCGTCAGCGGCACATCGGCAGCCCGGGCCATTGCAATCAGGTGCATGACGGCGTTGGTGGAGCCGCCGAGCGCCACCACGACGGTGATGGCGTTCTCGAAGGCCTTGCGCGTCATGATGTCGCGCGGTTTGATGTCCTTCTCCAGCAGGTTGAGCAGCGCCGGGCCGACCGCCCGACATTCGGCGAGTTTTTCCGGGCTGTTGGCCGGATAGGAGGAGCTGTAGGGCAGGCTCATCCCCAACGCCTCGAGGGCGGAGGCCATCGTGTTGGCGGTGTACATGCCGCCGCAGGCGCCCTCGCCCGGACAGGCGTTGCGCAGAATCTCGCGCAGTTGCTCCTCGGTGATCTCCTTCGCCAGCCACTTGCCGTAAGCCTCGAAGGCGGAGACGATGTCAAGCTTCTGATCGCCCAGATGACCGGCGCGGATCGTGCCGCCGTAGACGATGATGGTGGGACGGTTGACGCGCGCGGCCGCCATCGCCGAGCCGGGCATGTTCTTGTCACAGCCCGGCAGCGAGACGTTGGCGTCGTACCACTGTGCGCGCATGACGGTCTCGATCGAGTCGGCGATCAGGTCGCGCGAGAGCAGCGAAAATTTCATCCCCTCCGTGCCCATGGAAATGCCGTCGCTGACGCCGATCGTATGGAAGACGAGGCCGACCATGCCGGCCTCCTGCACGCCGGCTTTGACCTCGCGCGCCAGCCGATTGAGGTGCATGTTGCAGGGGTTGCCTTCCCAGCCCATGCTGGCGATGCCAACCTGCGGCTTCTGCATGTCTTCATCGGTCAATCCCACGCCGTACAGCATCGCCTGCGAGCCGACCTGCGAGCGCACCTGCGTGAGCTGGCTGCTGTATTTGTTGAGTGCACCGTTGCGTGTCAGAACGCTCATCGTTTCCCCTCCGTGGAGATCTGTGTATCTGTTGTGGACGTCGCCGGCGCTGGGGCGCTCCTGGCCCCAAACCGCGCAGATCATAATCGCCCCTAATTCTACTCATAGAAAGCGCCGCTGCGATAATTTTGTCTCGGCCTACGCAGCCATCGCCGGAACGGCCGGCTGAGCGGTTTCGACGTCGGTGACGATGGCCAGGTCGGGGTGGCTGCGCAACAGGGTGACCGGACAGTCGACATCTTCGCCGGAAGCATCCGTTGCGTAAGGGCTGCCGAAGAGAGCGACGCGCAGCGCTGCTCTCTGCCAAACGCCGCCCTGTGCGTAGAGGCGAACGCGGCGAGCCGCAAGGATGTCGGCCATGCCGCCGTAGCAGACATCGACGCCCCCCACGGCTGCGATTGCCTCGCTGATGCGGTCGATGTGCAGCGGATCGGGGAAGTGGAGCTGTTCGGACGGGATGCGCACCGGCTTCGGCGATAGCGTCGAAGACCGAACGGGCGAAGTGCTCGTGCAGCGACGGAAGGTCGGGCACGATCGTCAATGGAACCGGCGAGCGGGCGGTCAGCTCGTCGGCAGGGATGCGAAACCATTCAGGCAGATGCACGGTTGTTCTCCATGCTGCGGCGCCGCTCCAGGTCGAAAAGATCGGCGATGTGCACCAGCCTCCCTGTCTGCATCGACCGGTTGGCGGCAATGCCCACCAGCACCGAAGCCGCGCCGTCGATGTGTGAGGCGGCGCGACCCAGCGGATCGGCGGGCCTGTTGGGCAACAAGAGATCGTCGAGCATCGGCGGGTCGGCGCCGCCGTGCCCTCCCTCGCCCGTGGGGACAGGTTCGTCGTAGGGTCGGCCAAACATCGGATAGACGCGGATGTGGGCGCGCTCGAAGGGGCCTTTGCTGGCGGCGGCGCTCGCCGCCTCCGCATCGCTGAGCAGATGCGTGACGGTCTCAACGATTTCCATCTCGATGCGCCCCTTGTCGCCGGTGACGGCGATGCGCAGCCCTTCCCACGGCGAGTAGGCGACCAAACAATAGGAGAGCAAGGCGCCGTTGACGTAGCGCGCCGTCACCGTCATCGTATCCTCGATCGTGATCGGCTCGCCGAAGACGTTGTGGTCGCGCAGGTAGCCGGTTTCCGCCTCGGCGTCCAGGTACAGCCCCTTGAGCGCCTCTTTGCTGGTCAGGTCGAGGGCGAAGGGATCGGTGCGCGCCGCCGGTTCGCCGGTGTAACGACTATAGCTGTACTGCTCTCCACGCGCTTCGGCGTTGGCTTTGCCGTAGAAGCTCAGCGCGCCGAGCGCAAAGACGCTCTGCGGACGGCTGTCGATCCACCAGTTGACAAGGTCGAAATGGTGCGTCGCCTTGTGCACGAGCAAGCCGCCGCTATTGGCCTTTTCCCGATGCCAGCGGCGAAAATAGTCGGCGCCGTGGCTGGTGTCGAGCATCCAAGAAAAATCGACCAACAACGGGCGGCCAACGACCCCCGCCATCAATAGCTCGCGAAAGCGGGTGTAGGCGGGCGCATAGCGATAGTTGAAGGTGATGCGGAGTTGTTTCCCCGTGGCGTCGATGGCGTCGAAAATGGCGCACAGCTTCTCCAGATCGATCGTCATCGGTTTTTCGGTGATGACGTCGCAGCCGAGCGCCATCGCTCGCGTGATGTATTCATGGTGCGTGCAATCGATGGTGGTGACAATGACGACGTCGGGCCGCGTCTCGGCAATCATCCGGTCGAATTCATGCGCCCGGTACGTGGGCAAAGGCGGCCGCCCCAGGCGGGTTGTCAGTTGCCGATTGTACCAATCCATACGCGTCTGACTCAGGTCGCACAGGCCAACCAGCTCCGCTACATCGGCGTAGGTGGCAGCCAACCCTTCGATGTACAGCCCGGCGCGTGCGCCGGTTCCGACGATGGCATAGCGTTTTGGGGAAGTGCTCATTGGTTTCGTGCTCCGTGTTTCGTGTTTCTTATCGAGTGGGTCTTCTACCGGGTCTTCTATGTTGTGTTGCATCGCAGTTTGTTGATGGAAGAATCTGCTTCTATGGCTGCGTTGCGCCGATCTGCGCCACGGTCAAGGGGATTTCAGCTGCGACCTCGTCGTCGATCAGGATGCGAAACTCATAGTCGCCAAACCTGGGAAAGGTCAGATTCGTGAGGTCGAGAAGCTGGTTCATCAACGCCGGCTTCCCTCCAGGAGGAGGTTGGATCGTGATCACGCCGGCGATTGAAAGCAGTTCGTTGCCGTCGGCGTCGATCAGCACGACCCGCATCGGATGCTGACCCGCCTCGCTGGCGTCGAATTCAAACTGAGCGACCAATTTCATCTGCGGGTGGACGACCGGCGCCTTGGTCGCGTTGATCGTCGTGAAGACGCCCAGGATGTTGAGCTTATGTTCGATCGAGAGGCTGGCGTAGTCGGCGAGTACAGCGATTCGAGCCTTCATGGCGATTCGCCCAGTCTATACAAGCAGAAGCGGTAGGCCGTGTGCAAGCAAAAAAAGTGCGCCGTCGATGGTCCCCCGAAGCTGGGATTGGGGCCCAGCACCACCGACAGCGCCTTTGAAAGCATACCATCCCATATCTAAGGCGTCAAATTTTGAAAATGCGTCGCAATCTGGCCGCAATAGCGGACGATCTCACCCGGCGCTGGCCTCGCGCTGCTCCAGCTCCCGCAATACGCGGCGCTCGTTGTAGCGCAAAAAGACCAATCCCGCCGCAGCGCACAGGGCAAAGCCTGCCATCCCGCTCAGCCGAACGCCCAGATCGTCGCCTGGATTGCGCCCCCAGATGGTCAATGTGGCGAAGATGACGACGCCCATTGTCTGCCCCAGCTTTTGCATCAGCGTGCGCGCGGCGAAGAACATGCCTTCCAACCGTTCGCCTGTGTGCATGGCGTCGTGCTCGGCGATGTCTGCCAGCACGGCGTTGGGCAGCACGCCAAGAAAGGCGATCGGGATGGCGTACAAAACGATCAGCGTGTACGCCTGCGCCACCGGCGGCAGCGGCATCCTGCCTAGGAAAAAGACGCCGAAGAAGATCACGCTCATCCAGAAAAACGAGACGACGATCAACGGCTTCTTGCCGAGCCGGCGCGCCAGCAGATTGACCGCGGGATAGAAGACAAAGGAGAGAATCACCATGACGGTCAACAGCGCGCTCACCAGCGCCTCCTCCAATAACAACAGGACGGTGATGTAGTAGAGCAGGCCGGTGTTGACGATCGTCAACGCCATGAAATAGGCGAAATCGGCGACTACATAGTAGCGAAAGCTCTGGTTGCGAAAGGTCGTGCGCACTGCTTCCAGCAGCGGGACGGTGGACGGGACACGCTCGCAGTAGCGGTTTTCGTCGATAAAAAGGACCGGCAGATACATCAGCAGCGCAGCCATGAACGCCAAGGCGGCGATGGCGATCTGAAAGGCGGTCATCTTATCGTCCACGCCAAAAGCAGACTGCACGACGCCGGCGAGCGCCGGCGTCTGCGCAGCCACCATAATGCCCAGCGCATAGGTGATCGAGATCCAGGTCGAGAGATTGAGGCGTTGGGTGGCCGTGTGCCCCAATTCCGGCAGCAGCGCAAAGTAGGGAGTCACGTAGACGGTCAAAAAGAGGTAGAAGAGCATCTGCATGACGACCAGCCAGACGATGTTGACGGCGCTCACCTCGCGCACCGGCGGCGTGAACATCAGCGCGCAAAAAAGCGCAGCCGGCAGCGCGCCCACCGCCAGGAAAGGGATGCGCCGCCCGCGCCGATGCCGGGAACGATCGCTCAGATTGGCGATCAACGGATCGGTGATGGCATCCCAGAGTCGACCGGACGCCGCGATCAGCGTGATGGCGTTGAAGATGCCCAAAAAGACGGCTGTGGTGATGAGCGTGGGCAGGCCAGCGTTCTCAGGCGGCAGATAGAAGTAGACCAACGTCAGCCCAATGATGTTGACCAGCGTCGACCAGCCCAGTTGGCCCAAAGCGTATGCGATCTGTTTGCCAGGTGAAAGAAAGGGTTTGCTTGTCATAATCGTGGAAAAAGTGATTGTAAAAAAATACACCGTCTGTTGTCCCCCGAAGGCTGGATTGGGGCCAGCCACAACAGACGGCGTATTGGTACTATAGCACAACTTTCGGGAAAGTGCACCCCCCAATTTGCCGAAAAATTGTTAAAATTTTGGGGCGATCCACTCAACGCTTATCCGGCGACAGGCTGTCGCCGGCCATAGGCCGCAATGAACTCTTCGACCTTGTTGCGGCACACGTCGTCGGTGTACTGCTCCGGCGGGCTCTTCATGAAATAGCTTGATGGACCAAGCAGCGCACCGCCGACGCCTGCATCGAGCGCCAGCTTGGCGCAGCGCACTGCATCGATCACCACGCCGGCGCTGTTGGGGCTGTCCCACACTTCCAGATGCGCGGTTAGGAGGAGAGGCACGTCGCCGAAAGTGGTGCCTTCGATGCGGATTTCGCAGAATTTGCGGTCGCTCAGCCACGGCACGTAGTCGCTCGGCCCCACATGCACGCTCTCCTCCTCCAGGCGACCGGTGATCTGCGAGGTGAC
>CALFWA010000020.1 GCA_937928035.1 uncultured Caldilinea sp. | reverse complement strand
TGACATTAGGCTCGCTCAGGAAGAGGACGCCAGCGGCGCGCTGGCTGTAAACGGTTCAAAAAGCGCAGCGATATGGGCGTCCTGCACTTCGAGCGCCAATGCTCTGCCGCGCACAGCGACTTCGTTCAGCTTCGCCTCGTTCCCCAACGCCCGATAGATGCGGCAGAGCAGCAGATGAATGACGGCGGCGGCTTTGCGATCGCCCATCGCCGTGTAGAGCGCAAGACTCTGCTGTGCGCTTTCCAACGCTTCTATTTCATTGCCGAAATAGTGCGCCAGCTTGGCCTGCGCAAAGAGAATCGCTGCATTTTCCGTCTGGTCGTTGAGAACGGCGCTGACCTCTTGCGCCTGCTGCGTGTAGTGTTGTGCAAGCTCCAACGCTTGCTTGCGCACGGCGATGTCGGCGAGCAGGCGCAGGATGCGCGAGCGCACCAGCTCGCCGCCTTCGGGCGGCAAAAGGCGCAGACCGTCCTCGCACAGGGCAGCTGCACGATCGAACGCTTCCTGATCGTAGGCGATTGAGGCCTGGCGGCAGCGCACTGCAGCGAGGCCGACAGGCTGTCCGTGCGCTGCGTAGCTTGCTTCGGCGCGGCGGAGGTGCTCTTGAGCCGCCGTGTAATCGCCCAACTCGATTTCGACGTCGGCGAGGTCAACCAGGGCATCGGCCATGCGCAAGGTGTTGTCGCTTGCTTCGTAGCCGGCGATGGCGCTTTGAAGCAGGCTGCGGGCGGCAGGATAGTCGTCCTGGCGCAGCGCCACCCTGCCGAGAAAGAAGGCGAAACGGGTGCTATGTTGAGCGTCGTTCAGCGCCTTTGCCGCTTCGAGGCCGGCCATAAAGCCCTTGCGGGCGTGATGGAAGCGTCCACGCGCAAACCACGGCGCCGCCGCTGCATCGACCAAAGCCAATAGCTCGTTCCATTCCTCCATCTGCTGCGCCATTTCCACTGCGTGTAAGAGGTGATCCCATTCGTGGTGCAGCCGGTCGAACTGGCCTACAGCGCCCTGGACAAGTTGCCGGTAGTACGCGACAAAGCGTTGATGCAACAGCGCGCGGTCGGGAAGCTCGGCCAGTTTCTCCGCAGCAAAATCGGCGAGCAGGCGATGTTGGACGTAGCGCTCTTCTCCGGTAAATTTGAGCATGGAAAGCGCCGTCAAATGATCGAGCTGCTCCATGGCGTCATCGAGAGAGAGTTCGCCGACGGCGGCGACAGCCTCCGCCGTGAAGGAGCGACCGTCGAACAGCCCCAAGAGCGTAAAAGTGCGACGAAGCGGCGCTCCCATGCTTGCCCAGCTTGCCTCGAAGCTGGTGCGCACCGAACGGTTGCTGATGCCGTGCGCCAATCGCGCCGAAGCCGAGCGTAGGTTGCGCACCATGCGCGCCAGGTCGCGTCGAGGGGAAGAGACGATGCGCTGCGCAGCGATTTCGACGGCCAGCGGCAGCCCTTCCAGCAGGCGACAAAGCTCCTCCGCGCTGGCGCGTTCGGCGGCGATGGTCGCCTCGCCGAGCAGATGGGTGAGCATTTCAAGGCTGCTCTCCAGCGAAAGCTCGCGTAGCTCCAGGATTTCGGCGGCGTGCGGCGCGACTTCGGCGCGATCGCGCGAGGTGAGCAACACGGCGCAGGGAGCGGCCCCAGGCAGCAGGGCGTCGATCGGCTTGCCGGCGATCACGTCGTCGAGCACGATCAGCGCCTGTTTGTCGGCCAGAATGGCGCGCATGGCCGCCGCGCGCGCTTCGAGACCGGTGATCTTGCTAAGGTCGCGGTCGTAGGCCAGCGCCCAGCTTTGCAAGATGTCCAGTGGCGCATCGGTGGCGACCCTGCCCCATAGCACGCCGTCGGTGAAGTGTTGGCGCAGCCGCTCCGCCACAGCGGCGGCCAGGGCCGTCTTGCCGACGCCGCCCATGCCCACGATGGCGACGATCGGAGGACGTCCGGGGCGCGTCAACCAGGCGACGAGCTGGTCTAATTCCCGGTCGCGGCCGGAAAATCGCGCAGGAGCGGCGATGGCTTGAAATGGCGAGCGCTGTCCTATTGGGCTGGCTGTTTCGATGGGCGCGCGTTCAAAACGATCGAATTCGCCGGCCAGGATGCGGTCGTATAAAGCGTCCGTTTCTGCGGAGACTGGCACGCCAAGCTCATCCATCAGTGCGGAGGCGCACAGGTCATATTGCTTGAGCGCAGCCGCGCGCTGACCGTCCATCGCCAGCAGACGCATCTTGAGCCGATGCACCTCTTCTCGCTCTGGTTCAAGCTCCAGTAGATGGGTGCAGGCGTCGATGCCTGCGGTCAACATGCGCCCTTCGCCGGCGCACGCAGCGGCGAAGCGATAGAGCAACTGGAGCCACTGGCGTTCGATCTGTTCGCGCTCAACTTGCATCCATTCGACGAAGAGCGGAGAGCTTTCCTCGAGTTGCGCGTCGAGGCCATCGAGAAAGGGCCCGGTGTAGAGTCGGCTGGCGGCGTAAAGCTCCTCGAGCGTGGGCGACGGAGAGGCGATCACGCGGCGCAGCGCTTGCAGATCGACGTGGACTCGCTCTGCAACCAGACCGATGCGTCCTTCCGCCTCAAGCAAGTACCGGTTTTTTAGATCGCTCAGAAGATGAAGTTCCCCGCGTAGATAGGCGCGCGCTTTGGTATCCGGCCAGTCCGACCAGAGGAGGCCGGCCAGCCGTTCGCGCAGCTCCATGGCGCCGGTAGCGGCAAGATAGAAAAGCAGGGCGCGCGCTTTTACGCTGTTGCGGCGCAGGGTCAGGGGTTGACCCTCGAGCAGGATGTGCGGCGCGCCCAACAATTTGAAATCCAGCATCAAACGTTTGCTCCGAAATGCATGGATACGCCTGGTTCGATGAGGCGTCGCTTGATAATATCAAGTATACGGTGAATCCATTGCTCTCTCCAAAGGAACCGGCCTCTCCACAACCATTCTGTGCAGCGATCGTTTCGTTTTTTGTTTTGAACCTCATCCGCCCGATCAACGCCCGATCAACGCGTAGACTTCTATACTGACGAGCACTGACGAGCAGCAAAGGCGGTGAATCTGATTTAAATGTTTAGGCGCAGCATGTCCCCTTGGCAAAGAGCCGGCGGATCATGGAAAGAAAGGCGGCCCGTATGACCACAACTCGCATGTCCTCCTCGTTAAGCGATGCATGGGAGCATTGCCATTCGATTTGCGCGATGGCGGACCGATCTCTTTCAGAGCGAGCGGCGCGCATCTATCGTCTTGCGGCAGTTATGATGCCGGCAGGCGATGCCCCCGAAGAGCGGCCGGTGCTGACGTTGCAACGCTACCAACCGCTGATCGATTACATTGCCCACCGTATGAAAGACCCGACGCGCTCCATGCGATCGCCGATTCAGCTGGATGAGGACGCCGCCTGTCTTGCGCAACGCTACGGTCTTTCGCTCAGCCAGGTGCGGCGCATGTTGCCGGCCGATGTGCGTCAACCGCACAGTTGGTTGCGCCCTTTTGTGGTGCGCGCCGTGCGTGGAGAGTGGATTGAGCTTCACATCGCCAATCATACGCCACAGCCGTTGGAGGTCGCCCTGCTCGATGATGACTATGACATTCAACAAGGGGGCGGACAACAGATGTTGGCGCCGGGCGAGACAGGCCTCTATCGCTGGCACTGCAAAGAGACGGGGATATTTCCCATCTTCAACAAGAGCTGTTTGTCGAATGCTCGTCCGCGAAGCCTCTTAGGCGTGTTGATGATCGAGCCCTGACCCATTAGATCATCCACGCCCCTCTATATTTTTCCCCTTCCGGACTGCCTCATCCCAATGGGGCAGTCCCCTCTTTTATATGGCGCTGCAGCGTTCCGTCGCGCCGGAGGCGATGACCTACGGAGGCGGCGTAGGTTCGGCCTCTGGCCGGACGTTCTTGACGGCGCATAAGGGCGAGGCTTCATAGGGAATCGCCTACGGATAGGTCGTGAGCAGCTCGAGCAGCCGGGAGTAGGTGAGGTCGGTGTTGGCGCCGACGGCGTCGGTCGAGATGATGTCGTGCGGAAGCCAGGGAAACGGTGGAAAGAAGTAGACGGAAACTTCGCGGCTACGGCTGTGCCACGCCTCCGCCAGCGCGTTGATGGCGCCCATGTTGACCGCAGGATCGCCCCAGTTGCCGATCACCATCTGCGCCTGGGAGGGGGGCGCGTTCCCCTCGACCAGCGCCTGGATCGCCAGGCCAAGCCGGTAAATTTCGGCAAACGCCCGCAACGAGAAGCCGGGATAGCCGCTCTCCGCCTGAAAGTTTTCACGGTTGATCGGATCCCACCAGATATAGATTTCGGGCGAAAGGCCGCGCAGCAAGCGCGTAAGCGCAGGCGTCAGGAGATTCGGGACAAAGCGAAAGCCAAACGCCGGCGACATCGATGCCGCCAGATGCAGGTCGCTGCGCAGTTGCCCTCCCAGCGCTGCAACGTTGCCGCCCAGCGACAGCCCGGCCATGGTCACCTCCTCACCCAAGCCGGCGGCCAGATCCGCCGTCGGGTCCATCACGGCGGCCAACTCCTCGGCGGTGAGTTCGGCCAGGGCATTCGAGGTGCGATCTTTCAGTCCGTAGCGAGGCAGACGCGGGACAAACACGTTGTACCCTTTTTCACAGAAAAGCTGCGCTAGCGCATGGTACTGGAAGGGACAGGCGGTCAATCCGTGAAAGAGCACGATGGCGCGCTTCGTTTTCCTCCCGTGCGTCAACACAAATGGAAGAAGACAAACCCCTCGTCGATGTCCCTGCGCGCCATCTCCTCAGCTTGCAACGCCTCAAAGCGCACCATTGCCTCCTCGTAGCTGCGCGCCGGATTGGGCGACGAATGCAGCGCGACCGGCTTGATCTCCGGCATGACCAGCGATCCTAGATAAATGCCCGCATACGCCCCGGCCAGCAAGGCCAGAATCACCAGCGCAACGTAGCCGAAAAAAACGTACAATGCGCACGCTCGCCCCTTCAATTTCAAAGATTTTATCGTCGGTTCGCTGTACTGTGCTCTGGGGAGGGCGACGTTGTCAAACGGCTGGCGAAAAAATGCGTGCGCTATGCTCTTGACATTAGAACATATGTTCTATACAATCGACTATACGTGAGGTGAATCATGACTGTGGAGCGCAACTGGCTGGAACGCAGCGCCGACCAGATCGAGGCGGTGCTCTCAAGACACAAAGCGGATGGCGTCGTGCTGGGGGGCGTGGTGGCCCCGCGTTTCGTTCAGTTCCATGTTCGGCCTCATCCTTCGGTGCGCATCCAGCGGATCATCGCCCTGGCCGAAGAGATTGCGCTGGCGCTGGGCTGCGCGTCGGTACGCATTGCACGCAGTGGCGGCGTTGTGCATATCGAGATGCCCAGGCCGCTTGAGGCGCCTGTGCGCCTTCTGCGTCTGGTGGAAACGCTGGGCTGCGAGATTCCGCCGCACACGGCTGTGCTCGGCGTAGAGGAGACAGGCCGGCCGCTGCTTTTGCGCCTGCCTGCGCCGGATGTGGTTCATCTCTTGATTGTGGGCATGACCGGCAGCGGCAAGAGCGCCTTGGCCCGCACGATTCTCGCCTCGCTGGCGTTGTGCAATGCGCCGGAGAGTCTACGGATCGCGTTAATCGACCCCAAAGGACGAGGTTTTGCGCCGTTGGCCCGGCTGCCGCATGTCGAGGGTGGGGTCATCGCCGACGTTCAGGCGGCGATCAAGCGACTGCGCCTGGTGGTGCGCGAGATGGAGCGTCGTGATGAAGAGGGAATTTCTGCGCCGTTGATGGTGGTGGCGATCGACGAACTGGCCGATCTGTTGCAGGCAGGCGGCAAAACGGCGGAGGCGACGATTACGCGACTGGCCCAGCGGGGAAGGGAGGCGGGCATTCACCTCGTGGCGTGCACGCAGAAGCCCACTGCGCAACTGATCGGCGGCGCCATGAAGGCGAATTTTCCGGTGCGATTGGTGGGCGCAGTGGCGACTTGCGACGAAGCGCGTTACGCCAGCGGCGTTCCGGACAGCGGCGCCGAAAAGCTGGGTGGGCGAGGCGACTTTCTGTTGGTGGCGAAAGGGGAGACGATGCGTTTTCAGGCCGCCTGGATCGGTGAATCTGAATGTCGAGCCTTGAATGCTCCCCGTCGGCAAGGAGAGAAGGGCGGCGCAGGCTGGCGTCAGATATAAAGGTTTGTCAGGCGTCAAGGGGCTGCGGACGCATGCTACAAGGAGGGTCAAAACGATGCGGCGAGTTTTCCTATTGTTGCTGTTGCTTGTTGTAAGCATGGTGGTGTGGCGGCTGGGCGAGCGGCTGAGCGCCGATGCGTTGGGGATGGCGATCGGAATCGTGCTAGGCGTGCTCGCCAGCGTTCCGGTCTCGTTGATCCTGGTGGCGAGCGGACGTCGCCGTGAAGACGAGGATGAACACATTGAGCGCGTCAGGACGGAGCCGGCGCAGCCTGTCTATCCGCCGCCGGTGATCGTCTTGACGGGGCATTCGCCCGCACCGAGCGGGGGAGGTTCTTTCGACTCGCGGGGCTACGCAGTCTCCCCTTGGCTCCAAACGCCCACACAACGACGCTTTAAGCTGGTCGGCGAAGAGGAGCGCTGGATCGAATGATACAATGCGCAGCTGCGAGCAGCAGTTGATGTGTTCACGAAGGTCATCGCCTCCGGTGTGACATAACGGTGTGCCAGGATCTGCGGCTCGCAGCCGCAGCTACGAGGATGGCCTTGATGACCCTGTTAAAAACATCAAGCTTCCTGGAAGGTGCACCGGTCGCGTCGTTCTTCTGGACGCAGCGTCAACATGGGAGGCCGCCACGCCCTATGACCCAAGCCCGCATTTCTCACTGGGAACTTAATAAGGAGCGCACCGCCTCCAGCGCCGTCTCATAGTTGGGATGTTGGCCGATGGCCGGCACATATTCCACGTAGTGGATGACGTCGTTAGCGTCGATCACAAAGATGGCGCGTTGATCGACGCCGAGCTCCGGCACGGCGACGCCGTATGTTTTGCCGAATTCCAGCCCCATGTAGTCGGAGAGCATCACCACACGATCGACGCCGGCGGCGCCGCACCATCGTTTCTGCGCCATCGGCAGGTCGGCGCTCACGGTGATCACGACTACGTCCTCGCCCAGCCGAGCGGCCTCTTCATTCATGCGACGCGTCTGTGCGTCGCAGACGCTGGTGTCGATGCTTGGCACGACACTGACCAGACGGATTTTGCCGGCGGTGTCGGCGAGCAGCTTTGATTTGGCCAGAAAGCCGGTCGATAATTCCACTTCCGGCGCCCGATCGCCCGGCTTTAACTCAGGGCCGATGACGGTCAGGGCTTTGTCGCGAAATGTAACCGTTCGTTCGCTCATCTGACAACCTTCTTACGATGGATTGGTCTTTTACGATGGTTCGGTGGGAGTTTGTGAGCGTTCCGCTGCCTGGACCACCGGGACGTTGGGATTGGCCGGCGGCGAAGGCGGTTTGATTTCGGCGGCGTCTGCGCGAATGTTCACCGCTGCGCGCATCACCACCGTCTCATCCATATAAAAACTGTTCACGTTGAGCACGCCCGCTACCTGACTGCCGTCGAGCAACTCCACGCGTTCGGCCTGGATGACGCCCTTGAACTTGCCGCGAATGCTGACCACGCGGGCGTTGATGTCGCACTGCACCGTCGCCGTTTCGGTGATGATGACGTTGGAAGGGGTCTCGATGCGCCCCTGGTCGACGACGCCATCGATGCGGATGCTGGCTTCGCACTGCAATTGCCCGCTGAAACGAGCACGTGGTCCGATGATCACCTCAATGGCGTCAGGCTCGGGTCGCACATTGCGCGTGAACAAGATGGTCGCCTCCTTATGCATTCAAGACATGCACTCAAGACAGGATCAGCTTCGACGAGATGCTTTCTCCATGGTAGATGCGGTTGATGATCTCGGCCAACAGATTGGCGACGGAAAGCACAACCAACTTCGGATGGCGCTTCGCTTCGGGCACAGGGATGGTGTTCATCACCACCAGGCGCTCGATGCGGTCGTCCTCGTCCAGTCGCTGGAGGGCGCTGGGCAAAAGCACCGGATGCGTGACGGCGAAACAGGCGCGGCCCTTCGCTCCCGCCTCATACAAGGCGTCGATCTGGCGCAGCACGCTTCCGCCCGCCATCACATCGTCGATGATGATCGGACGCCGGCCTTCGATGTCGCCGACGACATGCGTCGTTTCTGTAGTGGAAAAATTGAGTCGGCGCTTGTGCATGACGACCAACGGCAGATTGAGCAACTCCGCATATTTCCCCGCCATGCTGGCGCGACCGACGTCGGGACTAACGATAGCGGCGTCGCAGAATTCGGGCTTGCGGAAATACTCGGCCAGAATGCTGACGGCGCTGAGCGGGTCGACTGGGATGTTGAAGAAACCTTGAATGGCCCGATTGTGAATATCTACGTAGATGACGCGGCGGGCGCCCGCCATCTCCAACATATTGGCCACCACGCGCGCGCTGATTGCCTCGCGCCCCCTGGCCATCCGCTCCTGGCGTGCGTAAGGGAAATACGGCATGACGACGCTGACGCTGTGAGCGCTGGCGCGACGGAAGGCATCCAGATAGAGGATCAACTCGATCAGGTGATCGTTGACCGGTTCGCAGCACGGTTGGATGAAAAAGATGTCCTGGTCGCGCACAACTTCATCGATCATGACATGAATTTCGCTGTCGGGCATGCGCGTCGTCGTTGCACGGCCAAGGTTGACGTGCAGAATGTCGGCGATCTCGCGCGCTAGCGCTGGGTGGGCGGAGCCGGTGAAGATGCGCAAGGGGTGGTAAGACTCGACCATGAAACGCCTCTCAATTGCGATGGTTTTCTACCCCAACACCCTGATCGTGCAGCTACGCGCCTGGGAAACGTGTCCGTGCGCAGCTACCACCAACAGCAATTATATGATAGCATTCAGAGGGTCAACAATTTCAAAAGGCCGGTTGGTGAATGAATGCACAAACTCACGTTGTTGGTCGCCACCCATAACCCAGGAAAAGCGCGCGAATACGCCCATCTCCTCGGCGATCTGCCGGTGGAGGTCGTCCGGCTCGATCAGGTCGGCGTGAAGGAGGTTGCCCCGGAGACGGGCGCTACATTTGCCGAGAACGCGCTGTTGAAAGCGCAATTCTATGCAGTGCGCACAAATCTGCTGACCTGGGCAGATGACAGCGGTCTGGAAGTCGACGCCTTAGGCGGGCGGCCCGGCGTCCATTCGGCGCACTACGGTGGGGAAGGGTTGAGCGACCGGGAGCGCTATCTGCTGTTGCTGCGCGAGCTGGAGGGGACGCCTATGGAGAGGCGCACCGCCCGCTTTCGCTGCGTCGTCGCCATCGCCCGGCCGAACGGCAAAGCCTGGACTGCCGAGGGGGTGATTGAAGGCGTCATTTTGACCGCCCCGCGCGGGAACGGCGGTTTTGGATACGATCCGATCTTTTGGGCGCCCTCCCTCAACGCCACGCTGGCGGAGCTTCCTATCGAGGTCAAAAACCGGGTCAGTCATCGGGCGCTTGCAGCGGCGCAGGCGCGTAAAATCGTGGAGCAAGTGCTCAGCGATAACGCACAACCATGAAGAAACTGATCAACGATCCCTCGAACGTCGTCGAAGAAAGCATGAAAGGGTTGGCGCGCGCCCACGCCGATCTGCTGTGCGTCCATTTCGATCCGAACTACGTCGTGCGCATCGACGCTCCGCGCACCGGCAAGGTGGGCGTCATCTCCGGCGGAGGAAGCGGACATGAGCCGATGCACAGCGGCTTCGTCGGCTATGGGATGCTCGACGCCGCCTGCCCTGGCCCGATCTTCACCTCGCCCACGCCGGATCAGATCGTCGCTGCAGCGCACGCCGTCAACGGCGGTGCAGGCGTCCTGTTCATCGTCAAGAACTACACCGGCGACATTTTGAACTTCGACATTGCTGCAGAGCTATGCCGCAGCGAAGGCATCGAGGTCGAAAGCGTGCTGATCCACGACGATGTCGCAGTGGAGGATAGTCTCTACACCGCCGGTCGACGAGGCGTCGGCCTCACCATCTTCGCCGAGAAAATTTGTGGCGCAGCAGCGGAGGCCGGCCTTTCGCTTGCTGAAGTGGCGGCGATAGGGCGATCGGTGAGCGAGCGCGGGCGCAGCATGGGCATGGCGTTGACCCCCTGCATCGTGCCAGCCGTCGGCCAACCGACTTTCACTCTCCGGGAGGACGAGATGGAGATCGGCGTCGGCATCCACGGCGAGCCTGGACGTCAACGCAGCAGGCTTTTGCGCGCCGACGAGATCACCGACATCCTGGCCACCACCATTTTCGACGATCTGCCCTTTCGGCGCGGCAGCGAGGCGATCGTCATGGTCAACGGCATGGGCGGCACGCCTTTGATGGAGCTTTATATCGTCTTTCGTCATCTTGCCGAGCTTTGCGACGCGCGGGGCATCGCCATCCGCCGCAATCTGGTCGGCAACTACATCACGTCGCTGGAGATGGCGGGCTGCTCGATCACGATGATGGAGGTGGACGACGCCCTTCTACGGTGGTGGGATGCGCCCGTGCGCACGCCGGCGTTGCGCTGGTGAACCGTTTCGATTTGCGTGCTTGTTCTGAAGATGTCTGTTTAAAATGAAAAACATCATGATCTCGAACGCCAGGGTGGAAAGCGCAGTTCTAGTTGATTGGATGCTCCGTTTCGCCGATAAAATCCTGGAGAACAAGGAGATGCTGACGGCGCTCGACGCCGCCATCGGCGACGCCGACCATGGCATCAACATGGCGCGCGGCATGGAAGAAGTGCGGAGGCGACTGGCTGTATACGTCGATGAAGACCTCGGCGCGCTCTTTAAAACGATCGGCATGACCTTGCTTTCCAAAGTGGGAGGCGCCAGCGGCCCGCTCTATGGCACGCTGTTTCTGCGCATGGGCGTGGCGTCCTCTGGAAAAAGCGAATTGACGAACGAGGAGTTCGCCGCTGCGCTTGCGGCTGGCGTCGACGGCGTGCGCCAGCGCGGCAGCGCCCGCATCGGAGATAAGACGATGGTGGATGCGCTGCTGCCGGCTATGGTGGCGCTTCAGCGTGCGCTGGAGGATCACGCCTCTTTGTGCGAGGCGATGCAGGCGGCGATGCGGGCGGCCGAAGAGGGCATGAAAGCCACGATCCCGATGCAGGCCAGCAAAGGCCGCGCCAGCTATCTAGGGCCGCGCAGCATCGGTCATCAGGACCCCGGCGCCACCTCGGCCTATTTGCTGGTTTCGAGCGCCGCCGAAGCCGTTTGCCAGGCTGCGCAGCCGGACGCAATTGCCGAAATCAACAGCGGCGGATGACAACGACAAATCGCCGCTGAATCTCAATCAACCCATCACAGCAAGGGAGCGCTTCGATGAGTAGATTTGTCGCCGCTATCGATTCTGGAACGACCAGCACGCGCTGCATGATCTTCAACCATCGCGGCGAGCCGGTCAGCGTTCATCAGCTCGAGCATCGACAGATATATCCGCAGCCGGGATGGGTCGAGCATGACCCTATCGAAATCTGGAACCAGACGCAGCGCGCGGTGAGCGGCGCGCTGGAGAAGCTCGGCGCAGCCCCGAGCGACATCGCCGCCGTCGGCGTGACCAATCAGCGCGAGACGACGGTGGTGTGGAATCGCCGCACCGGCCAACCTTATCACAACGCCATTGTCTGGCAGGACACGCGCACCGACCGCCTTTGCACGGAGCTTGCAGGCGCAGAAGGGCCAGACCGTTTTCGTGCCAAAGTCGGGTTGCCGCTTTCCACCTACTTTTCCGGTCCCAAGATTCGCTGGCTGCTCGACAATGTCCCTGGGCTGCGCGAGGCGGCGCGTCGCGGGGACGCTCTCTTCGGCACCATCGATACATGGCTGATCTGGAACCTCACCGGCGGCGTCAACGGCGGCGCGCACGTCACCGACGTGACCAACGCCTCGCGCACGATGCTAATGGCGCTCGACCGCCTGGAATGGCACGACGACATTTTGGCGGCGATGGAAATCCCCCGCGCCATGTTGCCGACGATCCGGCCTTCGAGCGATCCGGACATCTACGGATACACGCTCCACGACGGCCCATTCGGCGCGCGCATCCCGATCTGCGGCGACCTGGGCGACCAGCAGGCGGCCACCGTCGGGCAGACCTGCTTCGACGTGGGCGAGGCCAAGAACACCTACGGCACAGGCTGTTTCATGCTGCTGAACACCGGAACTGAGATCGTGCCTTCCAAACATGGGCTGCTCACCACCGTCTGCTACCAATTCGGCGACGAGCCGGCCGTCTACGCCCTGGAAGGCTCGATCGCCATCGCCGGCGCACTCGTCCAATGGTTGCGCGACAACCTGCGAATGATCAACGCGGCATCGGAAATCGAAAACCTGGCGCGCACGGTCGAAGACAACGGCGGCATCTACTTCGTGCCGGCCTTCTCCGGTCTCTACGCCCCTTACTGGCGCAGCGACGCGCGCGGGGTGATCGTGGGGTTGACGCGCTTCATTCACCGCGGACACATCGCGCGCGCCGCCCTGGAGGCGACTGCATTCCAGACGCGCGAGGTGCTCGACGCCATGCACCAGGATTCCGGCGTCGAGTTGCAGGCGCTCAAAGTGGACGGCGGCATGGTTCGGAACGAGCTGCTGATGCAGTTTCAGGCCGATGTGTTAGGCGTGCCGGTGATTCGGCCTCGCGTCAGCGAAACAACGGCGCTCGGCGCGGCCTACGCCGCTGGCCTTGCCGTCGGCTTCTGGAAAAACACCGACGAAATGCGCGCTAACTGGGGCGTCGACAAAATTTGGGAACCCTCGGAGGACGATACGGCGCGCACAAAACTGTATGCACAGTGGAAAAAGGCGGTCACGCGCACGTTCGACTGGGTCGAAGGATGAACCATTGGTCAGCATCGTTTTGGTCTCTCACAGCTTAGAGCTGTCTACAGCCGTCAAGGCACTGGCGGAGCAGCAGGTGCAGGGGCGGGCCGTAATTGCGGCCGTGGGCGGCAGCGAAAATCCCTACCACCCTTTCGGCACCGACCCGGTTGCAATTGCCGAGGCCATTGAATCCGTCTATAGCGAGGATGGCGTGCTCGTGCTGATGGACCTCGGCAGCGCTGTGATCGGCGGCCAGGTGGCGCTCGATCTGTTGCCGCCGGAGATGCACGCCCGCGTGCGCATCTGCAGCGGGCCATTCGTGGAGGGCGCAATGGCGGCGGCGGTCCAGGCTTCTATCGGCATGGAGTTAGAGGCGGTGGCGCGGGAAGCGGAGGAGGCCATGCAGGCCAAAATCGCCGTGTTGCGCCCTGAAGAGGCGCCGGCGCCCTCGTCACTTTCTCCCGATGTCGCTGACGCTAAAGGAGCCGCGGCGATAAACAGCGCCAGCGCTGAAGTGCTCGTGGTCAATCCGGCGGGATTGCATTTTGGCCCGGCTGCGCGCTTCGTCCAACTTGCAGCGCAGTTCCAGGCCGAGATTTGCGTCACCAATCTGAGCACGGGCGCGGGTCCGGCGTTGGCGAGCCGTCTCAATCGTTTGCTTGCGCTTGGGATTGAAAAGGGCCATCTGATCCGCATCGAGGCCTCTGGACAAGACGCCGAGACGGCTGTGGATCTGTTGACGCGACAAGTGGCGCATGACGTCGCCCGCTATGGATATGCAGAGGCTTCTCCCCTTGTTTCATCTTCATCCCTCAATGTAGAAGAAAACGGCGACGCCTTGCTGTGGGGACAACCTGCTTCGCCCGGCGTCGCCGTTGGGAACGCCTTTGTTCTGGCGGATCCTTATTCGCTGCTAACGGTTCTTCTGAACCGGCGCAGCGCAGCTCCCTTCAATCCGCAGGAGGAGAGGGAGCGTCTCGAAGCGGCGGTGCATTGCGCCCGTTCTCAACTCGAAACATTGATCGCCAAAGTGCGCACGACCTTGGGCGAAGAGCAGGCACTTATTTTTCATGCCCATCTGTTGTTGCTCGAAGATCAAGATTTCCTGGATGAGATGCGCACCGCAATTCGAGGCGGCGCCAGCGCAGAACAGGCGACGCAGCTTGTGGTCTCGCAATGGGCGCAACGTTTTCGGCAAATGAGCGGTGCCATCTTCCAGCAACGCAGCGTGGACATTGAAGACGTAGGAAGCCGTCTGCTGCAAGCGCTGGGAGTCTATGAGCCGCAAGCCGTTGATCTGCCGGAGAGCGCGATCGTCGTGGCCGAGACGCTTCTCCCTTCACAAGCCGCCATGCTCGATCAGCAGCGCGTAAGCGGGATTTGCACCGCCGGCGGCGGAGCGATGGCCCACGCCATTATTCTGGCGAGAAGCATGGGCATCCCCGCCATCGTCAACGTTGGCCCCGTGCTTCTGGAAACCGTAAAGCCAGGCGCCCGGTTGGCGATTGACGGCGCGCGCGGGCTGATCGTCGTCGAGCCAGACGAACCTACGCAGGCGATGTATGCAGCGGCGCAGCTCGAGGCAACCACGGCGCGCGCCGCCGCCTGGGCGCAGGCGCAGCGTTTCACGCGCACCGCCGATGGAATCCACGTCGAAGTGGCGGCCAATCTGGGGGCCGTCGATGACGTCGAACGTGCGCTGGAGGCCGGCGCCGAGGCGGTCGGCCTGTTGCGCACTGAATTTCTCTTTCAAAATCGTCGGACGCTGCCGGACGAGATGGAGCAGGCGGAAATTTACGCCAGGGTGGCGCGCACGATGGGAGACCGTCGCACCGTGGTGCGTACATTCGACATCGGCGGTGACAAGCCCGCGCCTTATCTTTCCTTGCCGGTCGAGGCCAACCCTTTTCTTGGTTGGCGCGCCATTCGCATTTCACTAAGCATGCCGGAATTTTTCAAGGCGCAATTGCGCGCACTGATGCGCGCCGCCGTGGAAGGAAACATCCACATTCTACTGCCAATGGTCAGTACGATGAATGAGGTTCTGCATGTGCAGGCGCTGCTGGCCGCCGCCGCCAACGAATTGAAAGCCGCTGGCGCATCGTTTCGGGCCGACGTTCCGGTCGGCGTCATGATCGAAACACCGGCGGCCGTTGAAATGGCCGATCGCCTGGCGGCTCTAGTTGATTTTTTCAGCATCGGCACCAACGACCTGGTGCAATACACTTTCGCCGCCGACCGCACCAATGAGCGCGTGGCCGATTTGTATGACCCGCTGCATCCAGCAGTGTTGCGCCAGATCGATCGCGTGTTGCGCACTGCCCATCTCCAGAAGCGATGGGTGGGGCTCTGCGGCGAGATGGCTGCCGATCCGCTGGCGATCCCCATCTTGTTGGGGTTGGGGCTGGATGAGTTCAGCATGGCCCCTGCAAGCATTCCCGTCGCCAAGCAGATCATCGGTCGGCTGACCATGCCGACGGCGCGGCGGCTGGCGCAAAAGGCGCTGCAAATGAACGATGGAGACAGCGTGCGCAACCTTGTGCGCAAAACCATGGAAGGGATCGACGTGGTATGAAACGAATGTCAACGGATGTTCTGGTGATTGGCGGCGGCTCAACCGGCGTCGGCGTGGCGTGGGACGCTGCCTTGCGAGGCCTGCGCGTGATCCTGGTCGAGAAGCGCGACCTCACGCACGGCACGACCGGCCGCTATCATGGGCTGTTGCACAGCGGCGGGCGCTATGCAGTCAAAGATCCGCAGAGCGCCATCGAGTGCATCGAGGAAAATCGCATCCTGCGCCGCACCCACGCGCACTGCATCGAAGATACGGGCGGCTTTTTCGTGGTCACGCCGGAGGATGAAGGCGATTACCCGGATCGCTTCAAGGCGGCGTGCGCGAAAGTCGGCATCCCTTGCGAGGAGATTCCGCTTCGAGAGGCGTTCCGTCGCGAGCCGCTGCTCAACCCGCGTATCAGCCGCGTTTTCGAGGTACCGGATGGGTCGGCGGACAGCTTTCTGGCGACCCACGTCACGGCGCAGGCGGCGCGGCAGGCGGGCGCGCAGATTCTGATTTACCACGAAGTGCTCGACCTGCTCACCGAAGGCGGCGACGGTGACCGTCGCGTCGTCGGCGCGCGGGTGTGCGACGTCGTGCGCGAGGAAGAGGTGCGCATCGACGCCGCCATCACCGTCAACGCCGCCGGCGCCTGGGCCGGCAAAATCGCTGCGATGGCCGGCGTTCCCGTCAACGTCATCCCGGGCAAAGGCGTGATGGTGGCCGTAAACCACCGCCTGGTCAACACCGTTATCAATCGCTGCAAAATGCCCGCCGACGGCGACATCCTGGTGCCCGTGCACACGGTCGCCATTATCGGCACCACCGACGAGCGTGTATCTGACCCGGAGATGCTCACGATCGAGCCGTGGGAAGTCGATCTGATGTTGCAGGAGGGCGACAAGCTCGTCCCCGGCCTGAGCCGCTCGCGCATTCTACGCGCCTGGGCGGGCGTGCGACCGCTCTATCAAGAAGGCTATACGGGCGAAAGCCGCGATGCCACGCGCGCGCTGGCGCTGCTCGACCATCGACGACGAGACGGCGTTGCCGGTTTTCTCACCATCACCGGCGGCAAGTGGACGACCTTCCGCCTGATGGCTGAAAAGACCGTAGACAAGGTCTGCGAGCAGCTTGGCGTCGAGCGCCCCTGCCTGACGGCGACCACCCCCGTGCCCGGCGCAGAACAGGGGCACTACTGGCTCGGTCATCGTCTGCACGAAGTGGAGGAGGCGCGGCTGCAAGGCGACCTGATCTGCGAGTGCGAGCTGGTGACGCGCGCCATGATCGAGCAGGCGGTCGCCAACAATCCCACGGTGACGCTGGATGACCTGCGCCGCGATGTGCGGTTGGGCATGGGACCCTGTCAAGGCGGCTTTTGCACCTTCCGCGCCGCCGGTATCCTCCATGAGCTTCGGTTGCGTGCGCAGGAGGCTCAGCCGCAAACCGACGTCAACGGCGGGCCGCCCTGGAACGTCGCCTATCTGCAGTCCCCGCGCCACAGTGTGCAGACCAAACCGGCGGCGCTCGACTCCAGGGTTTCGCCGCTGGACAACCCCAATCTGCTGCTGCGCGACTTTCTACAGGAGCGCTGGCGCGGCCTGACGCCGGTGCTCTGGGGGCGACAGCTCAAACAGGAGCGGCTGGACGAATTGATCTATCTCACCATCATGAACGTCGACCATCTGCCGGAGGATGGCGAGGCCAGCCCTCTGACAGAGTTCTGGCGATTCGACGCCGCCGCCGGCGCAAAGGAGGATGGACAATGATGTTGGACCTGCTTGTGATTGGCGCAGGATTGACAGGCTTGATGGCCGCGCTGCGCGCGGCGGAGGCCGGCCTGCGCGTCAAGGTCATCGCCAAGGGCATGGGCGCGCTCTACTGGACGCCGGGAACCATCGACATCCTGGGTTACCTCGGTGCGGAAGAACGCGCCGTGCAGCGCCCTTGGGAGCGCATCCACGAGCTGCCGGAGCGCCATCCCTACCGAATCGTCGGCGTCGAACGCGCCCAGGAAGCGATCGAGTGGTTTCGCATTCGCACCGCCGAACTTGGACTCGACTACGGCGGTCGCAGAGATGGCGACAATGCGCTCACGCCCTCTCCCGTGGGCGCCTGGCGCCCCAGCTATCTGTTGCCGGCCGGCCAACGCGCCGGCGACGCAGAGGATGGGCGACCGATGGTCATCGTCGGTTTTCAGGGCATGCGCGACTTCTACCCTCACCTGATCGCCCGCAACCTTGAGGCGCAAGGGCAGGCTGCGCGTGCAGCCGTCTTGCCGTGGAGCGTGCTCAGCGAACGTCGCGACCGCAACACCGTGCAACTGGCGGAGGCGCTCGACGAGCCGAAGACGCAACAGCGCCTGATCGACGCGCTCAGGCTGGTCGTTAAGCCGGGGGAGCGCATTGGGCTGCCCGCTATTTTGGGACGAGAGGCGCATTCTTGGGTGTTGACTGCGCTCACACAGGAGCTGAACGCCGCCGTCTTCGAGATCGCTACGCTGCCGCCCAGCGTCCCCGGCATTCGGCTGGCGACGGCGCTGCGTCGCTGCCTGGAAGAGCGAGGCGTGCGCGTCGAGATAGGGATGGAAGCGATCGGTTTTCACGCCCAGGATGGCGTGATCGAGTTGGTGGAGACGGCGACCAGCGCGCGCCCGCTCAAGCACCGGGCCAAGGCTTTTCTGCTGGCCACGGGAGGCGTGCTCGGCGGCGGCTTCGACAGCAACCCCTCCGGCCGCTTCTGGGAGACGATTTTCGACCTGCCGCTCACCACGCCCCAGGATCGTCGGCGATGGTTCCGCCCCCTCTTCCTTGACCCGCGAGGGCATCCGGCGCTGCGCGGGGGCGTGGCCGTCAACGACGCCTTCCAGCCCATCGATGTCGCAGGCAACGTCGTGTACACTAACCTTTGGGCTGCCGGCGGCCTGCTGGCGCACGCTGACCCGATCGCAGAGCGCAGCCTGGAGGGTGTCGCCATCGCCAGCGCCGTGGCAGCGGTGGAGGCAATCAAACTCGGAAGTTTCGCACATGCGTAGTTTCCTATTAATCGGAGAATTTATATGGCGCCTGTTTCATGGCACTCAGTCGATCTGACGCTCGACGAGTGCATTAAGTGCAACATCTGCACCAGCCATTGTCCGGTTTCGGCGGTGACCGATCTCTTTCCCGGCCCCAAATACGTCGGCCCACAGGCCCAGCGCTTTCGCAAAGGCGGTCAACTGCGCTCGCCTGACCATTCGGTCGATTACTGTTCGGGCTGTCGCGTCTGCAACGAAGTCTGTCCGACCGGCGTCAGAATCGCCGAGTTGAACGCGCGCGCCCGCGCGCAAATCGTGGCCGAAAAAGGACTGCCTCTGCGCAATCGACTGCTGGGACGCAATGAGCTGCTCGGCAAGTTGGGCAGCTTTGCGCCGGCGCTGGCCAATTTCGCCCTTCACAACACTTTCAGCCGCTTCATGGCGGAAAAGGTGATGGGCATCGCACGCGAGGCGCCCCTGCCAACGTGGAGCACCTCCGGCACCTTTCGCGATTGGCTGAAGCGCACGCGCGACCAGCGGCTGAAATCTCACAAAAAGGTCGTCTATTTTCACGGCTGCGCCACCATGTACTACGAGCCGTTCATCGGCAAGGCGGCGGTCGTCGTGCTGGAGCACAACGGCTACGAGGTACTCGTGCCCGAACAAAATTGCTGTGGGCTGCCGCTGCTCTCCAACGGCGAGTTCGACGCGGCGCGCACCTACCACCGCAACAACGTGAGCAGGCTGGCCGGCTATGCGCGCGCCGGGCTGCCGATCGTCGGCACGAGCACTAGCTGTACGCTCACGCTCAAGGAGGAGGCGCCTGAGTTGCTCGACTATCACGACGAGCCGGCGACGACGCTCAAACTGGGAACCTACGACATCTTCGAGTGGCTGCGCGAATTGTACGAAGCGGGCGAGCTGCGCACCGACTTTCAGCCGCTTCCGCTCAAGTTGCCCTATCATGCGCCTTGTCAGCAGCGCGCCCATCGCATCGGCAAACCGGCGTTGGAGCTGATGGCGCTGATCCCTGAACTGGAGCTTGCCGAATCGCACGCCCGTTGCTGCGGCATCGCCGGCACCTACGGCTACAAAGTCGAGAAGTATCAGATTGCAATGGACGTCGGCGCCGAGCTGTTTGAGTTCGTGAAGGCGCAGGGCCAGGACGCGCGCTACACGGCGTGCGACTCGGAGACCTGTCGCTGGCAGCTTGAACATGGAACTGCGCTGCCGAGCCGACATCCGATTGAGATTCTCGCCGCCGCCTACGGCCTGTACGATTTAGAGCGTCGCGATGTCGTCGCAGAAAAGAGATAGACGCTGACATGGCCTGGAACGTTTTGATCATCGGGGCCGGGGCGATCGGGTGTCTGGTGGGTGGAAAGCTGGCTATGGCGAGCCAGCGCGTGACGCTGGCGGGACGTCGCGCCTTTGTGGAGCAGGTGCGGGCGCAAGGGCTGAAGTTGATCGACGAGCAGGGCGCGCACACGGCGCGCAACGTGCGTCCGGTTGCCAGCATCCAGGAGGCCTACGACCGCTCGGAAAGCACCTTTGACCTGGCGATCTTCACCGTCAAGAGCTATGACACGGCTGCCGCAGCAGCGGAATATCGGCAGGCGTTGAGCGAGACAGGCGCGCCGCCGCCCATCTTCTTGAGCGTGCAGAACGGTGTCGGCAATGAAGAGAGCATCGCCCAGATTGCGGACAGGGCGGCGGTGGTGGCGGGCAGCATCACGACGCCGGTGAGCGTCATAGGGCCGGGCGCCATCCGCGTCGACAAACCTCGCTACGGGTTGGGGCTGGCGTCATGGCGGGGAGCGGAAGCCGCCTTGGGCGACGTCTGCGCGCTGATGGAGCTGGCTGGCTTCGTCGTGCAGCGGTACGGCAGCGCGGCTTCCATGAAATGGACCAAGCTGCTGATGAACATGATGGGCAACGCCACCTGCGCCATCCTCGACGAGTCGCCGGAAATCGTTTTCGCCGACAACCGCATGGTGGACATCGAGATCGCGGCATGGCGAGAAGCGCTGGCGGTGATGGCGGCCTCTCACATCGCACCGGTGGACCTGGACGGCTACCCCTTCGGCAAGCTGGCGCCGTTGATTCGCTACGCTCCGAAGGCGCTGCTTCGTCCGGTCTTGCGCAAACAGATTGGCCGCGCGCGCGGGGGCAAGATGCCCAGTTTACACATCGACCTGCACGCCAACAAGGGCAACAGTGAGGTGCGTTGGCTCAACGGCGCCGTCGTGGAGAAAGGCAGGCAAGTGGGCGCGTCCACCCCCGTCAACGCGTTGCTGACCGACACCCTGCTGAGGCTGATCGAACATCCAGAAGAACGCCCCAGCTGGAAGGGCGCCCATGACCGCCTATGGCAGGCAGTCCAGAGGGTGTAATCGGCGGTGCGTGGCGCACAATGCAACGCGCACCACGCAACACGCACCAAGCCACATCACTTCAGAATTTGCTGGAGGAAGAGTTTCGTCCGATCGTGTTGAGGATCGGTGAAAAAGTGCTCGGGCGTTCCGATCTCCACGATCTCGCCGCCGTCCATAAAGACGATGCGGTCGGCGACGCCTTTGGCGAAACCCATCTCATGCGTCACCACGACCATCGTCATGCCCGATTCGGCCAGCTCCTCCATCACCTCCAGCACCTCGCGGATCATTTCCGGATCCAGTGCTGAAGTCGGCTCATCGAAGAGCATGATCTTGGGCTGCATCGCCAGCGCGCGTGCGATCGCCACGCGCTGCTGCTGGCCGCCGGAAAGCTGTCCTGGGTATTTATGCGCCTGCTCTGGAATGCCGACGCGCTCCAACAGTTGCATGGCGCGCTCTTCGGCGTCCTTTTTTTTCATCTTGCGCACGTGGATCGGCGCCAACGTGATGTTCTGCAACACCGTCAGGTGGGGGAATAGGTTGAACTGTTGAAAGACCATGCCGGTCTCCATGCGGATGGCCTCGATGTTGCGCACGTCATGCGTCAACGGGATGCCGTCGACGATGATCTCGCCGCTCTGGTGCTCCTCCAGGCGGTTGATGGTGCGGATAAAGGTCGATTTGCCTGAGCCGGACGGCCCGATGATCACCACCACCTCTTTGCGCTTCACCGTCAGGCTGACGTTCTTCAGCGCATGAAAGTCGCCGTACCATTTGTTGACATTTCGGACGATAATGATATCGGTGTCTTCTGCATGACCTGCCATATGCGTCGTTTCCCGGTCTAAAATGCATTTATCTTTGGGCGATGCGTCCCTTGAGGCGCATCTCAAAATTTTACTTCTTACTGCCGTTTTCCGAAACCGAGTTTGCTCTCCAGCTTGCGGCTGGCGAAGCTCATGCCATAGCTGAAGACGAAGAAAACCACCGCAATGAACACGTACACCTCTCTTGCGATCCCGCCGGGCGTGCCCAACCATTCCGGCTGTTGGATGACCGCTTTGCCGACGGCGACCAGCTCCAGCAGGCCGACCAGCGAGGCCAGGGAGGTGTCCTTGAAAAGGCCGATGAACTGGCCGACGATAGCCGGAATCACCTTGGTCAACGCCTGTGGCAAGATGATAAAACGCAGGCTGTCGAACGCGCTCAAGCCGAGTGCATCCGCGGCCTCGTACTGGCCTTTGGGAATGGCCTGCAAGCCGCCGCGCACATTTTCCGCCAAATAGGCGGCGCTGAAGAGCGTGATGGCCGTCATCGCCCGCACGAGCAGGGAAGGGTTGCCCCAGCCGCTCGGCAAAAAGAGCGGCAGCATGGTCATCCCCATGAACAGCAACGTGATCAACGGCACGCCGCGGATCAACTCGATGTAGCCAACGCAGAACCATTTGATGACCGGCAATTTGCTGCGCCTTCCCAGTGCAAGCAACACGCCGATCGGAAAGCTCAGGGCAATGCCGACGACCGCCAGCAACATCGTCAACATCAGGCCGCCCCACAGGTTGACTTCGACGAACGGCACAAACTGCCAGCGAACGCCCAGCGCCGGCAGGTTAAGCCCTCCGGCGAGCAAGATAAACGTGGCCGGCATGCTGAGAACCCAAGCCAGTGCAAGCCATCTGCTGGCAATTGGGACGCGCGCACCCGCAATATAACCTATCAACAACAGTCCCAATCCTGCCGCCATCACCAGTTGCGCCTGCGCGCCGATCGGAATAATGGCAAAGAGCAGAAGCAACGCTGCGAGACCGACGCCTAAATTGCGCATGATGCTGCCCCATCGGCCGGCGCTCAAGCCAAAGAGCGCACTGACCATCAGCAGTACCGCCGCCGGCTGCCACATCTGTGCAATCGGGTAGAGGCCAACGGCGAAGAGTTTGCGATTTTCCCACACCGGCTGCCAAAACGCACCGGACACCCAACGCACCAGGCCGGTGACAATAAAATAGAGCGCCACCGCCGTGACCAGCGTCAGAATCGTGTTGCCGACGCTGCTGAACAGATTGGCGCGCAGCCAGCCGATCACGCCGACCTCGGTGACGGGCGGCTTTTGCGCAGGCGCAGGGTGATCGGTGTTGACCCAAGTGGTTGAGCGAATTTCCGTCGTCATCGGTGCACTCCTCTGCCTTGCCCTTGCCTCTCTGATCCGTTACCGCTCCACCAACGCAATGCGCTTGTTGTACCAGTTCATAAAGAGCGAAGTGATCAGGCTGAAAGAAAGATAGGTCCCCATCACCATCAGAATCACCTGCACCTCGGCGCCGGTCTGGTTGACGATGGTGCGCGAGACGTTGAAGAGGTCGGGGTATCCCACGGCGATTGCCAGGCTGGAGTTTTTGACCAGATTCAGATACTGGCTGGTGAGAGGCGGAATAATCACGCGCAGGGCCTGCGGCAACACGATCAGGCGCAGCGTTTGGCCGGTGTTTAGCCCGAGCGCCCGGCTCGCCTCCCATTGCCCCTTGTTGACGGCGCTGATGCCTGCGCGCACAATTTCGGCGATAAAGGCGCCGGTGTAGACGACCAGCGCAATCAACAGCGCAGCGAACTCCGGCGTCAGGCTCAACCCTCCGCGGAAGTTGAAACCCTGAAGCTGCGGTTCGCTGACCGCCAGCGGGGCAGGCGTCTCCCACTCGAGGCGCACCGCCTCGGCCGGCAGGTTGATGAAGCGGAACGTTCCATCCCCCTCTGTGAGGCCGGTCGCAACGACTTGCCCGTCGCGATCGAAGAGTTTGATCGGAACGTAGGCCAGCGTGCGGTCGACGCCCGGCTCATAGACGCCGTTGCGATTCACGTCCTCAAACAACGTGCCGCGGTCTCCGCGTCGCAGCTCATACGCGGTGGCCTCAGGCATGGATGCCGTCATGTCTGCGGCGAAGTATCCGATGACAGCCAATGCAAGAAAGACGAGAACGCCCGGCAGAGCGGCGCTGCCTGTCAGGCCATTTCGCTCCAGTTGTCGGCGACGCAGCCAACCCACTACAACGCCAAGGACAAAACCCGCCAGGAGCCAGATCAGCCACATGCGCCCTGTTTCTGTGATAAAAATCCAGGTCAGATGGATGCCTCGGTTGGTGAGATAGCCCAAATTCCCCAGCTCGGTGGCCTCTTGAATGCTAGGCAGGGCCGCAATCACGCCGACGTACCAGAACAACAACTGAACGAGAAGCGGCGTGCTCCGAAAAATCTCGACGTAGACGGCGGCCAGACGGCTCAGCAACCAGTTTGTGGAGACGCGCGCGATGCCTGCGAACAGCCCCAGCAGCGTAGCCAGGACGATGCCCACGACGCCGACGCGCAACGTGTTGGCGACGCCGACCAGAAAGGCGCGACCATAGCTCTCGTCGGGACGAAAGGCCGGCCCTTCCGAGATGCCGAAGCCCGCCGTCTGATTTAAGAACGCCCAGGAGAGCGCGCCGCCCGCAGCGGTGTTGCTGGCGGCGAGACGCGCCACCATGTTGCTATAGAGAAACCAGCCGGTCAGGAGCAGGGCGATGAGAAAAATCAGTTGAAGAACGATAGCAATGACGCGCGTGTCTCGGTAGAAAGGAGGCCGCGCCGTTGGGAAGGTTGAGCTTGCCATAAGCGCTTGAGATTCTGATCTCGCAAAGCGTCTCCCTTTATGATGAAGAAATCTTCCAGGGAGTTCCCTGGAAGATTTCTTCTGCACTTGTTCGATTTACCGGAACGGCGGAGCGTACAGGAGGCCGCCTTCCGTCCACAGCGCATTCAGGCCGCGTGGCAGGTTGAACGGCGTATTCGGACCGAGATTGCGGTCGTAGATTTCACCGTAGTTGCCGACTTGTTTGATCACCTGCATCATGAAATCGTTGGGCAGGCCGAGCTTGGCGCCCATCTCGCCCTCGACGCCGAGGAGGCGCTTGATCGTCGGGTCGTCGCTGCTCATCATTTGGTCGACGTTCTGGCTGGTGACCCCACTCTCCTCCGCCTGGATCAGCCCAAAGACCACCCAACGCACGGCGTCCGCCCACACCGGGTCGCCCTGAAAGACTGCGCCTGCCAACGGCTCTTTGGACATCGTCTCTTCCAGGATCATGTGCTCATCGGGATTGGTGAGCTTGGTCAGCGTGGCCACCAGGCCGGATTTATCGGTGGTGAAGCCGTCGCAGCGTCCTTCGTCGTAGGCGCCGGCCGTCTTGTCGTTGTCTTCAAAGACGACGGGGGTGAAATCCAGCCCCTTGGCCCGGAAAACGTCGGCCAGGTTCAGCTCGGTGGTTGTTCCGCTCTGCACGCAGATGGTGGCGCCGTCCATGTCTTCCAGGCTGGTGATGCCGCTGTTCTTGCGCACCATCATGCCCTGACCATCGTAGAAGTTCACCGGCATGAACTCCATGCCGACCTCGGCGCTGTCGCGCGTGAGCGTCCAGGTGGTGTTGCGGAAGAGAACATCCACTTCGCCGGACTTCACCAGGGTGAAGCGATCGGTGCCGCTGGCGTAGCGATACTCGACGGCATTGGCATCGCCCAGGACGGCTGCAGCCACGGCTTTGCAGAAGTCGACGTCGAAGCCGCTGTAGTTGCCGTTCGCATCGACGTTGCCGAAACCGGGCACCTGATTGTTGACGCCGCAGATCAGTCGGCCCCGACCTTTGACGATGTCGAGAAGGCTGCCAGCCTGCGCCGCCGGTTCAGTCGCTGCAACCTCCGCCGGGGCGGGCGCAGCGGCGGGCGCCGGCGCAGGCGCCGCACACGCCGAATAGATGACGGCGATGATCAACAGCGACACACCTAACAGAGTCAGTCGTTTGTTCATGGCGTTCTCCTTTAGTTTGTGTAGTTGAAACATTCAAGATGAATTTAGCAGAGAAAGCAGAGAAATCGGGTTAGAGTCTGCACAACGACGCTGAGTCCGCTGAAAACTGGGCAGGACCGGCGAACAGGCGTTCAAACCTTCGCTCGCTACGGATGATTGTCTTCTCTGGACGGTCTTCGGGTGCGACGAACTATAGCATGCGACCGATCTTCTGTCAAATCATTTGGGTGGTGCAAGCCTGCGAGATGCGTCGCCGACACTGGAACTTCGGAAGAGGCGACCTCGTTTGGGGTTCGTGAACCTGTGCGTTATAATCCTTCAAAACTTTACACGGCGCAAGCCGTAGGCTTGGAGTAAACTGAACAATGTCACCAGAATTGATTAATACGATCGGCACCATTGTCGGAGTGCTGGTTGCAGCGTTGGGCGCCTTTCTGTTTGCCTTCTGGATCGCCATGGGCATCTGGACGTTCAACGACATTCGCTCGCGCACGCACGATTGGCTCGTGATTACGCTGGCTGTAGCGCTCGTGTTGATTTTTCCATTGATCGGATTCATCCTCTATCTGATGATTCGCCCCAAGGCCACGTTGGCGGAGATCTACGACCGCGCATTGGAGGAGGAGGCGTTGCTGCGCGAGCTTGAAGAGACGATGACCTGCCACCATTGCGGCGTCCCTGTGAAAGAAGGCTGGGTCTATTGTCCAAATTGCCACAGCCAGCTTCAGCATTCCTGTCCTGGCTGTGGCAAACTGGTGCGAAACGAGTGGGAGATTTGCGTCTATTGCGGTGCACCGCAACCGCGCGCTGCACTCAGGCCGCAGCTGCAAGGCGTCCAGCCGACCCCTCAGTTGCAACCTGCAACCTCTCCAACCCCGATCGCTTCCGTAGCTTCGACTTTGCGCAATCCCTTCCGGCGCGGCGCTGCACCGCCTCCTGTTGCGCCTTTTCAGGATGATGTTGAGGACGATCCGTATCGTCCTACGCGCACGCCTCCCGTCGACTCGTGAGAAGGCGGGGACAGATATCCCCGCCTCTGTTGCTCGTTCATGTTCAACTCACTGTAAGCACCTCAGCGTTCGTCACCCGCAGCAGTTCCGCCACAGTCAATCGCATCATCGTGCGATCATCGCCGCCGCCGCCGAAGATCACGCCGCCGTGGCGTTCCACCGCCTCTTGAATGCTGGAATCCACGATCACCGGCAGGGAGTTGGCATGGCCGAAGGGCGGCACGCCGCCGGCTGGATAGCCGAGAAGCGCTGCCACTGTGTGAGCGGGCGCCAGTGTTACGCGTTTCTTGCCGACGCCGAAGCGCTCCGCCAGCTTCGACTTATCGACGCGTCGCTCGCCATGGCTGATCACCACCACAGGCGTTGGCTCTGCCTGTTCCGGGCGCTCCACCAGAAAGAGCAAGGTCTTGATGATCTGCTCTGGCTCGACGCCGAGGGCGCGCGCAGCCGCAGGCACCGTCGGCGTGTGGCCGATATTGCGAAGCAGCTCGGCGCAGATCTCGCGTTCGACGAGAAATTGCTGCAAATCATCCGGTGTACGCAAAACGAATTCCATGAAGAACTCCAGTTAATTTTGGTCAGACGATTGCGATCGGACGACCGCCGGATCTTTCACCCACTGTACCATCCAAACTTGACGCGTTGCGTCTGTAACGCGAGCGGCATGCGACTGCGCCAATCCACAGATCCAAAGCACGCGATCGTTGCTGCGATCCACCAGCAACGGCCAACCTGCGCGCAGCGCCAGCGCAATTTTGGCGTCGGTGAAAAGATCGCCCAAAGCTCGATGTTTCCCTGCCATTCCCAACGGTTCGATTTTCAGCCCTGCTCGTGGCGTTGTAAGAACAGGCGTCTGTACGCTGTCTGCATCGAAAAAAGCGCGCCAGCGATCCTGATTGCAGCGCCACTCCGCTGCGACGTCTGGGGGTGCGAGCAGCGTGCATTGCAGGCGCCAACCGTTCAGCGTAAGCTCCCCTTCAAGCGGAAGAGGAATTTCACCCTGCCGACGCCGGTCTGCGTCCAGCCAGGGGCCCGGCGGCGCACAGGGCAGCGCGTCGCTGCGATGCAGGGAAAAGGCCAAGGCGCCGCTCTCAAGCGCAACCACGCTCCAGGCCAGGCCGCCTCCCAGGGGATGAGGGCCAGAGCGGTGCGTCGCATGCAGGATGACGTCGGCGAGCCGTTCGAGTTTCGCCGCCCCGATAGTTCGCAGATCGATGCGCATCTGCGCCATGGACCGGTGTAAAAGGCTGCGCACGCCGGCGGCGTCCATCTTTTGCAGGGCATCCAGGCGCAGCACGATACGCTGTGAGCTTTGCTCGAGCGTAAGCTCCTCCAGGGTCTGTTCGTCGTATGCTCGCAACCGCTCGCAAGCCTCGGCGACCCGGTCCGCTGCGCGTGCAATGGCGTCGACCGCGCGTGGGTTGATGCGCGTCAGCACCGGCAGGACGTGATGGCGAATCAGGTTGCGCGTTTGCTGGAGATCGAGATTGCTTTCATCCTCGCGCCATGGAAGCAGATAGCGTTGGGCGTACTCGACGATCTGGGTGCGAGAAGCCTGCAGCAACGGACGCACCAGGCGAACCGGCCTCGCCGTCAGCGTAGGATCATCGAGGATCGTCACGGCGCGCATGCCTGCCAATCCCTCGACCCCACTCCCCTGGATGAGCCGGAGCAGCACCGTCTCCGCCTGATCGTTCGCGTGGTGCGCCACTGCAACGATGGGAACCATATCGTCCGGTGTGACGTCATGGGCGATGGCGCACAGAAAACGGTAGCGCGCCCGTCTCGCCGCCGCCTCGAGGCCGCTTGCGTCATTGCGCAATGCAGCTGCATCGAGGCGAGTGGTGTAAAACGGCGCTCCCATGCGCCGGGCCAGCTCGCCAACGAAGGCGGCGTCTTCAGCGGAGGAAGGTCGTAATGCGTGATCGATGTGGGCGACATGTAACTGGAGTCGCCAGAGAGGAGCCAGTTGCGCCAACGCATGCAAGAGCACGACGCTGTCGACCCCGCCGCTCACGCCGACGATCACCGGCCGAAAGGACTCCGCCGGGGGGGGGAAGAGGGCGTATCGACGCGCAGTCTGCGCCATCAGGCTGAGCAGAGGATCGGTGAAAGACAGTTTGTTTTCAACCTTCATTTCCACAACGATTATTATACTCTGCCATGACGAAAGGCGGAATGGGCGGGCAACGAAGGATTTTCGCAAAAGAATATAAACGTCAACACGCAGCGCTTTTTGGCGAGTCTTCGCCTGTGATATACTTAAGTGTAATTTTCTCATCCTGAACAGGCGCTGTTTATGTTGCGCCTGGCCGCCGTTGGGGTGGGATGAGAGCGAAGCAGGGTGCATGCGAGTGGATTTTGTCTAAATGCATGCACAGATGTATTCGACAGGATAGAATTGGACGCGCGAGCCGAGGGTGCACAGAAAAGCTTGGACTGTGCAGGTCTACAAGGATCGAAGCAGATTGCTACTCGTTATAGACATAAACTTGGACGCGTTGCGTGAGTTTCAGGAGAAAGATCGCGTGTGAATAACCCGATCGACTGGCTGTTAGGACTTTTTTCACTGGATATTGGAATCGATCTGGGCACGGCGAACACGCTCGTCCATGTGAAAAATCGGGGCATCGTGATCAACGAGCCTTCGGTGGTCGCCATCGACATCTCTTCGCGGCGACGCAACCGAGTCAAAGCGGTCGGCAGCGAGGCTAAAGAAATGGTTGGCCGGACGCCGGCCCACATCATCGCCGTCCGGCCTCTGCAAGACGGCGTAATTTCCGACTTCGATGTGACGGAGCAGATGATCCACCATTTCATCGGCAAGGTGCACGGTGGACGTTTTGGTGCGGCGCGCCCGCGCGTTGTGATCGGCATTCCCTCCGGCGTGACCGAAGTGGAGAAACGTGCGGTGCGCGACGCTGCGCTTAGCGCCGGCGCGCGCGAGGCCGGTTTGGTGGAGGAGCCGATGGCGGCCGCCATCGGCGCCGGCCTGCCGGTGACGGAATCGGTTGGCTCCATGATTGTCGATATCGGCGGCGGCACCACCGAAGTCGCCGTGATTTCGCTGGGCGGCATCGTCGTCTCGCGTTCGATTCGGGTGGCGGGCGACGAGATGAACGAGGATATTATCAATTACGCTCGCCAGAAGTATAATCTGTTGATCGGTGAACGCATGGCCGAACGCGCCAAAATCGAGATCGGCTCCGCCTATCCTCTGGAGCGCGAGCGCACGATGATTCTGCGGGGGCGCAATTTGATCACCGGCCTGCCGGAAGCGGTGGAGGTCAGCTCGGTGGAGATCCGCGAGGCGCTCTCCGGCTCGGTGCAGGTGATTGTGGATGCAGTCAAGGCGACGCTGGATGAGACGCCTCCAGAACTTGTCGCCGATCTGATGGAGTATGGGATTGTGTTGGCCGGCGGCGGCGCCTTGCTGCAAGGGCTGGCGCAGCGCCTGCAGGACGAGACGCGTATGCATGTCTACGTCGCCGACAATCCGTTGACGGCGGTGGCAATGGGCGCCGGGATGATTTTGGAGAAACCAGAATTCTATCGCGAGACATTGACGAGCATGCAGCGCAAGGCGACGATTCGATAGGTCTCCCCGGTGGTTCTTGGTTGACGGACCGATTCGCTCCCTATGCGTAGCACCGAACGACGAGCTCGAAACTTCAGCGATTTGGGCGTGCGGATTGCACTGTTGACGCTGGCTGCAATCCTCTTGATCACGCTGCAAATTTCCGGCAACTTGCGTCCCGCCCAGAATTTGATCACTCAGCTCACTGCGCCCGCCCAACTGAGCGCCACAGGCGTCACCTCCACCGTCAGTCGTTTCTTTGCGTTTCTGGGGCGAGTTCGCACCCTGGAGCAAGAGTATTTTGCACTGGAAGCGCGCGCCAAACAGCTGGAAGCCGAGATCGAGACGCTGCGCGAGGTGGAAAAGGAAAACGAGCAGCTTCGCTCCTTGCTTAAATTCGCCCAGACAAGGCCGCGGCTCGAGCTGCGCGGCGCGCAAATCGTCGCTCGCGTTGTGGGCGAAGAGAGCACAAACTTCAGCGACACAATCTTGATCGATCTGGGCGCTGTGCACGGCATCCGTACAGGCATGCCTGTCGTGACCGATCAAGGGCTGGTGGGGCGCATCAGCGAAGTCACGGAAAATAACGCCAAAGTGCTGCTCTTGACCGACCCGAGCAGTTCCGCCAGCGCCCTGATGGCGGAAAGCCGCTTGAACGGCATTGTGCGCGGCGGCACCGGCGGCAAACTGATCATGGATTTCATCCCCCAAGGGCCGACCTTCAACGTCGGTGAAACGGTGCTCAGCTCCGGTTTGGGCGGCAGATTTCCGAAAGGGTTGACCATCGGCGTGATCGAGTCGATAGAATCGCAGCCCAACGCTGTGTTCCAGACCGCCGTCATTCGTCCTGCCGTGGACTTCGGCAGCCTGGAGCTGGTGATGGTCATCACGAACTTTGAACCCAGCGAGGCGCTGCCGGAATTCCTGCTTCAGCCTGCGGAAGAAGCCCCCACCCCTGCAGCCGAGGAGAACGCGCCGGAGGCGACGCCATGAACCGCGGCGCTCTGTACTATCTGATGGTTCCGCTGCTGCTGTTGCTCTGCTTGCTGCAATCGACTGCGGCAGCGCGTCTAAAAATTGCAGGCGTCAAGCCGGAGCTGGTGTTGTTGATGGTGGTCATCGGAGCGCTGGTGTACGGTGCAAGGCCCGGCGTGCTCTGGGCCTTTGTGGCCGGCGTCGGCATGGACATTTTCAGCGGCGGCCCCTTCGGGGCGTCGAGCCTGGCGCTCATGGCCAGCGCTTTGGTGGCAGGATTGGGCCACCGCCCCTTCTCTCGCTTCAACATATTCGTTCCTCTTGCGGCGACGGCGCTCGGCACGCTGGCCTACGCCGGCGTCTATCTGACCATCCTCGCCGTACTTGAGGCCGCCGGGGCGCCTGCGTTGCGGGTGCCGATTGACGACGCAGTTCGCGACATCGTGTTGCCAGTCACATTGTACAACACCGGGATCATGTTGCTGCTGCTGCCGCTCTTGAATCGGTTGCCGGAAAGTCAGGACCTATAGGCCTGGTTTTGCTTGTCCATGTTCAGGGCGAGCGTTTATAGAAAGACATGTTCGAGGAACGCACCGTCCGCGATACAGCCAATTTGACAATGACCCTCTTTCGCCTGGGGATCGTGATCGTGTTCCTGATCATGGTCGCCAGGATGTTTCAATTACAGGTGGTGGAAAGTGAACGCTATCAGGCGCTGGCAAACCGCAACCGGCTGCTGCGCATTGAAACGCCTGCCCCGCGTGGGATCATCTACGACAGCAACGGGACCATTTTAGTGCGCAATCGTCCGAGCTTCGAGGTGGCGCTGGTGCCCGAAGACCTCCCCTTCGACGACCTCGATACGCCCGACATCGACGAGGAGGCTGTCGAGATCGAGAAGGTGTTGCGCATTCTGCGCGCCGATAGCGATCCGGAAGTGGCGTTGCGCATGGCGGCCATTCTCTTCAACAAGCTCGGCTACGATGACTTTATTCGCACCGTGCAGCGCGCCAATGTGTCCATTTCCTTTTTAAGTGAGCCGGCGTTCGTCACTCCCGTGACCGAGGACGGGCGGCTGGCAATGGTGGAGCCGCGCAAGGTTTACCTGCCCGACCTCGACAAGCCGCTTCCCTTGGAGGCGCTGGTTGCCCTGGTGAAACGCGTCGTCGCCATTCAAAGCATGGGCAGCGCTTCTGACCCGGTGCCGATTTTAGACGGCGTAGACCGCATTCGCGCGTTTGAGATTTCGGAAGACAGCTTTCGCATCCCGGCCGTGCGGGTCATTCAGGTGCCGGTGCGTGAATACATCTACGGCGATCTGCTCAGCCATGTGCTAGGGTTCATGGGGCCGATTCCAGCCTTTGCTGCAGATACGTATCGTGAGGCGGGATACACCGATCTCAACGAAAAAGTGGGGTTGAACGGCCTCGAATACACCTATCAAACCGAACTACGCGGCGCTCCGGGCGTTCGCTATTCCGAACGCAATATTCTTGGCATCGACGTGCGCACGATCGGGCCGGTGGTCGAACCGGTGCCCGGCTGGAACCTCCACCTGAACATCGACTTGCGCCTGCAGCAGGTCATGCGCGATGCGCTCCAGGAAATGATGGACGAGATGAACGCTCCCTGGGGCGTCACCGTGGCGATGAACCCGCAAAACGGCGCAGTGTTAGGCATGGTCAGCCTGCCTTCGTACGACAACAACATCTTTGCCGAACGTATCGGCGAAGATTACCTCAAGTTAGAGCAGGATGAACGGCGACCCTTGATCAACTATGCAATTGGAGGGCTATATCCACCTGGCTCCGTCTTCAAAATGGTGACTGCGGCGGCGGGGCTGGCCGAAGGAATTATTACGCCGAACACAACCATCGTTGACTCCGGCCCCATCTACCTGCCCAATCGCTATTTCCCCGACGACATGTCGCAGGCCCAGGAGTTTGTGAGCTGGAATCACAAGTACGGCATCGTCCATGGGCCGATGAACGTGGTCAGAGCGCTGGCGCTCTCCAATGACATTTACTTTTATATTTTGGGTGGCGGCTTCCCCAACCAATTTCAGGGACTGGGGCCGCAATTGCTGAGCAAATGGACAGAGCTTTTCGGCTTTGGCGAAACCACCGGCGTAGACCTCCCTGGGGAGGTCACGTCGATTGTGCCGACCGACCAGTGGAAACGACGGTTGTTCGCCGAGCCTTGGACGACGGGCGACAGCTACAATATGGCGATCGGTCAGGGCTATGTTCTCTCCACACCGATGCAGGTGTTGGTCGAAACGGCAGCGATCGCCAACGGCGGGACCATCTACGTCCCCAAAATCGTGCATCACATGACCGACGCTGAAGGCGGCGTTCAGAAAGATTTCGAGCCGGAGATCAAGCGTACATTGCCGATCTCGGCGGAAGATATGGAAGTCGTTCGTCGCGGCATGTGGGAAGTGGTGAACACGGACTACGGTACCGGCCGCGTGGCGCGCGTGCCGGGCGTCGAAGTGGCCGGAAAGACGGGCACCGCCGAGTTCTGCGAATACATCCCGGAGAAGCGGGACTGTCGCCGCGACGAGAAAGGCTTCCTGCCCTTCCACGCCTGGTTCAGTGCGTTCGCCCCATACGACAATCCGGAGATCGCCATCGTCACCTTCGTCTATGACGGCGGTGAAGGCTCGGCTGTGGCTGCGCCCGTCACCCAGAAAATTTTAGAGGCGTACTTCACCGAGATTTCGCCGCGCACCCAGGGCGCCACCGCACAACCTTGAGGAAGCCGTATGAGCGACGTTTCCAGACCTGAGGATTCAAACAGCCTGCCATCGCCGAACGGCGCTTTTGCTCTGGAGCTGCGCATCGCCGATCTGCTGGATGGCGTGACGGTGCCCGGCGCGTCAAACACAATGGCCGGCGAGTCCAAGGCGCCACAGGAGAGCGTCAAAGAATCGAGCGCCTTGCCAGGAAAGCCGCTGGTCAAGAGCCATGCACGCCCTGCATACGATGCGGTGGACAGCTTGCCTCCTTTCTTGGCGCAAGGGAGCCCGGCCAAAGAGGCTGAACCCTCAGGCGCCAAGGCGCCCAATAGCGCTTGGCCGGCTCTGGCGGCGACATCTGCATCGCCGGACATGGAAACCTCTGAGGCCAAGGACGCATCGTCCGCTCCCACGGGCGCACAGATCGTCTACATTCGTGGGCGAAGCGACGGCGTTGCTATTGAGATCGGCGTGGGCGCGTGGACTCAGGTGATGGCGGCGCTGTCGGAGCGGCTGGAGAGCGCCGCCGGGTTCTTCCGCAAAAGCAGCGTGGCGCTCGATCTGGGCGCGCGGCCCGTCACAGAAGGGGAGCTGCAGGAGCTTGCGCAGATGCTCGCTGCGCAAGAAATGACGGTGGGCGTCGTGCGCACCCGCTCTGAACGCACGTTTCAGGCGGCGCTGGCGGTTGGGCTGGCCGTCATGTTGGAAGCGCCTGAAGGCGTTCAGAACGCCACCGCCATGCTGGCGACCTTTAACAGCCAGGAACGAGGAGCGGACGCAGAGGGCTATTTCGTCTACAGAGGGTATCTGCGCTCCGGCCATCGCCTTCATCATCGAGAACATGTCCTGGTGATCGGCGACGTCAACCCGGGCGCAGAGGTGATCAGCGACGGCGACGTGCTGGTTTGGGGCAGGCTGCGCGGCGTAGTCCATGCAGGCGCCGGCGGGAATCGCCGCGCATTGGTGGCTGCGCTTGACCTGGAGCCGACGCAGCTGCGCATCGCCAACGTGATCAAAATTGCGCCGGATCCCAAGCCAGGGCAACCCGGTCGTTTTTTCTGGCGACGCTCTCAACATAAACGGCCGGAAATCGCCCGCATAGTGCAGGATGAAATTGTCATAGAGGAATGGGACATGGCGCGACCCGGGGGACTGGTCGCCTTGCAGCGAGGGGACGGTTGATGCACCTATGACAGGCACGGTCATCACGATCACCTCCGGCAAAGGAGGAGTCGGCAAGACGACAACCACGGCGAACCTCAGCGCAGCGTTGACGCAGCTCGGCCAGCGTGTGATCGCCGTGGACGCCGACATGGGGCTGCGCAATCTCGACCTGGTCATGGGGTTGGAAAATCGTATTGTCTTTGATCTGGTGGACGTCGTGGAAGGGCGCTGCACCCTGCAACAGGCCCTGGTGCGCGACCCGCGCGCCGAATTTCTCTATCTGTTGCCGGCCGCTCAAACGCGTGACAAGCGGGATGTCGCTATCGAGCAGATGTGCGCGATTTGTCGCCAACTTGTCACGATGGCCGACTACGTGTTGATCGATTCGCCCGCCGGCATTGAACACGGATTTCATACGGCGGTGGCGCCGGCCGATCGCGTGCTGATCGTCACCACCTCCGACGTGAGCGCACTGCGAGACGCCGACAAGGTGATCTATTTGCTTGAACGGGACTGGCGCCGACAGCCGGGCCTGGTGATCAACCGTTACAATCCCAAGTTGGTCAACAGCGGTGAAATGCGCGGCATCGACGACGTGCTCGACATCCTCGCCATCGATCTACTCGGCGTTGTGCCGGAGGACGAACGGTTGATGCTTTCCACAGACCGGGGGACGCCCGCCGCCTTCGACCGCCGCATGTATGTGCGACGCGCCTATGAAAATATTGCCAGGCGCATCATGGGCGTCAATGTGCCCTTGACAGATTATTATCGTCCGGGCTTTCGGGGCTGGCTGGCTAGATTGTTTGGAAGATAAATGTTTACACGAATCAACTGGCGTCATTTTGACTGGCTATTGTTTTTGGTCGTTTTACTCTTATCGAGCATCGGCGTGGCGCTCATCTACAGCGCCACGCGCAACTCACCGGACCTCGTCGACTACTGGCAACGCCAGGTCAATTTCATCCTCATCGGGCTGGTTGTGCTTTTTTTCGTCGCAATGGTCGACTATCGCCAGTTGTCGCTGCTGGCGATTCCGGCGTTTCTTCTCTTCGTTGCATCGCTGGTGGCCGTCTATTTCTTTGGAGAGGCGCAGGGCGGGTCTCGAAGCTGGATCAACATCGGCGGCACCCTGGTGCAGCCCACCGAAGCAGGGAAATTCCTGCTCATCATTTTTCTTTCCTGGTATCTGAGCTGGTTCCGAGACAGTCTGCATCGGCTTCCCTATCTGCTCGTGGCGCTGTTGTTTCTGTTGGCTCCGTTGGCGTTGGTTTACGTTCAACCTGACTTTGGGATGACGATCACCTACGCATTTATGGGCAGCGTATTGATCCTGGCAGCGGGCGTGCGCTATCGTCATCTTATGTTTCTCGGCGGCGGCGCGTTGCTGGCGCTCCCTCTGTTCGCCGCCACCCTCCAGGGATATATGTTGGCGCGGCTTTGCATCTTTTTGCCGACCGACGAAGAAGGACACATCATCCCTCCCATTCTCAATTTGTTGCGCGCAGCTTTTGATACGTTGCCCACCGAATGCATCCAGCCCGAGGCGAACACCGCCGCCTCCTATAACGTCGACCAGGCGTTGATCGCAATCGGAAACGGTGGGTTGACCGGCCTCGGTTGGACGCAGGGAACGCAAAATCAGCTCCTTTTTCTGCGCGTGCGACACACCGATTTTATTTTTAGCGTCATCGCTGAGGAACTCGGAATGATCGGCGCGTCGTTGATCTTGCTGTTGCTGCTCTTCGTCGTGTGGCGCGTCTTGCGCATTGCAGAGCGGGCGCCCGATCAATTTGGAAAGCTGTTGGCGACAGGAGTGGCGGCGTTGATATTCTTTCAAATCGTTGTCAATGTGGGCATGAATCTCAAAATCATGCCTGTGACCGGACTGACGCTGCCGTTTATCAGTTACGGGGGCAGCTCTTTGATATCGATGATGTTTGCAATTGGATTGGCGGAAAGCGTGGCCATGCGTCACCGCAAGATCGAATTCTTTTAGCGCGCAGAGCGAGGCGTCGCCACTTGATGGCGACGCACGCCCTCGCAATTTCGATCAGGCCACGCCGCGTTTTGTCGTTGGGATGAACGTCCTGCTCAAGCTTTGAGCGGGGTCTTCCGATAAGCTTCATATACGGCAAGCAGAGTCGGCGTTTTCACGGATAGACTTCTATCCGTGAAAACGCATTCTTTTTGCCCAAAGACAGCCCCCAACGATGAAAACGCAGCCATTCAAAATAAAAATTCAAAAGGAGAAGCGTTATGTTTACTCAAATTTGTCGAATGCTCATCATTATCACGCTGGCGATTGCGCCGCTGTCGGTTTTCGCCGCCGATAGTCCGACCACATCCGCAGCGCAACAAGGGGTGGCAGAGACAGAAGACGAACCTGCCTGTACCTACCCCGCCGTAGAAACTGCGGGGCAAACCCTCCAATCTCAGGAGATAAACTCTGCGTGTGATGCGCAGTCCCTCTCAGAAACGCATATCTTGACCGAAGTCGTCACCATTACACAGACGGTCTTTCTCACCGAGGTGGTGAGGATCGAGCAGATTGTTCCCGTCACCGAGACCGTGCTGGTGACCGAAGTGGTGACAGTTGAACAGATCGTTCCCGTCACCGAGACGGTGTTTGTGACCGAAGTGGTGACAGTTGAACAGATTGTTCCCGTCACCCAAACTGTGCTGGTGACCGAAGTTGTGACGGTCGAGCCGACCGTCCCCATGAGCGAAACCGAGAGCGCAGCCCCATCTCCAACTGCTTCGGTCGACTCCATAGAAGAGACTCCGGATTCTGGCGAATTGGAGGAGTCGGATTCGCCGGAATCGGCGGTGACGACGTCCAATCCCGATGACGCTCAAGCGCAGACCACAAACGGTCAGCCGCCCATCGCTTCCAAACAAGCGACGCACTGGCTGCAGCTCTCCCCGCCGTACAGCGAACCGACGCCGTTGCCGATCACCGGGTTGGCCATGTATTATGCTCCTCAGGTGATGGATAGAGTGGAGAGGTATCGCGAGCGGGTGAACAAAATCGAAGCCTGTGAGGAGTGCATTGGTCGCGTTGCGCTGCTGCGCGCCGGCGACCTGGGGCGGCTGGTTTGGATTCAGGTGGGCAAGGGAAAGATAGAAGGTCCGTTTCAGGTGCTCGACGTCGCCGCGCGCCATCACATCCCTGATCTGTTGCGGCGCAACTGGGTTGTGGACGTCGACTACGAGACGGCCAAACGTTGGGGGATGCGCGGCCCGATCGAGGTGACCATTTACGCCGAGCCGCCTGAAAAACTTGCCCTGCAGATGCCGAAAACTGAGCAACCGACGAACCCCTGAGGCGTCGTCGAGCTAGGCGGGACGCTCGAGGGCCTTGCCGAGATCAACGGTCAGTTTTTCGCAGAGCGACAGAAACTGCGGCTTCCACCGAATGTGCAGCGCAAGCGGATCGACCCAGCGTGCGTGCACGGTGGCGCGATGCATCTCGGCGAGCGTGAAATTGGGTTCATCGAAAAGACGCAGGCGGTCGTCGCGCGGGGCGTACCGGCCGAACCGCGCTTCCACAACCAGGATGGGCGGGATGCGGTGCGCGCTCTCGTTGCACCAACGCAAAAACTCGGTCAGAAAGAGCCGCAGCGGGTGATAACGACGATGCACGTTCGGCGCCGCAGTCACGAGTTGACGCCAGAAGTCGCCGTGACCAAAGGAGATGGCGGCGACGGGCAACGCCAGGTCATACAGGCCCGCCAGGATGGCTGCGCCGACGTCTAGCAGCGCCCGGCCGGCGCCGAGATAACCCACCCAAAATGAGCGCGTCAACAGCGCCGCCTTCTCTTCGGCTTTCGGGTCGACGGTGTGGCGCTTGCGCGCGTCTTCGATCAAAAAGGCGTACATTTCAACGTCGGCCATCCGTGCGCACAGGCTTTCCGCCATCACAGCGCACGGATGGCTGAACGCCTCTTCGTAGGTGGCGAAGCGCCGATCGAATTGTTCGTCCAACCAGAGGAAACAGCCTGGCACAGGTTGATCGGAAAGCTGATAGGCGGTGCGTTCATAAAAACGCGTTTTCATCAGCAGACCTTTCCGTTGCATGGCGGCAGGCGCCCAGCCAATACAGATGCAGCAGCGCGCCGGTGACCAGACCCACCAGCGCCTTCACAGGCCACGGGAGCGCAGAAGGACTGACGAAACCTTCGAGCAGCCCGGCAAAGACCAGAAAAGGGACTGACCCCAGAATCAACTGAACCCCGGTCCGAGCGCGCCGTCGCAAGGCGGCGCCTCGACTGAGCAGGCCCGGGCGCAGAAGGCCATCGCCGATGTACAGGCCACACCCGCCTGCCAGAAAGATGACGCTCAGCTCGACCGGGCCGTGGGCCAGGACGAATTCCGCCAACCCGCCGGCCAGCTGATGGATGGACAATAACCCAAAGATGGCGCCCAAAGTCAGGCCGTTGTGAATTAACACCCAGAGCGTCAGAATGCCGGCGGTCAGGCCGCCGGCAAACGTGAGAAACATCACCTGGATGTTGTTGGTCATGATGAAAGTGGCGGCCGCCGAGCGCACGCCCGGCGCAATCTCCGTCCAGAGTGCTCCTCGCTCCACCTGCGCAACCAACGGTGCGACGCCCGGCCCCTGAATGACGTAAATCCACTCCTGGTCTGCGCTCACCACCCAAAATGCTGCAAGCGCCGGCACGCAAAACAGGACAAAAGCCGTGATCGTATAGGGCAAGAGGGCGCGGTATAATTGCGGAAACGTGCAACGATAAAAGCGAACGAGCCGCCTCCAGCCCAGCGGCTCCCCCTGATAGATCAGAGTATGGGCGCGGCCGACAAGCTGGTTAAGATAGCGCGTGACCTGTTGATCGGGAAAATCGCGCTGCGCCAGGGCGAGGTCCGAGGCAATGCTTCGATACAGCCGTCCTAGCTCCTCCAACTCAGACGCGGAGAGATTGCGTGGATGGTTGCGGGCCTGGCGGAGCAGCGTTTCCATGCGTTGCCAACTGGATTGCCGTTTTTTCAGAAAGTATTCAAGATTCATCTTCGGAAACGCATTGTGAAGAATCTGAGCGATACGCCTTCGTTGGTCGATCAAAGCGAGTATATCATCTCCACGCCGGAAAACGTAACGTTTGGCTATGCGGTCGCAGGACTCGGCAGTCGCTTCATCGCAGCGCTGATCGACGCAGCGCTGATCGCCAGCCTTCTGTTGCTCTTGAATTTCCTGCTGACCGTCTTCCTGGGCTGGCTCGTGGACGCCTCCATCGCGCTCAACGCTGCAGAAGACGATCCAGGGTGGGCTGCCGGCTTGGTGTTGGCGGCCTATGCGCTGCTCAACTTCGCCATTTTCTGGGGCTACTATCTGGTCTTCGAGCTGGGCTGGCAGGGACAGACGCCGGGAAAACGGCTGGCCGGAATTCGCGTCGTCAGGCTAGACGGCGGCGTCCCTGGGTTTCTAGAGGTTGCCATCCGCAACCTGGTGCGCATCGTGGACTTTCTCCCTTTCGCCTACGCATTGGGCTTTGTCGTGATGTTCTTAAATCGTCAGTCGCGGCGGCTGGGAGATTACGCCGCCGGCACGCTGGCCGTATATGAGGAGGCAAACTCCCAGCCTGAGCTGTTCACCCACTCGAGCGCAAGGGCGCCTCGTCAGGGTGAGACAGCCCTGCTTTCCGAGAATGGCGCACCTGAAATCCCCAATTTGCGTCGCCTGACCGGCGATGAGTATCAACTGATCTGCACGGTTCTTGAGCGCCAGATGCGCGGCCAGGCCGATTCGGCGCTGATGCTGCGGCTGGCGCAGGCCATTGCCACCAAGTTAGAAGCTCCGCTTCCCGGCTCAACTAGCCGAGATGCACAGCGCTTCTTATATTCCGTGGCCGAGGCCTATCGACGCGCTGCCGATCGACCGTAATTTTCATCTTATCTCCAGATGCATCAAGGGGTCGAACGATGAATTCTTCTCTTCCGGTGGAGTATTCGCCGCTCATTCGCGACCTGCCGGTGGACCTGCGCCCGCGCGAGCGATTAATCTACGCAGGACCCGGCGCCCTCAGCACCGTGGAGCTGCTCGCCATCATTCTGCGTATGGGCGGGCGCGGAGAAAGCGTCATTCGGATGGCGGAGCGACTGCTGGCGCAGTTTGGCGGCCTGGCCGGGTTGGCGCAGGCGAGCCATGACGAGCTTTGTGCAGTGCATGGCGTGGGAGAAGCAAAAGCGACGCAGATCAAAGCTGCCCTGGAATTAGGTCGCAGACTCCTCGCAACGGCTCCCCACGAGCGCCCGCAGGTGCGCGGCCCTGCAGACGTCGCCAATCTGGTGATGCTGGAGATGGGGTTGCTCGAACAGGAGCATCTGCGCGTCGTGCTGTTGGACACCAAAAACTATGTGCAGCGCATCGTCAACGTGTACGCCGGCAGCCTGAACACGGCTGTCGTGCGCATAGGGGAGATTTTCCGCGAGGCCGTTCGCTCTAACTGTGCAGCCATCATCGTCGTTCACAACCATCCGAGCGGCGACCCGACGCCCAGTCCCGAAGACGTGCGCGTCACCGAGCAGTTGGTGGAGGCGGGGCGGCTGCTCGACATCGAAGTGCTGGATCATCTCGTCATCGGCCGCAACCGCTATGTCAGCCTGAAGGAGCGCGGGTTAGGATTTCGCTAAGTTGCAGGTCACGTCGTTCGGCTTGCAAGGCGTCGACATGACCTGCAACCATACGTCTACGCCTCCGGCGCAGGCTGATAGACGGCGTGTTTCACCAGGAAGTCATTCAATGCGCGGATGGCAGCGTTGGACAACTTCACCTCCTTTGCACGGGCGCGGATGTGCTCTTTGATCTCATCTCCGCGCAACACCGGCACGGTCGGGTTGTTCAGCTCCAGCACAATCGCTTGATTGAGAAAGACGGCGGCGCCATCAACAGGGGTCGTCGCCAGCGAATTATTGCCATCGTCGTTGGAAGCCTGCTCCAGCAACTGCCGAATTTTCTGTTTCTGCTCCTCCAGGTCCTGAGAAGGGTTGCCGACGCCCTCTCTGGAGAAAACGGTGAAGATGCGCCAGAAGCTGAACGGCTCTCGCCAGCGGTCGCCCTCGACGATGACCCGCCCCTTGTCGGAGCGAACTGCAAAGACCGTGACGCCATGAGGGCCTGTCAGCACATAATTGGCCGGCAGACTCATGGCGAAGAAGCTATACCGATCATCAAATCCTTTCATGTTGCGTTCCAGCACTTCATCCGGGCGTTCAAAAAAGCGGCTGCCAGGCCAGCGTCGGCGTGCATAGCGATTGATGTAATAGCTCCCGATGCTGGCCAGCATGAAGCCAACGGCGAGCGCCGTGAAGCTGATCCACGCCCAATAGAGCTGTAGAAATCCAACCAGGCCCGGTTGAATCGGTTGATCGGGGGGATACCAGGTCGGCACCAGGCTGGCCAAGAAGCCGAGCAGCAAAACCGCCAGCCCCGCCAGGCTAAAGCGACGTCCCAGCGATTCCTTCTTTTTGATCTGCGTCAGATTTCGATAAACTTTCATGGTTTTGTCGTTTCATCAGATGATTGGAGTGGATGTTTGTTTTACTGGATAGACAGAGAGCTCTCCGGCGCCGCCGCCTTCTCCGGTTCGAGGGCGGCGATGCCGCGTTGAATCTTGGTCAGAATATCTTGTTCGATGGCCTGTTTGGCCACGCGGATGGCGTGACGGATGGCGAGGGCGTTGCTGCGGCCATGCGCCACGATCACAAGGCTGGAAAGTCCCAGCAACACGGCGCCGCCGTAGTGACTGTCGTCCATGCGTTCGCGCACGCGTTGCAACGATTTGCGGGCGAGCAGCGCCCCTAGCATCGCCAGCGGGCTTTTGCGAATCTCCTCGGTGATGACCTGCGTCATCAGACGAGCGGTGGTTTCCGCCGTCTTGACGAAGATGTTGCCGGTGAAGCCATCGGTGACGACCACATCGGCCAGGCCCGTGGGAATCTCCTTGCTTTCAATGTTTCCCTCGAAGAGGATGCTCGGCGTCTGTTCCAGCAGCTTATAGCTCTCGATGACCAGTTGGTTGCCTTTGCCTGCCTCTTCGCCGTTGCTCAGGATGCGCACGCGCGGCTCCGGCACGCCGATCACTTCCCGCGCGTAGATCGACCCCATAATGGCGAATTGTTGAATGTGCTCAGGCCGAACATCGGCATTGGCGCCGATGTCCAGAATCAGGCAGACTCCTTTGAGCGTGGGAAAAGGGCCGATCAACGCCGGGCGCAGAATGCCTTTGATGCGGCCCACGTGTAGAATGCCCGCTGCCAACGCACCGCCGGTGTTGCCGGCCGAAACGAACGCCTGGGCCTCATTTCGCTTCACCATTTTGCAGCCGACGACCATCGAGCTATCGGGTTTTGCGCGCACAGCAGCGGCAGGTTTCTCGTCCATTTCGATCACCTGAGACGCAGGCACGATCGGCAAATTGAGTCCTTTCGTCTTGTGTTTTTTCAGCTCCGCCTCGATGAGATCTGGCTTACCCACCAATGACACCGTCACGCCGTAAATGCGCGCCGCCTCGACGGCGCCGGCGACAATCGCCTCCGGCGCATGATCGCCTCCCATTGCATCCAGCGCAATATTCATACCATCGCTTCCACTTCAGCTGTATCAGGTTGAGTTGAAAACCGATTTGCAACTATTAGACTTCAGCGGTTAAGTGGCGTCCTCTGACCGAAGTTTCAGAGTGCGTCTGGCGGATGACGCCGCCGTCAAACGCCCAAGTCGTTTGGGCAGCCAGCCAGCGCCACCGCGCCAGGCCCGGCCAGGGCAGCTACGGCCGGACCAATGTCGCTGAAAACCGCCTCGTCAATTTTAAGCGCGCCGCGCGCCATCTCGAGCAGCGTCTCTGCGTCAGACAATGCGTTCGAGTGTAGGACGCCGACGGCGAGCGGACGCTCGCCATAGACCTTGCGCATGCGCTCGATGACTTCCTGCATGGACTTTTTGCGCCCACGCACGCGCGCCACCGCCGTGGCCGCGCCGTTTTTGAGCTCCAGAATTGGCTTGATCTGAAGCAGATCGCCGACGCCGGCCTGCACAATGCTCACGCGGCCGCTGCGCGCTACGTATTTTAACGTTTCCAGCGCAGCATAGCCAATGACTTCCCTGCGCAGTTGTTCTAATTTGGCAATCAGGGCGGCCTGCTCGATCCCACGTTCCAGCATGCGCGCCGCCATGATCGCCTGCCACCCGCTGGTCATGCTGATGCCGTCTGAATCCCACAGGATAAAGCGTTCCAGGTCAAACTCTTGGGCTGCGATCTGCGCCGAGCGGAAGGTACCGGAGAGCTTGCTGGTGACCGTCACCAACAAAATTTTCTCAGCGCCCTCATGGAAGGCCTGCTGGTAGGCTTCGGCGAAATAGGAAGGCGGCGGCTGGCTGGTGGTCGGCAAAACAGGGCTTGACTCCAATTTTGCGTAGAATTCTTGTTCAGAAAGGTCAACCTTGTTGCGAAACGACTCTTCGCCGAAGATCACCAACGCCGGCACCTCGATCATCCGGTAGCGCTGCAAAAGGTCCTCTGGGATATTGCTGCTCGTGTCCACAACAATGCGTGTATTTTCGGCTGTTAGAAAATCCGTCGACATATTCGTTCTCCTTTTTAGCGACCGTTGCGACGCTGCGATTGACGAAACACGCCACCCAACAGGGTTCGCTTCCACATGCGCATGCGCAATGGGAAACTGCAACTCAACGGGGAACCTCAATGAAATGACGCAATTCCAACAGTGCGCGGGGAGAATCACAGCACTCCATTATAGATACCGCATATTTCGCCGTTGCGCAACCCGACTTCCTCTCACCGAGAGGGGCGCAACAGCCGTTGGTAGGCTTCGCCGATGGGAGTTAAACGGCCGTAATTGTCAAAAAGGTTGCCGGTAGGATAGCGACTGTCGCGCGCCGAGTACCAGTTCCATCGCTGCACCAGCCGATTGTCGTCCTCTGGAAAGCCGGTTTCCGGGTCGTGCAACGATTCAAAGAGGGTGAAACTACCCTCCAGAAATGCAATCACCCTCTGGACGTCAAATCCATACTCGGCCGGCATCAGAATGCCGTATTCCGTGATCCAAAGCGGTTTGTGGCGCTGGCTGCGCGCCGCCATCCAGGCGCGCATGGCGCGCACCTGCCGCTCAACCAATGCCAGATTATCGTGGTCGTCGATCTCCCACAGCTCGCCGCGTTGCTCGATCATGAAACCCGGTGGGATGTTGACGCCCCATCCGCTGCGCTCCTCTCGCAGCACAAAGGCATGCATGTTCCAGACATCGACCGGCATCTCCACCCCATACAGCGATCGATAGAACTCCCAGACCCGATTCAGATACTCCAGCCGCAAGGGCGTGACCTGGCTGATGCCGCCAATGGCGACCCGGGCAGTTGGGTCGGCGGATTTGATGGCGTGATAGGCGCGGTGGTAGGCGATGGCGTAAATCTCAGGCGGCGTATTATCTTGCCAGCGAACGTCTGGCTCGTTGCCGATCAGCCAGGTCAACCCGGGGTGGCGTCGCGCCAGCTCGCTCAGCTCTCGCGGGCCTGGATAGAGACGGCCGTTTTTCATGCGCACCATCGGCGTGAATTCCATATCGAACGCAGGCGCCGGCAAATCCATGACGGCGCGGCCACCGATGCCTAGAAATCCCGGCTCGATGCGAAAGTTGGCGGTCCAGTTGAGATACCAGCCCGGGCGTTCGGCGGGCCAGTCGAAATAGGCAAGGTTGCCGTCCGGCACGCCGACGCCGGCGCGCCAGCGGAATGTATAGGGCGGCGCAGGCGGCGCAGGGGGAAGCGATTCAAGCGACCGGAGCGTCAACGTGCCTGGCGTGTAGTGCGGCGGTGAAGGATCGTTCACCGGGATCAGTGTATCGTCGTCGGGATTGATAGCGGGCGTCCATTCGGGTGGGTTCCCCAACGCAGCCAAGAGGGCAATCAGCAGCACAAGTGCGCTGCCTGCAACGGCGTAAATGAAACGCTGTACATACAATGGCTGTTGCTTGAACATGAGGGCGTCACAAAAGAGGATGCATCACGAGGTAGGAACCGGTGCGAGAGACCTCAATTGCTCTTTTCGAGCAACCGCTCGAGGCGACCGAGATTTTGTTCGAGTCGAGTGAGGGAACTCTGCAGATCGAAGGCAATTTCACCATTGTCGCTCTGCTGAGACATAGCGCCGTTGACCAGAAGAAGTCGCTGTTCAGCCGTCTGTCGCTCCCAGTCCTGCCCGGAAAGTTGACGAGCGCCCAATTTGCGCTCCACAATCGATGGTTTCAGCGCAATGCCATGGCGATCTAGAATCTGCTGATAATAGTCGAGGCGCTGCATCAGCCCGTTCGTCACCGTGGAAAAGCCATGCTCAGCCAATGCCAGCCGCGAGCCGAAATGCATCGGATAGTGCGAAAACATGCGCTCGTCGTCCCACTCCGGTTGAATGAGAATAATGTCCACGTCCGGGTACTTGGCTTTCAGGTTTTTGATGTGATAGCGAAGCGTGGAGTGGAGCAACGTGCGCACGGTTTGATTCACGATGGCCTGGATGCCGTGAGAACGCATGTAGTGCTGGTTGGGGAAGGCGCGCTCTGCGTTGAGCGGCACCATGGAGTTGATGCAGATGACGAGCTTGGCGCCGGCCTCGATGGCGAGGTCCAGGCTGGCCGTGCCATGCAGACCTCCATCGACGTAATCTTTGCCGAAGATGCGCACCGGTCGATAGATCACGGGAATGGCGCTGCTGGCGGCGACGGCGCGACTGATCGGGACGATGCCCTTGCCGCCCTGGCCAAAGACGGCGCGCGCGCCTGTGTCCAGCTCGGTCGCCACAATAAAGAGCTCTTTGGGTAGAAAATCAAACCGATTGCAGCGCCCCGGCATTTCCAGGATGCGCCGCACGTAGCGCTCGAGCGCCTCGCTGTCGTAGAGGCCGGCGGGGAGCACACGCGCCAGCTCCCAGACAATGTCGGACAACGCAATGTTCAGGGGATGTTTGAGTGAAGCTGCGCCCAAGCGCCAGAGCGCTCGCGGAATGTTGAGGAGGCTGCGCAGATATTCTGCGACGTCGGCCCGGAAGATGTCTCTGACGTTGACGCCGCCGATCTCGGGATGGCGATTGTCCAGCGTTTGAATGATCTCCTCCGGAGAAAAACCGTTGGCGATCAGGGCGCAGATGAGAGCGCCAGCGCTCGTGCCGACATAGGTGTCAAAGTCGTTGACCGTCAGATCGCGGAGGATGTTGTTGATTGCTCGCAGCGCGCCAACTTCGTAGACGGCTCCGGTGATGCCGCCGCCCGCCAGGACCAGGGCAACTTTACTGCGTTTCATGCTCTGCATCCGATGAAATCTGTTCCGACGCGTCGGCTACGGACGTTGACTCGTCGCCCGGCTTGTTTCCTTCTTCAGCGGCGAGCAGTGCGCTGATTTTTTCGTTGAGTTCATCCAACTGCGCTTGCAACTTGCGCAGGTCGCGCGCCGTAGGCACATTGAGCGTCGTCAGGATGTCCTGCATCAATTCATCGATGCGGTGGAACAGCAGGGCGTCGAGCGCTCCCTGGTTTGCGCCTTCTCTTTTTTCGCCGCTATCCAGGTGAAGTGGAGCGGTCAAGGCGCGTCGCATCTGATCGAGTGTGTCGCTGCCGGCGCGAATCAAGTTGGCCAGCAGCGACCGTTGCAGGAACCCCGCCCCCTTCTTTTCCTGTTCAAAGATGATTTGCGAAAGCGTGAGGTTGGTCAAATCCTCGCCGGTCTCATGGTCGATGACGAGCACATCCTTGCGCGCCTGGATCATCTCGGCGATCTGATCCAGGGTGACATAGCGTTTCGCTTCTGTATCGTACAGCTTGCGATTGGGATATCGCTTGATGACGGGCATCGAGATTCACCGAAGAATCGATTTTGTTACGCTTGCGAGCATAAAAGATCATAGCACATTTCAACGCGCTGCGTCAAAACCCAATGAAAAGAAAAGGGAGGCCGTTTCGTAACGTTGGGTGTTTGCCCGCAGGGCACCGGAAGCGGCCATCTCGCCAAATTTGACCGGACGGTTTCCGTAGCGATTCTACTTCATGCTATACTGCTATGAAGATCGTCCAGTGTGGCGGCTGTTTTAAGGCGATGAGGTAAGACACCATGCGTTGGTGAAGGACAAAGAATTTGTTTCAGTCTTTGCGGTATCGTTGGAGCACCCTGAGTCAGGGGCAAAAGATTTTCGTCGGAGCGTTGGCGGCGCTGGTTGTCATGGGTCTGCTCGTCACCCTGACTCAGGGCAGCCCGTTGCTCAACCCGGCGCGGCTGCTGGCTGTTGCCGCCATCCTGCTGCTGGCATTGCCGGTGCATGAGTTCGCCCACGCGTTCATGGCAGTACGATTGGGCGACCCCACCCCGCGTCGGCAGGGACGTTATACACTGAACCCGTTGCGTCATATCGACCCGATCGGCGCACTGCTGATCCTGCTGGTGGGGTTTGGCTGGGCCAAACCGGTGCAGTGGAACCCTCGCAACATCGATGTCGATCCCAGACTGGGCTCGATTCTCGTGTCGATTGCCGGGCCGCTGAGCAACCTGGCACTGGCCGTCGCAAGTCTGCTGTTGTGGCGTTGGCTCGGCGCAAATGGATTTACCGCCAGCCTGTTGTTCTTTTTTGCGCAGATCAACGTACTGCTCTTCGTGTTCAATTTGTTGCCCATCCCGCCGCTGGACGGCTCGCATGTGCTCTTCGCCCTGTTGCCTGACGACGCTCGACAGGTGCAGATGTTCCTGATGCAGTACGGTATGTTGATTCTGTTTGCCGTGATTCTCTTTGCGCCGGCGTTGATTCGGACGCCCACTAACGCTATTCTGCGCTCGCTGGTGGCGCTGGTCGGCGGTTGACAGGTGAGACCGATGGCTTTATTCTCGATGTCCGGATTTTCGATGTCTAATTTCTCGATGTCTGAGCCGCCGATGGCGACTCAAAATCGTTTCAGCTTAGGTCAGCGCGTCCGCTACCGCGTCGAACAATTCATCAAGGGGCTGCGAGCAAGCTTGCAAACGCCGGATGAGAGCCTGGCGGAAACGATGCTCACTCCTGCCCAACTTGCACTCTTTCGACGCATGCCCCCCGACGCTCGACGTCATAGCCTGGATGTGCTGTGCACACTCCAACGGCAAGGGCCAACGTCGCGCGATCTGGCTGTAGCTGCGCTGTTGCATGATGTCGGCAAAGTGGCAGCGACCGAGGCGGGCGCCTACCTGGGCCTCTGGCTACGCGGGCCCTTGGTGTTGCTTGAAGCGTTTGCGCCAGGTGTGTTGAACCGACTTGCCGTGCCGCAGCCCTCGCCCAGCATTCGGTATGCGGTGTATGTGCAGCTACACCACCCGGCAATCGGCGCAGCTTGGGCGCAAGAAGCAGGCTGCAGCGAACTGACCTGCTGGTTGATCGCACACCATCAGGATGCCTCGGCGAACGGCGACCCAGAGAGAATGGCGCTGCTGAACAGGCTTCAGCGCGCGGATGGCGAGAATTGAGCGACTCGCTTCTGCACGCCGGCTGCGAGGGTGCATCGGTGTAAAGTAGAACGTTACAAGAGAGGACAGAAGAGTTCAAGAGCATACGACATGGCAAATCCACGCATCACCCTCATCGGATTAGGATTGACCGGAGCCAGCCTGGGGCTAGCGCTGATGCAAAGCGGCGCAGCGCTGGAAATCATAGGCCACGACAAGGAGCCGATAGTCGCCCAAGAGGCGCGCAAACGCAACGCCGTACATCGCATCGAGTGGAACCTCTACAAAGCCTGTGAAGGGGCGTCGATGATCGTGCTGGCGATCCCCTTTGACCAGGCAATCGAGACGCTGGAGCTGTTGCGCGCGGATATTCCGCCAGCGACGATGGTGCTGGTGTTAAATGGCGTCTTCAGGCCGGTGTTGCAGCTTTTTGCAGAGAAGCTGCCCGGTCACGTCAACGCCGTGGTCGGGCAGGTGATTCTCAACGGCGTTGGCGTCGATCTCACGCCGCAGGCGACGCTGCTGCAGAAGGCGATCTTCTGCCTGGCCACCGGCCCCATGACCAATCCGAGCGCCTTGCAACTGGCCAGCGACTTCGCCGAGAGCGCCGGCGCCGTTCCGCTCTTCGTCGATCCGGACGAACATGACGGCATCGCCGCCGCAGTAGAAAGTCTGCCGCGGCTGGTGGGCGCAATTCTCCTGCACATGGCCGCCGGCTCGCCGGGGTGGACGGAGGCGCAGCGCATGGCGGGCGTCGCCTTTGCGCGCACCACCCAGTTCGACCGCAGCGCGCAGGGGCTGTACGCTGAATTGATGGCCAATCGCGCCAATGTCCTGCAGCGGCTTGACCAGTTGACGGCGACGTTGGCGGCGTGGCGAGCCTGGCTGGCGGCGGAGGAGGGGCAAGAGAAAGAGCATCCGCTGCTGACGGCGCTGGCCGATGCCGAGGCCGAGCGTCTGACCTGGGAAGCACATGCCATGCGTCATGATTGGGAGCCTGCTTCTGCAAGGCCGACGGCGCAGGAAAGCTCCGGCATGTTCCGCCAAATGTTTCTCGGCGGCTGGTTTGGCGGCCGCAAACCCGACGACGAGAAGCGGCGATGAATGTCGGCCTGGCGCCGATGCATCGACGAATAAGGTGAGGCGGCTTGAAGTGCATCATTCAGATTCCGTGCTATAACGAGGCGCAAACTCTGCCGCAGACGGTGGCGGATTTGCCCACCGCCCTGCCGGGCGTCGATGCAGTGGAATATCTGGTGATCGACGACGGCAGCAGCGACGGCACGGCGGAGGTGGCAAAACAATTGGGCGTCCATCACGTCGTCCGCCATCTGCGTAACCTCGGTTTGGCGCGCGCCTTTCGCACCGGCCTCGACGCCTGCCTTCAACTCGGCGCCGACATCATCGTCAACACCGATGCGGATAACCAGTACGTCGGCGCCGACATTGCGCTGCTGGTGGCGCCGATCGTGGCGGGCGAGGCAGAGCTGGTCATCGGCGATCGTGGGGTGGCGCAGGTCGCGCACTTCTCCCCGCTGAAACGCTTTTTGCAACGGTTAGGCAGTTGGGTCATCTCGCAGGCGGCTGGCGTGCCTGTTCCGGACGCCACCAGCGGCTTTCGCGCCATGACGCGCGAGGTCGCCCTGCACACCCTGGTCCTCAGCCCATACTCCTATACGCTGGAGACGCTGATTCAGGCGGGCGCGCAGCGCCGCGCCATTCGCTTTGTGTCCGTGCGCACCAACCCGCCGACGCGCCCTTCCCGCCTGATGAACAACCTCCCGCACTACCTGGCCAATTCCACGGCGACGATCGTGCGCGCCTACGCTTTCTACCGTCCGCTGCGCGTGTTCACGACAATCGGGCTGATTGCGTTGCTGGCCGGCATACTGATCGGCGTGCGCTTTCTGATCGCCTATTTCTCGCAGGGCGGGGCGGGGCATATCCAGTCGCTCATCCTGGCGGCGGTGTTGCTCATCGCCGGCTTCCAGACGCTGCTGATCGGGCTGGTGGCGGATCTGATCGGCGCGAACCGGAAAATTATGGAGGAAGTGTTGGTGCGGTTGAGGCGGGGGGAGATGCATCCAAATGCGTTTTTTCATAGCACAGGAAATTCGACGCTCTCCTCGAAAAGCGAAAGCTCTGTTGTTAATCAATGAAAATCTGCTTTATTGCCTCCAGCTATCCGAAAACCGACACAGATGGCACTGCTCGATTCATTCGGTCGTTAGCTGAAAACATTCATGACCTTGGTCACGAAGTTCATGTTTTAATCCCTGATCGTTCTGATTTAGATTTGACCGGCAATCGCATACCTGTACATACATTTCGATACGCCCTGAAGCCTTCCTTGGAAATAATGGGTTATGCACAAGCGATGAAAAGCGATACGCAACTCCGCGCCCTCTCTTATGGGTTAGCGCCGGCGTTCGCTTTGATGGAAGCTCAAGCCTTGATGCGGCTTCATTTCAAACATCAATTTGATATCATTCATGCCCATTGGGTTCTTCCCAACGGCGTCATTGCGGCTGCGATAGCGGATCTGATACGCCGTCCCCTCATCATCAGTCTTCATGGCTCCGATATTTTCCTTGCACGCCGCAATATGCCACTCGGTGGACTTGCCTCATATGCATTTCGTCGATGTGCGGCTGTCACGGCCTGTAGCCCGGAACTTCAACAGGGTGCGATTCACCTAGGCGCCCACCCTGAACGCCTCCATCTTATTGCATGGGGAGCGGATCCTGAGATATTCCTGGACGAAGAACAATCACGGCAGGAACTAAGAGCGTCTCTTGGCATTTCACCCGAGGACTTCGTAGTGTTAAGTTTGGGGCGTCTGGTCCAGAAAAAAGGTGTAATTTATCTTCTGCAGGCATTTGCGCAGGTGGTGAAAAATGC
>CALFWA010000019.1 GCA_937928035.1 uncultured Caldilinea sp. | reverse complement strand
ATCTATCTGCAAGACGTGGCGTTGAGCGAGGCGCTGGAGCGCTGGCATGCCGTCCTGGCGGAGCATGGCCTCTTGCAGCCGCTTTCCGTCGAGACGATTCCGCTCGAGCAGGCGCTGGGACGAGTTACGGCCGAGCCGGTGTGGGCGAGGATTTCCTCGCCTCACTATCACGCAGCTGCAATGGACGGTTACGCCGTGCGCGCCGAAGCAACGCGCGGCGCCACAGAGACCACCCCCCTATTGCTCAAAGTCGGCGAGCAGGCCATTCCGGTCGATACGGGCGACCCGCTGCCGGGCGATGCGAACGCCGTCATCATGATCGAGAACACGCACCTGGTCTCCCGTCCCGACGGCGATTACATCGAGATTCTGGCGTCGACGCCCCCCTGGCGCTACGTGCGGCCGATGGGGGAGGACATCGTAGCGACTGAGCTGGTTTTGCCCGCCAACCACCGCATCCGCCCGCAGGACATCGGCGCCATTGCCGGCAGCGGCCATACGGAGGTGACGGTCTATCGTCGTCCGCGCGTCGCCATCCTCCCGACCGGCACGGAGTTGGTCAAGCCGGGCGAGCCGCTCAAGCCGGGGGACATCATCGAGTACAACTCGCTGGTGTTGGGCGCCATGGCGGAAGAGGCGGGCGCGCTCGTCACGCGCCTGCCGATCGAGGCGGACGACCGCAAGGCGATCCAGAAAGCAGTCGAACAGGCGCTTGTCGACCATGACCTGGTGGTCGTCAACGCCGGCTCTTCGGCCGGTTCGGAAGATTTCACCGCCTCGATCGTGCGCGAGCTGGGCGTGCTCTGCGTGCACGGCATTGCCATCCGACCGGGCCATCCAGTGATCCTGGGCGTGGCGCGCAACCGGGCGATCGCAGGCATTCCGGGTTATCCTGTCTCGGCGGCGATGACTTTCGACATCATCGTGCGACCGCTGCTCTATCGCTGGCAGGGGCAACTGCCGCCGGAGCGGCCTGTGATCGAGGCGGTGCTCACGCGCAAGGTGCTCTCGCCCATGGGCGAGGACGAGTTTCTGCGCGTCTCGCTGGGCCGCGTCGGCGACCGCGTGGTGGCGACGCCGCTCTCCACGGGCGCAGGCGTGCTCATGTCGCTGGTCAAGGCCGACGGCATCGTGACGATCCCGCGTTTCTCCGAAGGCTATCACGCTGGCGAGACGGTGAAAGTCGAACTGCTGCGATCCCCGCGCACGATCGATAACACTATTGTCGCCATCGGCAGCCACGACATGACGCTCGACCTGCTCGCCGATTTTCTGCAACGCCATCATCCCCATCTGCGCCTCTCATCGAGCCACGTTGGCAGCGTCAGCGGCCTGCTTGCACTGCAACGTCACGAGGCGCATCTGGCTGGCAGCCATTTGCTCGATGAAGAAAGCGGCGAATACAACATCGGCTATGCAAAAAAAATGCTGGCCGAGCATGGCGTGCATGGCGTGTTGCTCGGCTTTGTCCGTCGCATCCAAGGGTTGATCGTCCCCAAAGGCAACCCGAAGCGGGTGGAGTCGCTGAGGGATCTGCTGCGCGAGGATGTGATCTTCGTCAATCGTCAGCGCGGGGCGGGCACGCGTGTCCTGCTTGATTACGAGCTCAAAAAGCGGGGAATCCATCCCCGGCGCATCCAGGGCTATGAGCGTATGGAGTACACGCATCTAGCCGTGGCTGCTGCGGTTCGGAGCGGCGCAGCCGACTGTGGGCTAGGCATCCTGGCGGCGGCGCGGGCGCTCGACCTCGACTTCGTTCCGCTCTTCGACGAACGCTACGACCTTGTAATTCCCCAGGAGCATTATGAGTCGCCGCTGCTGCAGCCGCTGCTCGAGATCATTCGCAATCGGGCGTCAGGCTTCGCCGCCGCCGTCGAGTCGTTGGGCGGCTATGGCGTCGAACAGATGGGGAAAGTGCTGGGTGAATTTTGACGAAGAGCAAAAGCCATCTAAAGGAAAACTGGCTAATCGAAGGTGTGACTCCCAGCCACGCGCTTTCGGCAGACCGCAAGGTGCTAATTCAAAGGAAACGCAAGCTGTGCGCTGCGTCTACTTGAGCCGGTTGTCGAGGCCCAGAAACTACCTTGACAGGCCACAGCCCGATCGGCGAAACTTCTCTTATTCCGTAGATTTCACGCCTCATCGGCTGCATCTTCCAAAGGAGAGATTCCCCATGGCGCAGAACACGCTGCCTTCCTCGGCGCGGCTTGTGATCATCGGCGGCGGGATCGTCGGCTGCAGCGCCGCCTATCATCTGGCGCAGCTCGGCTGGCGCGATATGATCGTCCTCGATAAAGGCGCGCTGCCCTACAACGACGGTTCGACCAGCCATGCGCCTGGCGGCATGCACGTGACCAATTACAGCCGCATGATGACGCACTTCGCCGTGCAGTCGGTTGAAATATACAGTCGTCTGCCGGATTTCGAGCCGGGCCGACCGATGGTGCGCCGCGTCGGCGGGATCGAAGTGGCATACACGCGCGAGCGCATGGAAGACCTGAAACGCAAACAGGGCGTGGCGACCAGCTACGGCGTCGAGGCGCATCTGCTCACGCCGGAAGAGACACTAGCGCACATTCCTATTCTCGACCCAAAGGTAATCCACGGAAGCTTCTACGCCCCACTTGACACGAACGTGATCGGCTGGCACGTGGCCGGTTCGCTGGCGAAGGAGGCGACGCGCATCGCGGGCGTCCAGTTTTCCCAGCACGCGCCCGTCGTCGACATCGAAGTCCGTCGCGGCCATCTGGCTGCGATCGTCACCGAACGCGGGCGCATCGAATGCGAGACCGCACTGCTCTGCGCCAACATCTGGGCGCCGGCCCTCAGCGAAAAGGCGGGGCT
>CALFWA010000018.1 GCA_937928035.1 uncultured Caldilinea sp. | reverse complement strand
GGGTGGCACTGTGCCTATGTCATGGGGCTGTTTTACTCGGGAAACGTACGGACATCATCAGGCCAACGCGTTACCATCCACAGAAAGTAAGAGCAATGGGAATCCATTTTCCGGTAAACCACAAGCTGTATCGACTGCTATTTGTTATGATCGCCTATGGAATGGTGCTTATTGGCGCGATAGCAGGGTGCGGTTCGCCTCATGTTTCGCAAATGTCCATACACTCCCCTTTGCCTCGCGCCTTGCCCCAACAGCAAACAGATTTGGACACAAACCGTACTTTCACATCACCAACATTTGAGTCGCCTCTCGAGATGACGGGAGCACCACAGATCGAAACACAAGAATTGTTCATCCACAATACCGTTTCGTCTGCAACAAGTCTGGCATTTGACGATTATTACCTTTATTTCAATTCGAATGCAGGTCTTCTTTGTCGCACCCCCCTTGCAGGGGGTGATACCGAGATTGTTATGACCAACGAATATTGGCAGATCGATCTGACGCCCTTCTTTTCGCCCTGCACAACCACCTTAAACGCTGACCCATTCAGCCCTGCGATTTTTCGGCTAAAACAAAGTGAAGAATGGCTACTCTTTGTGAGTAGAGCGATGCCGTCACTGTATTCACCACACACAGTTTATGCCTACCATATGCCAACAGGAATATCGAAAGCGATTTTGCGCGATCAGGACGATAGCAGCCTGGACGCCTATGCAGTGGTGGGTGATTGGGCAGTCCTCGTCATTCTTGATTTTCTCGAAGGCGATCCAAACTGCCAGGGCAACTCGATTGTGACGATGATCAACCTGGCGACCGACGAACGCCAGGAACTCTACCGAGGCTGCATTCGTGATGCGTTCTATTATGATCCATTTGCGGGCGTGGCGCTCACCGAAGAATGGATTGCACTGGTGCGGCGCTACTCCGATGCGCTGGGCGGCGGCAGTGAAATTGTACTCTGGAACCGGCAGACCAACGCACAGCAGGTAATCTCCGGCGACGGCTACAGCCGCTTCCCCGCCATGAGCGGCGATTGGGTCGCCTGGCTGGTGGCGCCGGAAAATCACGAGATCGGCCCCGATTCGCCGGAGTACACGGTGCTGCACCAAATCTCCACTGGCTGGCAGCAGCAACTCTATCCTGCTTACGGTACGGATGAGCCACATCTCACCGATGGGCGCTGGCTTTACTGGCGTAAACTGGCTAATCCGGAGCCGTGGCAGAGCGTCTACGATCTCTCGACTGGCAGGCTCTATACGTTCACCACCGACAGCCCAACGTTCAGTCTCTACAGTTGGGAGATTCGCGGCAATACGATTGCCTGGAGTCTGCATGAAATGAAAAGCGAAGATGGCATTCCTGATGGCTACCTGCGCTGGCGCAAGGGCGCCGACCCCACCGTGTTGATGACGGTGAACCCGCCGCCACCGCCGACCTGGTGGCAGTTGAAATCTGGCGAGCCGGGGTACCGTGCGTATGGTCTCAAAAACCTGGAGATACCATCCCCTTCCCAGACAGAGCCATAATCGTGCTGACCGCCGACGGAACAGACATAGATCACCCTGCCAGGAAACCTGACGGCCTCCTGGCAGCGATTCCTTCCGCCTTCCACCGCCTATGCGCTCGCCCCCGCCGTCAGTGAAACCGGTCGCGCTTCGGGTCCCCCGTTCGTCCAACCGTTCGCCGCCGCCCAGCCTTCTTTTGCGACGCGCAGACAGAAGTCCACCACCTTGGCCGGAATGTTGACGCCCGTCGGCGCGATGCTGTTGCGGAACTCCATCGTATAGTTAACTTCATTGACCAGCAGCCCGCGCTCTGGGTCCTCGAAGACGTCGATCGCCACCACGCCGCCGCCGACCGCCTTCGCCGCGCGCACGCAGAGGTCATTGAGCTCCGGCGTCACCGGGCAGTTGCTGGCCTTGCCCCCGCGGGCCGTGTTGGTGATCCAGTGCTCGGAAGTGCGATAGATAGCGGCGATGGTCTCGTCGCCGACGACGAAGGCGCGAATGTCGCGCAGCGGCTTGTGGATGTATTCCTGGATGTAGAAGATCGAATGATGATAAGAACCGAGCACTTCCTTGTGCTCCAAAATCGCCTCGGCGGCCTCGCGGTCGTTGATCTTGCTGAGCAGACGCCCCCACGAGCCGACCGCCGGCTTGAGCACAACCGGGTAGCCGAGCATCTCGATGGCTTCGAGCGCGCTCTCCTGCGTGTAGGCGACCAGACAGCGCGGCTGCGGCACGCCGGCTGCGGTCAGCGCGCTGGTGGTCTGTAGCTTGTTGCCGCAATTGTCCGCCACCAGCGCAGTGTTGACCGTCTTGACGCCCTGGTCGTTGAGGATGCGCAGGCTGTAGAGCGCACGCCCATGGCTGATGCAGCGCTCGACGATGACGTCGAAGTCTCGAAAGCGCCGTCCGTCTCCCCGAGCGGTGATGTCAAAGATCAACGTGTTGTCGTCGATCAGCTCGAGATCGACTCCGCGGCGGTCGAACTCCTCAAAGAGCAGCTTCTCCTCGGCGCGCACACGCGAGTAGAGAACCCCGACCTTCATCTTACTCACCCCAGTCTTCCTCTTCTTCCGGCGCCGGCGCCAGCTCGATCGGATCGATGTTGACGACTTCCAGGTCGATGCCGCACTCCGGGCACTGCACGATCTCATTTTGCATAACGTTCTTCACTTCGATTTCGGCGAAGCATTCCGGACATTCCGCTGTGCCAGATGCAGTTTTGAGAGCCATAGAATTCTCCTTTGTGATTGAAATCGTTTTGAGTCGTAGACTTTCGATGTTAATAAAGACACGAGACTCGGAGAAGAATCAAGACGGGCGTTTCGTGTCTCGATGTCTGAAGGTTAAACTTCCTTATCCCGCTCCCGGAGCTTCTCCACAATCGCCTTCGTCATGCTCTCCGTCGTCGCCGTCCCGCCTAAATCCGGCGTCCATACGCCATCGAGCAAGGCAGCGTGGACGGCGTCCTGCAAGCGCTGCGCCATCCTGCCTTCGCCCAGGAACACCAGCAACTGCGCTGCGGCCAGGATGGTTGCGCACGGGTTCGCCACCCCTCTGCCGGCAATGTCCGGTGCGCTGCCGTGCACCGGCTCGACCAGAGCGAAGGCGTCGCCGACGTTGGCGCTAGGCGCCAGTCCCAGCCCGCCCACCAGCGCAGCCGCGGCGTCGCTCAGGATGTCGCCGTAGAGATTCGGCGCCACGATCACGTCGTAGCGCTCCGGCTCGCGAATCATGCGGTAGATCATCGAATCGACAATCTGCTCCTCCACCTCTACGTCGGGGAACTCCTTCGCCGCCATCAGGCACGCCTCTCGAAATAATCCATCGGTCAGGCCGAGGACATTGGCCTTGTGGACGATGGTGACTCGCGGGCGACCCTCAGCATGTTCTCCCTTCCATCTCGCCGCCCGCGAGCGCGCCAGCTCGAACGCCTTGCGCGCAATGCGCTCCGAGGCGCGGCGGGTGATGACGCGCTGCGCAACCGCCGTGTTCCCGTCGTCCTCCAGCCGCTCCTGACGGACGTAGAGACACTCTGTGTTCTCGCGCACGATGAGCATGTCCACGCCGAAGCGGCTGCCAGGTGCGGGCATCGAGACGACCGGCCGCAAGTTGGCGTAGAGATCGAGCTGTTTGCGCAGCGCCAGGATCGGGCTGCTGTAGCCCTCCACCTTCTGGCTGGGAGATTGCGTCGCCCCGAAGATAGCGCCGTCGCAGCCACGGATCGCCGACGCTGTGCGCTGCGGCAGCGCGGTTCCTGTGCGCGTGAACGTCTCCCAGCCGGCCTCCAGCTCCACGAAATCGAATCGCAAGGGCAGCACCTCGAGCGCCTGACGCGCCGCTGGCACGACCTCCTTGCCGACGCCGTCGCCGGGAATCAAGGCAATCCGATAAACTCGTTTGGTCATTGGTTTTGTTTCCTGATTCACCTGATTCAAGAGAGATTGGAGACTAAAGATTGGAGATTCGAGCGCTCCGCAGTGGAAATCACACAATCGCCTAATCCTCTAATCTCCAATCTCCATCTACACCCACCCCACGCGCAATCGCCAGCACACCAAAGGCGACGATCACCCCGCCGGCGATCCAGTTGATCCAGCGCAGCGTCGTTGCGTTGACGAAGCCGCGCAGCAACGACACGCCGCCCGACAACAGCAGCCACCACGCCGCCGAGCCGAGGAAGACGCCTGCCACCAGCAGCAGCGCCGCCAGCGTGTCGCCGCCGCTGGTCGCCAGCCCAGCGCCTGCAAAGATGGCGACGAAAGCCAGGATCGTCATCGGGTTGGTCAACGTCAGCGCCAGTGTTGTGCTCCAGGCGCCGAGCAGCCCACGGCTCTCGACCGCAGCAGCCCGTTCTGCCGGCGCAGTGACGGTGCGCACGCCCAGATAGCACAGAAACAGTCCACTTGCCAGCCCCAACCACATCTGCTGCTCGACCAGAAACGCAGTGAGTAAGCTCAGCCCAAAAGCCGCAATTGCGCCGTAGACCGCATCCGCTGTCGCCGCGCCCAGCCCGGACATCAGCCCGACCAGCCGCCCATCGTTGAGCGTGCGCTGAATCACCAACAGACCAATCGGCCCCACCGGCGCCGCAATCGCAAAGCCGAGCAGTAGTCCACGGAAGAAAAGGGTTGCGTCCATCGTGTTGTGCTTTCGTCGAGATTGGGGATTAGGGGATTATGAGATTATGAGATTGTGAGATTCGCCAGCCATCGGCAACAATCTCTCAATCTCTCAATCTCTCAATCTCACCACTCTCCATGATACGGCCCACCGCCTGCCAGATATTCATCTACTCTTTTCCGGCACGCCGATTGCATATTGGGCGGCAGGTTCGTCAGGCTGAACCAGACGCAGCCTTCGATCTCCCACGTGTTCGGCGGCGGGATGGGCAGGTCGAAATCCTCGCTGACATAGACGACGACGTGATCGCTGCGCCCGCCGTGATTGCTCAGGTAGATGCCGAGCAGGCGCGGTTCATCGTGCACGACTGCGCCAACTTCCTCCCACGCTTCCCGCACAGCCGCTTCCATCAGCGATTCGCCGCGCTCGACGCTGCCGCCAGGAAAGTACCACTTGCTGGCGTAGGAGTGGTGAATCAGCAGCGTCATACCGTCGCGCACGAGCAGGATGCGCACCGAGGGGGTCACCGGTCGCGCTGCGAAGAGCCAGAGATCGTAGCCACGTCGCGCAGCGCGCAGCAACAGGGTGCGTAGATTCACGGCGTCGCCAACTTTCGTTTGACATACTCCACCAGGCCGCCCGCCTCGACGATGCCCATCACGCTGGGGCTGAGCGGCGGAAAGGGGAACTCGCCCGCCGTGCAGCGAATCACGTGCTGCTCCGTGTCGACGGTTACCTGCTCGCCGGGCAGGATCGCCTCCACTGCAGCCGGACAGGCGATGACCAGCAGGCCGTTGTTGAGCGCGTTGCGGTAGAAGATGCGACTGAAGCTCACCGCGATCACTGCGCCGACGCCATTGTAGACCAGACACGTCGCCGCCTGCTCGCGGCTCGACCCGCAGCCGAAATTGCGCCCGCCCACAACCACGTCGCCGGGACGCACATTGGCGGCGAAGGTTGGGTCCAAATCCTCCAGCGCATGACGGGCGATCTCCTCCCGCTCGGTGACGGTGTACGTGTATTTGCCCGGAAAGATTACGTCCGTGTTGATGTTGTCGCCGTATTTCCAGGCTCGACCGGTGATGCGCATTGCTTCTACCCCCCAATCTCTCTCGGATCGACGATGACGCCCGCCACCGCCGTCGCCGCCACCACCGCCGGGCTCGCCAGATAGATCTCGGAATCCGGCGTGCCCATGCGCCCGCGGAAGTTGCGGTTGGCGCTGGAGATGGTCGCCTCGCCCGGCGCAGGGATGCCCAGGTGGTTGCCCATGCAAGGCCCGCAGCCCGGCACGCCGATCACGGCGCCCGCCTCGACGAAATCCTGGATGTATCCCTTCTCTAACGCGGCTTTGAGCACTTCGCTCGAAGCAGGGATGACGATGAAACGCACGCCCGGCGCCACGCGCCTGCCGCGGATCACCGCCGCCGCAGCGGCCAGGTCTTCCAGCCGTCCATTTGTGCATGTGCCCAAGAACGCCTGCTGCACGCGCGTGCCCGCCACCGCCGAGAGCGGAACGACGTTGTCCACAGTGTGGGGGCAGGCGATGTACGGCTCCAGCTCCTCGGCGCGATAGTGGTGAACCGCAGCGTAGGTCGCATCCGGGTCGGGGAGCAACGCCATCGACAAGAGCAACGCTTGCAACTCGGAGACAGAGAGCGTCTCGAGAGATTTTCCGAAGCGGCGGTCGCCGCTCTGCGCTTTCCGTTTCAATCGCTCCGCCAGATAGGCCGTCGTCTTCGCATCGGGCGCGATCCAGGCGGTCTTGGCGCCGAACTCGGCCATCATGTTGGGCAGCACCATGCGCGACTCCAAGCTCATCGCTTCGATGCCGCTGCCGTGAAATTCGATCGACATGTACAGCCCGCCGTCCGCGCCGAGGTCGCCGATCAGGCGCAGGGCGAAATCTTTGGCCGTGACGCCGGGCGGCAGCTCCCCTTCCAACACGACCTTCATGCTTTCCGGCACGCGCAGCCAGAGCTCGCCCGTCGCCCAGAGCGCAGCGACTTCGCTGCGGCCGATGCCGGCGCCGAAGGCGCCCAGCCAGCCGAAGTGCGTCGTATGCGAATCTGCGCCGAGGATCAGCTGACCCGGCAGGACGAGGGCCTCTTCGCTGAGCACCTGATGGCAGATGCCGCGGCCCACCTCAAAGAAATTGTGAATGCCCTGCTCCTGCACAAACTGGCGAATTTCGGCGTGATTTTGTGCATGCTTTGTCGTCGGCGCGGGCACGGCATGGTCGAGCGTGATGGCGATGCGCTCGGGGATGACGACCCGCTCCTGGCCGAACTGAAGCCAGATGCGACGGATGGCGGCGGTGTTGTCGTGGCTGAGCACGACGTCCGGACGCGCGTCCACCACTTGGCCGATCTCGACGGTCTCCATCCCGGCCGCGCGCGCCAGGGCTTTTTGTGCAAAAGTCTGTTCACTCATAGGTGCTTTTCGTAAAAGATGCTCAACGGATCTTCCCGGTAATCGCCGAAGGGCGGAATGCGAACATAGCCCATCTTTTCATACAGGCGAATCGCATCGTGGTTCAGGACGCCGGTCTCCAGCCGGACCACCGAAAGTCCGCGCACTTTCACCTGCGCTTCCAGAAACGCCAGGATATGATATCCAACCCGGCGACCGCGCGCCGACTCACGCACGAACATGCGCTTGATTTCGGCGTAGCCCTCCGGCATGAGCACCGCCGCGCCGCAGCCTGCGACTTCTCCATCCAGGCGGGCGACGCAGAAAATCACGTTCGGCTGCGCCAGCGTCTCAACATCCACCAGATGGTTGCTCTCCGGCGGATAGAGCGCCTGCGCAAACGCGTCCGACGCATCGATCAGGGCGCGCGCCTCTGGCACGAGCGGTGAAGCCAACGCAATCTGAAGCGACATTGCGACTCTCCTGGTCATAGCTCCCCGCGCAGCAGCAGATAGGCGACGGCGGCCACGACCACGCGGTCTTTGATCTCGCCGCTGCGCACCGCCTCCTTCAACCAGGCGGGGGAAACCCAATGCATCGTGACGAACTCGGAGTGGTCGTGGTTCACTTGTCCCTGCAATTCCAGCCCGCGCGCCCGGTAGATGTGGCTGCACGCGGGGCCAAAGCCGGGGTTGTCCCACACCATGCCTAGATAGACGACGCTCTCGGAGTCGACCACAGCCGGTGCATAACCGGTCTCCTCCAGCAGCTCGCGCAACCCCGCCGCCTGCAAGTCCTCCCCCGGAGTCGCCAGGCCGCCGGGGATCTGCCAGATCACCTCGCCGACGCCGTGGCGATATTCGCGCTCCAACAGAAGCTCGCCCGCTGCGTTGAAGCCGATCACGCCGACGCCGACGCCGGCCGGCTCCAGCCGTGTGTATTCATAACGCGCGCCGTTCGGCAGCTCCACCTCATCCACCACCACGCCGATCCAACGGTTGCTAAAGGCGCAGCGGGTCGAAAGCGTTCGCCACGCAGGCGGATCGTTTTGCATAGGTCACCTGCTTGCAAGCCTCCGGATGGTCAAGCCGCCGTCTTTTCGATGCTTTCCAGCACTTCGGCGCTGACCAGCCTACTGTGATATTCGCGCAGCAGGAAGTCCACGTCGTCGAGCGTGATGCGTTTCTGGTCTGCCAGCGCCTTGATCTGCGCCGTGACAGTCTTGACGTCGTCGTCGCTCAGGTCGAGCTGGAGCTGCTCCGCGCGCTCTTTGATGGCGTTCCAGCCGGTCAGGCGGTGGGCGATGTGCAGATAGCGCGTGAGGCCAAAGTCGGCCGGGTTGAGAATCTCGTAGGTGCTTGGGTTGTTGAGGATCGCCTTGGCGTGAATGCCCGCCTTGTGCGTGAAGGCCGTGAAGCCGGTGATGTAGTTGTTGAAGGGCACGTCGACGTCGACCAGGCTGGCCACATAGTTGTCGATCTCGCGCAACAGCGGCAGGTTGTATTTGCGTCGGATCATCTCCGGGTTGTAAGCGTACATGCGCGCGATCAGGCCGCCCAGCGGCGTGATGCCGTTGCGCTCGCCGATGCCGAGGACAGAGGTGTCCACATGCGTGGCGCCCGCCTCTAGCGCGCAGTAGGCGTTGGCGACGGCGCAGCCGGTGTCGTTATGGCCGTGAAACTCGATGTCGCAAGAGACGACGCCACGCAATGTCTTGACGAGATCGTACACCTGCCGCGGGGTGGCGATGCCTACGGTGTCGGCGATGCCGACGCGGTTGACGCCGATCTTATCCACCGCCCGGTAGATGGTGAGCAGGTCCACCAGGTCGCTGCGGAAGCTGTCTTCGGAGCTGAAGCGTACCTCCAGCCCTTTGCTCTTGATGAACTCGATCACCTCGATCGCCGACTCAATGATGTAGGGGATGTCCTTGCCGTGGGAGAACTGACGCAGATAGCTGCTCGTGCCGAAGACCACGTCGATGCCGTCGGCGCCGGTGTCGACGGCCAGTCGGGCGTCGTCCATGTGGCAGCGCACGTGCGTGAGAATTTTGGTCTTCAAGCCCAGCGAGGCGATGCGCTCGAGGTCGGCGCGGCTTTGGGGGCTGGCGGCCGGCGAGGTCAGCTCGATGTACTCCACGCCGAACGCGTCGAGCAACCGGGCGATCTCCACCTTCTGTTCGGTAGTGAAAAAGGCATTGGCGAACTGCTCGCCCTCGCGCAAGGTGGATTCGATGATGGCGAAGTTGTCAAGACTCATGGCGCACGCTCCTGTGATGAAAAACGAATTCCATACAAACAAAAAACCGGCCGATCCGTCTGGATGGCCGGTTGGGTGTCGTCGCTGAACCCGAGCAAGCGCACATCACCAGACGGTGAAGTCGTCCGGAATCTGCTTCTTGCTCTTCTTGTTCAGAGCGATCAGTAGACCGAAAAACACTCTCAGGCTCCGCTGTTTAGAGATTCAAAGCACGCAGTTGTGATAGTACCAGAATGCGATCGTGCTGTCAAATCAACACAAAGAGCAAGCGACCGAAAAGATTTCAGCATCGCAGCCAGCGATGAAACAAAACGCTCCCGACTGCAGGTGATAAGCTCACGTTCTACAGAAGAGATTCGCTCTTTTGTGCGACCGGACGTCCCCAATCGCTCGCTTTTGTCCCCGCCCCTGGCTTCCCTTCCGCCACCAGCCTGGCGGCCAGGCGCTTATCGCATCACAAGCGCCGACACCGACCGATTGTTGACTTTTCCCCGTCACCTATGGCAGACTTTTATATGGGAATGCACTGCGGGGAGTAGCGCAGTCTGGTAGCGCACAGCGTTTGGGACGCTGGGGTCGTAGGTTCAAATCCTATCTCCCCGACTCGCGCGGGTATAGCTTAAAGGCAAAGCTCCTGCCTTCCAAGCAGGCGATACGGGTTCGATTCCCGTTACCCGCTCTCACGTAAATGGTTCTCCCTCTCGGATCGGTAGCTCAACGGCAGAGCAGGGGGCTCATAACTCCTTGGTTACAGGTTCGAATCCTGTCCGATCCACTCGCTTTCACCTCTGTTTTTCTCATCCTCCCGCAACTTCAAAAAGTGCAACACTACTTCAAAATGTAACTACTTCAAAATGTAATAGGTGGCGCGTTTGCTGCCGATGCGGATGAGCAAGTTTTTGTCCACAAGGTCGGCGAGATCGCGACGGATCGTCTCCGGGTGAACGTCGGGCGCCAGCGCCTGCAGGTCGCTGTTGGTGATGCGGCCATGCCGCCGGACGAAGGCCAGCGCCGCCTCCTGTCGTTCGTTGAGGAAGGCGTGCGGCCAGCGCTGCTTCTGCGCCTGCACGCTGACCAGCTCCTCGCCCGCCGAGCGCAGCGTGACGCGGAAGCCGGCGGCCGTCTCCTCGAACTCCGGCGGGGGCAACCCGGCCTCCTCCATAGCGGCGATCATGCGATCGATGCCATAGCCCAGACGCTCAATGTAGCCGAGATCGGTGAGGACGGCGACGATGGCTTCGTTGCGGCTGTACCGTTCGTCTTTGATGTTTTCAACCGTCACATGGCCGGGCAGGCGCCCGGGGCTGTAGATTTCGAGCCGGTCGCTGAACATGAGCAGCCGAATGCCCTCTCCGCGGATGCTGTAGTCGCGATGCGCAATGGCGTTGACGATGGCCTCGCGCACGACCGGCAGAGGGTATTCGGTGGTCTCTTCTCGCGCCATGCCGCGTATGCGCATGCCGCGCCGCATGTTGGCGATGACGAAGGCTTCGGCCTGCCGCGCCTGCTCCGCCAACACGCCGCCGATGTCCTGACGAACGAACTCATCGCCCATGGTGCCGCCGGCGTAGCGCACGCAGATGATCTCGGCACTGCGCAGGAAACGCTGCGGATTGCGCCCAAAGAGCAGAATGCCGGCCACCGTCGGCGTCGGCTGCTCCAGGGGAAGCCCGTCGGCGCCGCGGCGGGTGATGCAGCCGCGGCTGAGCAACGCCTCCACCACATCCTCGTCCGGCGGCAACCCGAGCTGATCGAAGTAGCGGCCGATGCGCGTCATGTCGAGGTCTGCGAACGTGGCCTCTTCGACAGGCTGGCTCTCGAAGCCGCTTTCGCTGCGCTCGAGCAGAAGCTGACGTAGCTCCGTCGTCGTCAGCGGACGATTCTGATGACCGGCGCGCGTCAGATAGAGGCCGCGGACGTTGTAGACATGGGGCAGTCCTTCCGGCACATAGACGGAAAGCACGGCTGCGCCGTCGATCTGAACGATCTGGGGGCTAGGCAAGATGATCGGCGGGTCGGGCAGGAGGCTGGCTTCCATCAGCAGGTCGCGTAGACCGGCAAGATCCACGTCGGGCTGCGGGGCGCCTTTTGCGGTCACGCCGAGCAGGACGACGCCGCCTTCCGCGTTGGCCATCGCCGCCAGCGTCTCGGCCAGATGTTGCCGCGAGATTTTGGCGGGCAACAACGCAACGCGTGAGGAGGGGCCGTCGGACAGCAGACGCTTCACTTCTTCGGGCGTCAGTGCAGCCACGCGGCGACGCAGGGTCATGTCATTGTCCTCCTGTACGGTCGTCTGGACGGTCGCCAGCGTTCAGGGCGTCCCGAACGTCGCTCTCCTCATCCTCCCTCGCTTCGATCTCCGGTTCAAAGTCCTCCTCGAACTCCTCATCCCTGTCGTCGTCTCCATCGCCCAACTCCTCCGCCTCGGCCTCCTCCTTGCGCAAATCCTCCGCTGCGCCGTAGAAGATCAGCAGCACCGACCCGTAGCGGCGTCGGTCGTATTCTTCCAGATGCGTCAGTTCAACCGGCGCGTCCTCGCGCGGGTGAATCTGCACGACCACGCTCCCATGCGGCGCCAGCAGCGCCGGCCGGGCGTCGATCAATTGCAGCGCCTTGATCCAAAGCCCCTGGTACTGCGGCGGCGCTACGAAAATTAAGTCATAGGGTTCGCCTTGATAGCGTTGCAGATAGGCGAAGCTGTCGCTGCGCAGCACGGCGGCCTGTTGTTCGAGGCGGCAATGGCGCAAATTGGCGTGAATGGTGGCGATCGCCTTGCGGCTCACCTCGACGAAATCGACCCAGGCCGCGCCGCGACTCAACGCCTCGATGCCGACGCCGCCCGTGCCACCGAAGAGATCGAGCACGCGCGTCTCCACGATCCAGTCGCCCAGGATGCTGAAGAGCGCCTCCTTGGCGCGGTCGGTGATGGGCCGCGTGCCCTCGCCCGGCGTCATGATCAATTTGCGTCCTTTAGCCTTGCCCGCAATCACGCGCATGGCGGTTCACCCTCACAGGCTAGCGCACGACGAGAAGCTCCCAGGAGCCGTTGTTCAACAGGCTGAAGTAGCGGATCGTGGCGTCCTCGAAACAGGCCAACATGCGGCCGCGCTCAAAGTTCTGCACGATCGAATGCTGGCAGAGGCGCTCCTCCCGTTCGATAAAGCCGAGTTGTTTTTGTAAGGCCTCGACGGAGCACCAGAGTTTGCCGAAGCCGCGGCGCGGCAGTGGCGGAGAGGTGGGCGGCCCGTCCAACGGGTTGCATGAAAACTCCGGCTGGCTCTCATCCCAGGTGTCCCGATAAGATTGCCAGCTTTGGTCGGCGAAGAGCACGTAAATCTGCTGGTCGCTGCTGAACCAGAGCATGAAACGATCGTAGTTCGGCCCTTCGCCGAATTCGTTGATGGCGACCGGCTCATGGCTGCTCGGCCCGATCGGACATCCCAGGCGCGTGTACAGGTCTGGAAAGCCGGCCAGGTCCATGTCATAGTCGATGGCGCAGCGCTCCTCCTTTTCATCGACCGTCAACGTGGAGACGGTGGGCGTAGCAGGCAGGCCGGCCGGCTGCGTTGGAATTTCTACGGTGGTTGGCGGCACTTCTTCCTCGCCAGGGGGCGTAGGCGTCTCCGGCGCTGCACTGGCGGGGGTGGCGGTTGGCGTAAGAGTTGGGCGCTGTTCGCCGCCGCACGCAACAAGCGCTCCTGCAAGGCCCACGGCCAGCAACACAACGAGCGCCGTACGTCGCCATCGCAAACAAAGCATGAGCAGATCGCTCCATAGCGCTGATGATGGCAAGATTCCCTTCCTTTTACTCCACTTCAATCGGACCTAACTCAATTGCAAAGTCGGTGGGGCCAGCGCTCACCGCCAGGCGCTGACCGGTGACCGCATCGTACAGGCCGACCGCAAGCGTGTAGCGGCCGGTGGCCAGCGTAGGGGGCAACAGCAGGCCGTATCGATCCACGATTTCCTCGCCCGGACGCCAGGTACTGGTGGGGCGCATCCAGAGCACAGGTTGGCCGTCGCGCTGCAAAATCTTTTCGCCTCGATCGTTGAGCAGATGCACAAAAACTTGATAATCCTTCTCCACCGGACGCAGGCTTTGCCACAACAACGTCAACAGGATGTGGCCGCCAGGGCGAGCCGTTGGGGTCAGCGCGTAGCCGCGCAGCCGAATCCATCCGTTGGCGTCGTTGATCGGCGCCGCAGCCGGATCGCCGAAGATCGTGCCCAGTCCACTCTCGATCGTCTCGGCGGCGGGCGCCATTGCATAAAGCGCCAGGCGCTGATTGGAGGGGCCGGAAATGCGGTCGTCCATCAGCAGAAAATCATGGATGCGCAGCGAGCGCTCCCAGCCGGACTGCTCCGGCGGCGTGTAGTCGGGCGTCACCCAGAGGCGTTCATAGGTGTTGCGCAGGCGTTTCAAGAGCGCCTCATCGCTTTCGTCCAGATCAGGACGCGGCGCCGGGCCGTACACCGGCAGCGCGCTGCGGTGCACGTTGGCGAAATCTTGCGCCCAATCGATGCGCAACAGCAGCACGGCGTCGCCGCGGCGCCCCTCCTTCTCAATGCGCTCGGCGACCAGGCGCGCTTCCGGATTGCTCAGGGCGGTGTTGTAATAGGTGAGCAGGCCAACGACCAGCAAAGCCAACGCGAATCCGTAAAGAAGATTGCGCGTGCGATCGTTGACCTCTTCCCCCTGAGGAGTCCGCAACTGCTGCACCAGAAAGACAAGCCCCACCAGGGCGCCGACCAGCGAAACGACCAGCGGCAGCCAGTCGACGGCGTCGAGCCAGGCGCCCCCGCGCCACCAGGCGAACTGGATGGCGTCATTGCGAATCATTTCCCACTGCATCACCAGCGGCGAGTATTCGAGCCGGGTGAAG
>CALFWA010000017.1 GCA_937928035.1 uncultured Caldilinea sp. | reverse complement strand
TCGCCATCGACATGAGCGGCATGTATCTGACCGACGATCCCGCCGACCTGCGCAAACATCGCGTCGCCGACGGCGTGGTCATCGGGCCTTATGGCTATCTGGTCTTTATCGCCGATGGCGAGCCGGAACAGGGGCCGCTGCACGTATCGTTCAGTTTGAGTCGAGACGGAGAGACGCTTGTGCTCTACGACACGGACGAACGGGGCAACCAGGTGATCGACCAGGTGCGCTTTGGGCCGATGCCGCCCGACGTCTCCTGGGGACGATCGCCGTTCCGGTCGACCGAATGGATCTTTTTCACAACGCCGACCCCGGGGAGGTTCAACAGCAACTTCACGCCTTCTGTGTCTGTCTATCTGCCGGCCATCTCGAACGGCGCAATCTGCAACTGAAGTCTGTCAGAAGTTGAAGCGCTCTGCCGGCTAGAGAAACGCCGGAAGGCAACGCAGCGACGAGCTGCGCCTCCGGGTTGCCCAAACCATCGGTTAAAATTCGCTTGGCCGACGGTAAGATGTAACGCTATCGAGCATCGGATGTTCCTCGTCATCGGCGTTGTTCAGGTTTGACGCCTGCTGAGAAAATGGGAAGGAGTTCTCTCGTATGCAGTTCACCGTTCGCCCACTGGCACCGCTTGGTCTGGCCATTGTTCTGGCAGGCGCACTGGCGCTCTGCGTCATGACAACCGTCAGTGCGCAACAACAACCCGCCGACATCAGTGCACAGACAGCGCTGCGCATCAACGAGTTGATGGCCTCCAACGGCTCCACCCTCGTCGATCCCGATGACCCCGACCGCACGCCGGACTGGATCGAGCTGTACAACCCCACCGCGAGCGCGGTCTCGCTGCAGGGGTTGGCGCTCAGCGACGACCCGGCGCGCCCCACGAAACATGTCATTACGCAGAACGTGACCATCCCACCCAACGGTTTTCTTATTCTCTACGCCGACAACGCGCCCCAACGAGGCCCGCTCCATCTCGACTTTGCCTTGTCTCGAAATGGCGAGTTCGTTGGCCTGTATCTGCTGGACGGCGCCGGCAACGCCACGGCCATCGACGAGGTGGAGTTTCCGGCATTGGAGCGGGACGTCGCCTACGCGCGGGCGGTCGACGGCGAGGGAGGATGGCGCGTCAGCCGCCCGACGCCGGGCAAGAGCAACACCATCAATCCCCCCTGGATCTCCGAAGTGACGCGGCCCACCGTTGCGCCGGACATCCCGGCGCCGACCGAGCCGTTCACCGTTAGCGCCGTCATTACAGACGACGTCAGCGTTGCGCTGGCGGTGCTTTACTACATGACGGCTACGGCGCCCTACACCGATGCGCCGACAAACTGGACGCCGGTCCCAATGACGCCGGTGGGCGGCGACCGCTACGAAGGCGTCATCCCGGGCATGACAGCGGGCGTGCTGGTGCGCTACTACGTCGAAGCCACCGACAATGCGGGCGACAGCACCCGCTTTCCCACGCTGCCAAGCCGCGCTTACGCCTTTCTGGCCGGCTATCGACCGCCGCAACTGTTGATCAACAAGGTGGTCTCGCGCAACGATGTAGTCCCAGACCCGGACGAGCCGGGCGAGAAGCCTGACTGGATCGAGATCTACAATCCAGGCCTGACGGATGTGTTGATGGACGGCCTTTCGATCACCAATCAACGCAGCCGCCCGCTCCTGTTCCCACTGCCGAGCGACATCCGCGTGCCGGCCAAAGGGCTGGTCACTCTGTTGATCGACGGCGATGTGGGGCAGAATCTCCCTGAGAGCAACGAATTCATCTGGCATGTCGGCTCCGGCAATGTGATGAACCGGCTCGAAAATGCCGGAGACTACGTTGGAATTTTTGGCGGGCAGGGGACGATTGTGATCGACGAGTTTGACTGGGATGAGCGGCCGCGTTGGGGCGCCTTCGGTCGCATTCCGCTCGGCGGCGCCTGGTCCGATCGCGTCTGCGTGATCGCAATGAATGCGCCAAACGTGCTCTGCGACAAAGAAGTCTTCTTGCCCAACGTGCAGCGATGAGAAGCGATCTCCCCTCTTCCAGGAAGCTTCGGGCTTCCTGGAAGAGGGCCGGACAAAGGACGATCTACGAATCTTCCTGTTGGCTGCCGCGCCCTACAATCTCGCGCACGACATAGATCGGCTTGTTCTGGCTTTCGTAATAGGTGCGCGTGATCATCTCCGCCAGCAGCCCCATGGTGACGAGCTGCACGCCGATGACGACGAGCAGAACGGCCAACAAGAGCAGCGGGCGGTTGCCGATGCTGGCGCCCCAGAAAAGCTTGAGCGAGGTCAGGTACAGGCCGGTCACAACGCCTAGCGCAATCGACCCTAGCCCCAGCGCGCCGAAGACGTGGATCGGCCGCGTCGAGTACGTTCCCAAAAACCAAACGTTGATCAGGTCGAGCATGACGCGAATAGTGCGGCTGATGCCGTACTTCGAGCGGCCATACTGGCGGGAGCGATGGTTGACCGGCACCTCCGTCACTGTGGCGCCGACCTGGCTGGCCAACGCCGGAATGAAGCGATGCAGCTCGCCGTAGAGCCGCACATGTTTGAGCACCTCGGTGCGGTAGGCTTTGAGCGAGCAGCCGTAATCGTGCAGGCGCACATCGGTCACGTTGGAGATGAGCCGATTAGCCAACATGGAAGGCAACTTGCGGTCGAGCCAGCGGTCCTGCCGATTTTTGCGCCAGCCGCTGACGATGTCGTAGCCTTCTTCAATCTTCGCCATCAGCAGCGGGATGTCCATTGGGTCGTTTTGCAGGTCGGCGTCCATGGTGATCACCACCTCGCCGCGCGCATGGGCGAAGCCGGCGGCAAAGGCGGCGGTCTGGCCGAAGTTGCGCCGGAAACGAATGATCGTGTAACGAGGATCGTTCTCGGCCACTTTTCTCAGCAGTTCAAAGCTGCGATCCTTCGATCCATCGTCCACGATGATCACTTCGGCGGGCTGACCATAATGGGCAATGGCGGCGTCCACCGCCTCGACGAGATGAGGGATGCTCTCCTCTTCGTTGTAAAGCGGAATGACGATGCTGATTTTAGGCGGTGCGAGGGAGGACGCCACCGCTTGGGTCAGGTCTTCGGCGAACGGCGCATCTTTCGCGGCAGATGAGTTCATTTTCATCCTTCTCCTTCGACCGGGCCAGAGACGCCTGCGTCTGCGAAGGTCGCCATTTCGTTGAGCGTGGCTACGGCTGCGTCAAGCAGCGGCAACGCCATCAGAGCGCCGGTTCCCTCGCCGAGCCGCATATCCAAATTCACCAGGGGGCGCATGTCGAGAAATTCAAGCAAGGCGCGATGGCCCGGCTCCTGGCTCTGATGGCCGGGGATCATGAATGCCTTCGCCGCCGGACAAAGCCCGGCGGCCAGGGCTGCACCGGCAGTCGAAATGAGGCCGTCGATGATCACCGGCGTGCGCGCGGCGGCTGCAGCCAACGCCACGCCTGCGATGGCTCCGATCTCAAATCCACCTACCTTGCTCAGCACATCGATGGGATCGTGCGAATCAGGTGCGTGCAGCGCCAACGCCCGTTCGATCGCCTCGACCTTTTTCTGCCAGCCGCTGCGCCCGACGCCTGCGCCCAGGCCCGTGACTTCGATCACGGGCCGCCGAGTGAGGGCAGCGACGATGGCCGCGCTCGCCGTCGTGTTGCCGATACCCATTTCACCGGTCAACAGCACGCGTGCGCCCTGGGCGATCGCCTGCTCGGCCGCAGCGATGCCAACCTCGATGGCGGTCACCGCTTCTTCACGCGACATGGCAGGCTGTTGGGTGAAATTGTACGTGCCCGGGCGAATTTTGGCCCGGATCAGGTTGGGATGAGCGGGCAGATCGCTCTTCACCCCCACATCGACGACGGTGACCTCTGCACCGAAGAGGCGGGCCAGCACGTTGACCGCCGCGCCGCCGGCCAGAAAATTCAGCACCATCTGCGCCGTCACTTCCGATGGATAGGCGCTGACGCCTTCGGCGACGACGCCGTGGTCGCTTGCGCAGACGATCACGCAGCGAGGATGCAAGGCGGGACGCATCCGCCCTGTAATGCCGGCCAGCTGGATGCTCAATTCTTCCAGACGCCCCAGCGCACCGGCAGGTTTGGTGAGGATTTGCTGGCGTCGCTGGGCGGCTTCGCTCGCTGCGGCGTCGAGGCCGCCGATGCGAGCGATTGTCTCGCCCAAGCTGGGCCCTGACAGATTTTCCGAGTTCATTGTAACGACACCTCTCCAGTATTGCCGTCCACTACGAGACGGCCAGAAACGTTGGATATGTCGATGGTGCAGGCGACCACAGCGGGACGCCCTAGCGCCCGCGCACAGGCGGCCAGCGGATCGATCGGGCCGCCCTGCAAGGCGACCACTGCCGTGCAGGCGGGCAACGCCGCTGCAGCGGCGCTCTCCAGCGTTGGGCACAACAAGACGGTTTCTGCTCCTGGCCTGGTGAGCTCGCCCAGCGCAACCACCGCGCCGGCGCCGACGCCCGGCGAGACAGGAAGATCGGCCTCAATCATCGCCGCCTCCCGGTCGCCCCACAACAGATCTGCGCTGCGTCGCCGCCGCCACCTCTCCAGAGCGGCGCGGCGCTCCGCCGCCGTTGCGTGAATGCCCGAGCGGTCGCTGATGTTCCACTCGCCGGTCATCATCTCCTTGACTTCCTCGATTTCGTAAAAGAACACGTCTTCTGGCGTCGTCAGCCGACGGTCGGCGGCGGCTTCTTCGCCGGCGGCCAACGCCCAACGGCGCGCGCCGGCCAGAACATGGGAGAAGGCGTGAATGCCGCCGCTTTGCAGCTCGAGCAGACGGCGCATGCGCTCGACCGACTGCTGCGCCTCCTTGCGCGCCTTGGCGTCGACCGCCGCCAGCAGCGGCGTTGGATCGGGAGATGTCGGCGCCGCCGCCTGCGTCTGC
>CALFWA010000016.1 GCA_937928035.1 uncultured Caldilinea sp. | reverse complement strand
TGGTGGCGGGAGCAGACTCCTGAGCGTTCGTTTTCGGCGACCTCTCTACAAACCCCCACACCATATTGGGACGAAGCGAGTCGCCTCCGTAATCGAAAGTGAGATTGGCCTGACCGGCGAGGCCTGCTTCAGAGGCAGGGCCACCCAATGACTGGGCGGGCGGGGTGGGTTCCAGGCGCAGCTCCCATTCGGGTATAGTCACCTGGCTGAGAATCAAGACAACCGCTGCCACCGCCAGCACCGACAGATGCCCCGCCAGACGCAAGGGCGTGACCTGATCGGTCAACAGGCGCTGCATCTGGTCGTTGATTCGTTGCAACGCCTGCTCAAGTGCGTTGGGGTGAGCGAATCGCACGTTGGGAAAGGAGGGGAGAGCCGTATAACTTGCCGAAGTGGAAGGCTCTCGGTGCGTTGAAACGAAATTGGATGAAGCAGGGGGAGTTGTCAAGTAGTCGAGATGCTGTTGGATGAGCGAGAAATCTTCTTTGTTTTGTGCGCTGTTTGGGCGATGCCTGGCGCCGTTTGGATGGGTCTGCTCGAAACCAACACCAGCTTCATTCGTCATATATGCTCTCTCCATGGAGTCAGGTTCAGGCCGGTCGGCTGCGTCTGCGCGGATTGCTCATGGCACCCGGCGACATCGTCGATTCTGCGTCGACTGAACCTGCTTTGAGTTAAGCCGGATGATGCAAGCATCGGCTGATCGGCGGCTCATTTTTGAGAAAGAACAACAGCCGCACAGAAAGAGATTCTAGCACTTTGTATGCAACGCGACAAGCGGCGAAAGGCTATTTTGTGGGAGAAAGACGACGATCCTTGCAAAGTGTGCAAGGATCGTCACCCAATCGTAGGTTTTTCGTAGATTAAAAATCTTGACGATCAGCGTTTCGTAAGCGTTTCGAGGAACTCGCGATTGTCGCGCGTGCGGCTCATGCGCTCGATGATCGGCAGGATCGCTTCGCTGCCGCCGCCCATGGCGTCGATCATACGGCGCAGCGTATACACCTTGGAAAGCGTTTCGGCGTCGAGCAATTTCTCTTCGGCGCGGGTGCCGCTGCGCTCGATGTCGAAAGCGGGGAAAATGCGGCGCTCCGCCAGCTTGCGGCTCAGATGCAGCTCCATGTTACCCGTGCCTTTGAACTCTTCGTAGATGACGTCGTCCATGCGGCTGCCGGTGTCGACGAGACAGGTGGCGATGATCGTCAGGCTGCCGCCCTCTTCGAGGTTGCGCGCGGCGCCGAAGAAGTGTTTGGGCGGATAGAGCGCAGCCGGATCGATGCCACCGGACAGGGTGCGGCCGGACGGCGGCACCGTCAGGTTGTAGGCACGCGCCAACCGGGTGATGCTGTCGAGCAGGATCACGACGTCGCGCTTGCTTTCCACCAATCGCTTGGCGCGCTCCAACGCCATCTCCGCCACGCGCACATGGTTCTGCACCGGTTCGTCGAAGGTGCTGCTGACGACTTCCGCCTCGACGGAGCGATCCATGTCTGTGACTTCCTCGGGCCGCTCGCCGATCAAGACGACCATGAGGTGGATGTCCTTGTAGTTAGTCGTGATGCCGTTGGCAATGCGTTTCAACACCGTCGTCTTGCCCGCTTTGGGAGGACTGACGATCAGGCCGCGCTGGCCGCGACCGATCGGCGCAAGCAGGTCGATCATGCGCGTGGAAATGACATTCGGCCGCGTTTCCAGGATGATCTGCTTGTTCGGAAAGATCGGGGTCAGCTTCTCGAAAAGCGGACGATTTTTAGCCTCTTCGGGGTCCAGGCCGTTGACGGCTTCCACCTTCAGCAGCCCGTGGTATTTTTCCGTCTCTTTCGGCGGACGCACCTGCCCGATCACCAGGTCGCCTGTGCGCAGGCCAAAGCGGCGAATCTGGCTCTGGCTCACATATACATCTTCGGGGCCGGGCAAGAGGTGGTCGCTGCGCAGAAAACCGATGTTGTCCTGCACGATCTCCAGAATGCCGCCGCCGAAGATGTAGCCGGCGCGTTCTGCGCTGGCGCGCAATAAGCGCATGATTAGATCATACTTCTTGAGCCGCGTATATCCGGTCACGTTTGCTGCACGCGCAAGCTCGCGCAGTTCGTCGAGGGTCAATTCTTCTAATTGTCCAATGGTCCATTGGTCCAGTGGAATGCTTGTATCCAGCATACTTTCATCCTTCTATGTAACTATGAAATACCGGTGAGGGTGATAACACCCAACGTAATAAATTTATTTGTGCGTTCGTTTTGCGATGGTTGACGGTGTGCACTGTTTCGAATCACGAGTTGCAGAGCGTTGCAGATTGTTTGGAGCTCACAGCTCGACGTCTGCCGCAACCACTCCCCGTCAACGCGATGCGAATTTCAGCCCTCTGGAGAGAGGACGCCGAGCTAAATACAGTTCATGTGAAGCAACGCTGCGTTACGGTGGGAGTAATCAGGTCTTTCCTTGTGGACGACTGACAATGCAGACGACTAGGGAAACGACTCAGGGAAGTGGAAAATCCCAACGAAAGGGTCATCCCCGAATCTAACATTATTATATCAACAGTAAGCTTCGCCGTCAACTCACTCAAATATTTAACTATAATGGAAGCGCCGCTTTAGCCCAAAGCAGAGGGCGGAGATCGCTGATTTTATCTGCAATCCCCGCCCTGCAAAGGCAATATGTCGGAGTTTTGGAGCCTGCAAGCGTTTCACCACTCCCAAACGCCGCCGATCTCGCGCAGCGCCTCCACGTCTAACAGCTTGATGCGCCGGTAGCCCAGTTCGACCAGCCCTTGCCGTTTGAAGTCGCGCAGGATGGCGCTCACCGTCTCCCGATAAGTTCCCAGTCGATCTGCCAGCGCCTGATGACTAACGCCTTTGATCACGCCGCTGCCATCCTGGTCCAGCTCGATCAAGAGCGCAGCCAGTCGCTCGGGCAGCTTTTTGTAGGCGACGTCCTCGAGGCTGTTTTCGACCTGCATGAGCCGCACCCCATAGGTCTGCAACATGCCCCAGCCCAGGATTGGGTATTGCATGGTCATGTTGCGAGCCTCGCTGCGCGGAATCACCCACACCTGACAATCCTCGGCGGCCTCTGCGAAGACATTCGGGTCGCTGACGCCATTGAGCGCGCCTTCGCCGAAGATTGCGCCCGGTTCGAGAGTGGCGATCACCAGGCGGCGACCTTCGTTGTTGGTGCACAACAAATTCACCTTGCCGCTCATCAACACATACATATGCGAGGCCATTGCCTCTGGGGATGCCACCACCTCCCCGCGTTCGACCCGCTGCACGGTGATCACCTTGTCGAACGCAGGATCTTCTTCGCGCAAGGCTGTCAGCATCTGGGGCATGCTGGTCATGCGCAAATTGACTGTATTTACGCCTGTTTGAACGCTGCTGGACGATTTTTGGAGTTCTCTCAGATTAGTTCTCATCATTGCTTTCCTCTGTACGCAAACGCCTGTGGCTCGGTGAGATTTTCTTCTGGACACTTTAAGTCAACCCGTCCGATATGGATATTTGTTGGACAGACGCTGGTTGACTGTAAATTTGCACCGGCTTTGAGCATCTAACTGGTGCAAAACCTTTGCAATTATTTAACCATACTTTGGCGAATTTGTCCAGACCCCAAAGGTTAAAATTTTCTCATTTTTGTTGGTCGCCGCGTCTGTTGTCGGTTCCCTTCGGCAGGAGACCGATCCGCAATCGAAGCAGGAATTGCGTGAGAACTTGCAAGTGGCTCTGCTGAGGGCTTGCCCGGTTCCCGATCCCAATAAAGTATACGCTGTAAAGATTAAAAAGGTATTGGAGAATTGTTTGCGGTCGATTAGTGATTGAAGAAACAAATGCGCTGGATCCGGGGCGATGCCAATTTGTCTTGCACAAAAGCTGTGCAATATATGCGGTCTGATGAAGGAGATCGGCGACTCTCTTTACTGTACGGACTGTCGCCAGTCCAGAAAAGCTTCCCACCGGGTGGACTGGATGGGCGTCAGCAGAGGTTGCAGCTCTTTCCGGGCGTGATTCCAAAAGGGCGCTGCTTGCTCTGACGCCTCGCAATCTGCAAGCAAGCCGGCCAGATGGAGCGCCATGCTGCGCACAGGGGGGACGCTATGCGCCAAATGTGTTGCGGCATCGGCGCCGGCGATAAAGAGTTCCCGATCTTCGTCAAATGATGCGTCGCCTCCCTCCAGCAGTTGACGCAGATGCCCTTCGCTGATGCGCTTCAGCACGTCTGAAAAGATTTCGACTACGACCCGTTCCCCCGTGCGCACTGCCAGGGCCGCCGCTCGGCTGAAGCAATAGTCGCCAGCTAAGATGGTGCTCCCCAGCACGGATGAATGCGCTGCTCCTCCTCCGCCCGCCTCCCCGAGTCGGATATGGACGTTGAGTGCAAGGTGCAACATCTCCAAAGCAGCCGCCAGGTCGATGCGCTGTCTCCGCGCCGCCTCATTGTCCTGAGCGGGCATACCGGCGGCAAGGACGAACGCTCCCCGCTGGAGAGGATAGGTGCGGCGCAGCTCCTGCGCCACCATCTGGCTGAAGGGCGGAAACAGCTCCGTCAACGCCTCGTGAAGAGTTTGCTCCACCTCCTTGAGTTCTGCTTCTAATTCCTGAAGAGCAGCTTTTGTATCGTTCATGGGTGGCTCTTTTCTACAGCGGCGTTCTCATCGATCGGATTGGGGGGGCGTTTGGCGACCTGAGAGGGAAGAATTCTGTTTAGGCAAGGAGCGAGTTTGCTCCGAAAGCAGCTCGCCGATGCTTTCCACCGCCTCCATAGCGGTGGCGCCCAGATAAACGCCCGCAATCTCGTTTCGCAGCTCCGGGCGCAGATTGAAGGCGCGACCTCCGTAGCCGATGATCGGGCGAGGAGGATCGATGCTGGCCAGCATTTCGCACAGTGGCTGCAGGCTGAGCGCAGCCTCCATTGTCGTTGCACTCAAGAGCACCATATCCGGTTTGATCGCTTTCACCTCCGCCACCAGATCTTCGATCGGCAGGTTTTGACCAAGGTAGCGAACGGTGTAGCCTGCGCGACGCAGGTAGATGGACAAAAGCAGGGCGCCGACTTCATGTAATTCCCCGGGCGCACAACCCACCCAGATCAGCGAACGGTTCGTCGCATTGGGCGCTACGCGCAGGATCGCCGCCAGTCGTTGAATCAGGTAATTGGTGGCGTAATGTTCGCGCGTGATGCTGAGTTCGCCTCGATGCCAGCGTTCACCGATCTCCACCAACACCTGCATGATAATGTATTCGCCCACATGTTCGACCGGATAGAGCGCGAACGCGCGCGCCAGGATGGCCTCCGCCTCGTCTTCCTGATAGTTGAGCAAGGCGTCGAGCAGCGCCTTTTGAAGGTTGGCGAAATTTTCCAGATCGAAGCGCGAGGGCGCCGGAAGCGGTTGCAATTCCACCGCGCGGCCGGTCGGATCAGGCAGCGTCGCCTGCTCGTCCGCGTTCGACTGCTCGATAATCGATTGCAGCCAGGCGACCGCCTGGCTGATCGACATGCCGGCGTCCACCTGAGCCTTGAGCCAGCGGATAATGGCGATGTCTCGATCGGAATAGAGACGATACCCGCTCTCCGAACGTTGCGGGCGACACATGTTGTAGCGCCGCTCCCATGCCCGCAGTGTGCTAGGGCTGATGTTGGTCGATTGTACAACAGCTTTGATGTTATATAACGGAGTGGTTGAATAATCGCTCAGCCGTATCGATGCACCCACAACGCCTTTCACCTTCGTCTCCGATAGTTTTTGTTGTTCTCTTTTTGCGTCAAAAATTTCAGCGCCGACGAAGATGACATTGTTTCCATGCAATGCTCGCCGTTGCTCTGCGCGCTGTTTATGGCATAGGTATTGTACTGATTTTTTACAATCTTAGCACGGTCTTTAGGATTGAGCAATTCGGCTGAAGTTTACGTAACGATTAGAGCTCCTCTTTGCGGTCACGCCGAACCCTTGAGAGACAGGGTTCATTGTCCATCGACTTATCGAAATGTCGCCGGAACAGCGGGCTTTCGATGGTGCAAAGATTGTTGCGCCGCCAGCACGCTCGCCACGGCGCGACGGTCGTCCGCCGCAGCGGCAAGCGGCGCCTCGCCGAGACGGACAGCCGCCAAAAATCGAGCGACGCTCGCTCGATATGGATCGATCCGGTCAACCGATAGAGGCTGCATCTGCTCGCCGCGCTGCAGCGTTAGTTGGCTGTGCGAGTCGCCGGGTCGGCAGCGCAGCGCAGTTAAACAGCCGGTTTCCCCGTAGATGGTGATACGCGTCGGTGCGTGCGGCAGCACAAAGGAGTCGTGAACAATCGCCGGCGTCCCTCCGCGCAGTCGCACAACGCTGAGCGCATCCTCTGCGCTCTCGCCGCCCAGCAGATTCTGGAGAGAATGCGTCTGGATTTCCACCGGGTCGCTCAACAAAAGATAGGCCAACAGATCGATGTCGTGTAAGAGGCGATCCCATAAAACGCCGCCGAAGGGCCGATGGAGGCGCCAGCTCCTCCCATCGAGCGGTGGCAGCGCTGTGTTGTCGATTTGGACGCTGAGCACTGCACCAATAGCGTCTTCCTGAAGCAGATTGCGCAGTTGTCGCACCACTCCTGTCGCCCGCCAGGCGTAATTCACCGCCAGCGCCGCGCCGCGGTGACGCGCCAGCTGTTCGAGTTCGCGACCTTCATCGAGATCGTCGCTGAGCGGCGGCTCACACAACACGTGTTTGCCGGCCATCAGAGCGGCGCGCACGATCTCCGCGTGATGACGAGGATGATTGCCTACGTAGACGCACTGCACTTCCCGGCGCTCCAGCAGCGAGGTCAAGTTGTCGCTGGCGTGAACGATGCCGTGCATCGCGGCGAAGTGTTGCGCCCGCCGCAAATTGTGGCTGTAGACGGCGGCCACATAGGCGCTCATGACATCCGCCGCGCCTGTGGCGGGCGGTTGTTGCTGAATAGCGGGAATCATCCAGCGGGCGGCGACCTGGCTGGCGCCGGCGATCAGAAATCCAACGGAGCGTTCATCGAGCCTGCGCAGCGCAAGCGCGGGAGTCGGCGCGTCAGCCATCCTCTTCGCCTGTGATCAATCGAAAGATCGCTTCGAGGTCTTCGTCGCTGTAGAAATGGACGACGAGCTTGCCTGCGCCATCTGGATTGCGGCTCAGGCTGACTTTGGTTCCCAAGACCGAGCGAAAGCGGTCTTCCATGTAGCGCAGATGGCTCCGCAGCGGCGGGTCTTCTTCGGCCTCGGTCGAGGCCGGTTTAGCCGGCGGCTCGCTCATGCGCCGCACCAATGCTTCTGTCTGGCGCACGGACAGCTCGCGCCGGATCACTTCGGACAGGGCGCGACGGATCGCCTCAGGGTTGGAAAGTCCAAGCAGCGCCCGCGCATGTCCTGCCGTGATCTGGCCGTCGATGACCGCCTGTTGCGCCTCCAGCGGCAGGCTGAGCAAACGCACTGCGTTGGCGATGGCGGGACGGCTCTTGCCGACGCGTTCGGCGACCTCCGCCTGCGTCAGCCCGAATTCGGTCATAAGCGTCTGGAAGGCGGCGGCCTCCTCGATCGGGTTCAGATCTGCGCGTTGGACATTTTCGACCAGCGCCCACTCCATGAGCTGTTGCGGGGTCGCCTCCCGGACGATGACGGGGACTTCCCTCAGCCCTGCAATGCGAGCAGCCCGCCAGCGGCGCTCGCCGGCAACCAGCCAGTAGCGCCCCGGTTGATCCGCCGCCGTGACGACGAGGGGCTGGATGATGCCGTGGGCGCGGATCGATGCAGCCAGCTCTTCCAGCGCGGCAGGGTCGAAAGCGGTGCGCGGCTGTCGCGGATTCGGCAGCAGCCAGTCGATGTCGACCAGCCGGACGCCGCCCGCTTCCGCCTGCGCCGCCACTTCCGGAGCGACCGGCGTGACGGCAGTGTCCATGATCAAGGCGCCGAGGCCCCGTCCCAGCCCGCGTCTTTTTGCTTCAGCACCCATCGTATGCCTCCATCTTTTGCAACTTTACGACCCGCGTTTCAAGACCCGCGTTTCAAGACACGCGCTGCAGCGATGAAGCCGAAATTTGGACGCGCACGCCTTCGACGCGCTGCAGAAATTCCTGCGCTAATGCTTGATAGGCCATAGCGCCAGCGCTCATCGGCGCATAGCTCAGGATGGTCTGCCCGTGGGAGGGCGCCTCGCTCAGGCGCACGTTGCGAGGAATAATCGTCTGGAACACTTCTTTGGGGAAGAACCGGCGCACCTCATCGACTACTTCCTGTCCCAGATTGGTGCGCGCGTCGTACATGGTCAGCAGAACGCCGGCGATCACAAGACGTTCGTTGAGAATCTCCCTCACCTGGCGAATGGTGTTGAGCAGAAGGCTCAGTCCTTCCAGTGCCAGATATTCGCATTGCACCGGGATGATCACCCCATGGGTGGCGGCGGTGAGTCCGTTGATGGTCAACAATCCCAGGCTGGGCGGTTCATCGATGAAAATGTAGTCATATTTTTCGACGATGGGCGCCAGCGCACGGGCCAGCAGGCGCTCGCGCGCCATCACGCCGGCCATTTCGACTTCGGCGCCGGCCAGGTCGGTGCTTGAGGGAAGCAGGTCAAGGTTCATCCACTGCGTGAGCGTCAGCGCCTCCTGCACGGGACGACCATCGATCAGGACGTCGTAGAGGCTCACCGCCAGCGTGCGGGGGTTGATTCCCAGGCTGGTCGTTGCGTTGCTCTGCGGGTCGGCGTCGACCAACAGGACGCGCCGTCCGCTCGCCGCCAGATAGGCGCCCAGGTTGACGGCGGTCGTCGTCTTGGCAACCCCGCCCTTTTGGTTTGCAAAGCAGTAGATACGCGCCGTCATGATTGGCCGGTTGCGTCTCCTTCGTGCAGCGCACTACGTTGCAGCTCGATCTTCAGCAAAGAAATATTAATGCATCTCATGCCATTTCATGCAATCGGTCATTGCAGCGCGCTCAGAACTTCGTCTGTGCCACGAACGTCGGCTCGAAGGGGTGCGCCTCCATATATTCAAGGATTTCTTGACGCGTGGGGATGCCGGTCGTCCCCACATGCTCGACGCTCATCGAGGCCGCCACATTGCCGAAGCGCGCCGCCATGATCGGGTCGCCCGTCTCTTCGAGGCGAATCAGAAACGCGGTTGTAAAAATGTCGCCTGCGCCCGTCGGGTCGACCTCCACAGCCGGGCGCGGGGGAATTTTCGTCTCCAGAATGCCGCCGTCCGGCTGTCGTTGAAAGACGGTGGAGCCATCGCGATATTCTGTGACCACGACTAGCGGCACATGATCGAACGCCGGCGCCAACCGCTCCCATTCATAGTCAATATCTTCCAGGGACAACACCAGCGCATCCAGATGTGGAAGAATCTGCTCTGCGCTTTCCCACGGTTTGCTGTGCACCCGGCCATCGGCGTCCCAGCGACGCATCCAACCCTGCGGTACCGCTGCGACGAGCGTCTCTTGAGGAAAGAGCGCAGCGACGTCCGGTTCGATCTCGTCGGCGATAGGGCCGAGCAGCACCATGTCCGGACGTCGACAGGCGACAGGGATGTCGGACGCGCGGATGGGCGGTGCAGGTGTGAAACAGTATTGGATGCGACCGTGAGGCGTGTAAATGTTGGCGAAGGTGGTGGTCGAGGGAGAAGGCAGGACAATCAGTTGCGTCGAAGGCGGCATGGCCGATAGATCGGTCTCCGGCGTTGCGCGCGTGATTACCGTCGGACGCCGACCAAGCCGATCGGCCACGACGGCGGCGAAGGTGACCGTGCCTCCCAGACGATAGGCGTCGGAATGATGGACATCGATCAGGTCGCGGGTGACGTTGCCGACCAACAGAATGTCCACTGCGAGGCAAGAAGAAATTTCCTGAGCCATGGCAACCCTATCCATTTTGGGCATCCTGCAGACGTTCACCCGAAGGCTGTCTGCGCATCGGGCGAACGCCGGGGAGATGAAGCAATCGGGGGGCAGGAGGCGCCGCCCAGATTCCGGCTATCTTTCACGCCGATTTGCGGGGAAGAATGTGCACTTTGCGCCGCTCCCCTTCCCCACTGCTTTCCGTAATGACGTCGGGATGATCGCGCAGGGTGAGGTGGATGATGCGACGCTCGCTGGCCGGCATCGGCTCGAGCGCCAACGCACGTCCGGTCTGGGCGACCTGCTGTGCAGAGCGCAAGGCGAGTTGCGACAGATGCTCCATGCGCCGCCGGCGATAGCCCTCGACGTCCACCACGATGTTCTTCCAGCGGTGAAGGCGCTGATTCACCATCAGGCGCACAAGATATTGCAAGTTGTTGAGCGTTTCTCCGCGCCGACCGATGAGGAGATTCAGGTCCTTGCCATGTAAGTCGAGCAACAGGTATCGCTGTTCGTTGTCGGCGTCCGGTTCACGCCACTCGGCAACGACCCTGGCTTCAAAGCCCATTAAGCGCACGACGTTGTCAAGCAGCTCGCTGGCGAGCTGCGCCAACTGCTCCTCTTCTTCAGCCGAGGAGCGCTCCGCCGTCTCGATCTGCTCGACCTCTTCTGCGTCTTCCGTCTCTGCGATTGCGGAGACAGCGTCAGAAGTTTCGATGACTTGCGAAACGGTCTCAGCTTCGCTCACGGCAGCAGGTCGACGGCCTGCGTCGCGTTGTTGGGGCGCTTCGGAAGAGGGTGGGGCAGAGACGATGGTCGGCTCCAACTGCGGCGCTGCACTCACAGGACGCGGCTTGATGCGCACCTGGGCCGGTTCGCTGCCCAGTCCGAAGATGCCGCGACTGCCTCGGCTGATAATTTCGATTTCCACCTCAGTCTGACTGAGGCCAAGGGCGCGCAATCCTTCGGCGATGGCTTCTTCGACGTTCTTACCGGTGAAGATCTGTGCATCTGCCATGATCTATTTCCTCTTCTGCCTGCTGCGCTTTGGAGTGGTGGACGCCGGTGTGGTCGACTTTACAGACTGTGCGCTTTGCGGATTGGCGTCACCTGCTTTGGCGTCGACTGTTTTCACGTCGCCGGCGGCCGCCGTCACCAGCGCAACCTGCGGCTTTTGCAGGAAGAAGCGAGTGACAGCCCATTGCTGCAAAATCTGCAAGAGGTTGCTGGTCACCCAGTAAAGGCTTAGGCCTGCCGGAACCTGGAGCGTGAAATAGCCGAAGAATAGCGTCATTAACAGGCTCATGTTTTGCATCATCTTGGCCTGTTCGGAATCGCCCGTGG
>CALFWA010000015.1 GCA_937928035.1 uncultured Caldilinea sp. | reverse complement strand
CAGGCGATTCTGACGCTTGGCTATCCGGCGGAAAGCAAGCAAAAGGCGCGGCGCCCGCTTGCCGACTGTCTCGTGTGGAGATGATGGTGAACAACGACCAGAGGCCCATTTCCGATCCATTTGAATCGTTGCGATCAGACGATCTGCTTCCCCTGCGCGTCGTAGCGCTGGCGGGCGGCGTCGGCGGCGCCAGGCTATCGGCAGGACTGCAGGCCGTGTTGCCCCCTGGCGCGCTCTCGGTGATCGTCAATACAGGCGACGACTTCGAGCACTGGGGGCTGACCATCTGCCCGGACCTCGACACGGTGATGTACAACCTCGCCGGCGTCAACAACCCAGAGACCGGCTGGGGGCGCGCCGATGACAGTTTCACCGTGCTGCACACGATGGGGCTGTTGGGCGGGGAAGATTGGTTCCGCCTTGGCGACAAAGACCTCGCCGTTCATCTGCGGCGCACCGAATGGCTGCGTCAGGGCGTCAGCCTGACCGAAGTCACCGACCGCCTGCGTCGCGCTTTTGGCGTCCCTTCGCACATCATTCCGATGAGCGACGCACCGGTGCGCACGCTTGTCCACACCGATGAAGGCGACCTGCCTTTCCAGCATTACTTTGTCGGGAGACGTTGCGAACCGTGCGTGATCGACGTTTCGTTTGTCGGCGCCGCAGAGGCGGGCCTCCCCGAAGCCGCCTCTGCGGCGTTGCTGGCGGCGGATGTGGTCATTTTCTGTCCGAGCAATCCCTACCTCAGCATCGATCCGATCCTGAGCGTCGGCGAGATGCGTTCTCTGTTGAAAAAATTGCGCGCACCCAAGGTGGCGGTGACGCCCATCATCGGCGGCAAGGCGCTCAAGGGGCCGGCGGCGAAGATGATGCGCGAAATGGGGTACCCGGTCACGCCGGTGACGATCGCCGCCCATTTCGACGATGTGCTTGACGGCTTCGTTCTGGATCGGGAAGATGAGGCCGCCGCGCCTCACATGCGCCTGCCGACGCTGGTCACGGATACGATCATGCGCACCATGGAGGACAAAATACGCCTGGCGCGCGCTACGCTCGACTTTGCACGGTCGCTTGCTCGACTTCCCAAGGACCGGGGAACCAAGGTGCGCACAAGCAACTTCACCGCATGAAAGTTCACCACCTAAAATTGTGGCTGATTGTGCCGGTCAAGCCCTTTTATGAAGCCAAGAGTCGATTAAGCGACGTTCTCTCAAAAGACCAACGTGCAAAACTCAGTGTGCATCTATTGGCGCGCACCTTGTCCATCGCAGCTGCGACGCAATTGTTCGAGCGCACGGTGGTCGTGAGTCGCGACCCTGCGGCCCTGGCGACAGCGGCGCGCTGCAGCGCGCTTCCGCTTGAAGAGCAAGGATGTGAACTCAACGCTGCTTTCACGCAGTCCTGCGCGTTCGCCGCTGCTTCGGGCGCAGAGGCGGCGCTGCTGTTGCCCTCAGACCTGCCTCGACTCCGGCCTGAAGACCTGTGCAGCCTGGTTGAGCCATTTCGCCGCCACCCTTCATCTGTGGTGATTGCGCCGAGCCGAGACGGCGGCACGAATGCGTTGCTGCTTCCTCTGCCTCTCCCCTTCCCACTTGCCTTTGGGGACGGAAGCTGTCAAGAGCATCGACGGCGGGCGCGCGCCGCCGGGTGTGAGGTTTGCGTTGTAGACCGCCCTGCGCTCCATTTTGACCTCGACACGCCCACCGACCTGTCGGAGTGGCTCGGCGTTTCGCCAGACCCAATCCGATCGGCGGCAGTAAGAAGCCATCTTTCTTCGCTATGGGAGCATGTTTTGCGGCATGATCTCGAATCTCCTGCCAACCCATCTGCTGCATCTCAGCAAGATGTACAGAGTTCGCCTCGAATCCCAGAGGCGAGCGCGGCGGAGAACGCTACCCCTCGCCTACAGCTTTCTTGATCAGTGTGCGGATTTTCTCCTCCTCAACCTCGGTGAGTTCCTTCAGGGCGAAGGCGGTTGGCCACATGGCGCCCTCGTCGAGCAGGGCTGCATCGCTGAAGCCAAGCGTGGAATACCTCGTGTTGAATTTCTGCGCGGCCTGAAAGAAGCAAACGACTTTGCCGTCCTTGGCGTAGGCGGGCATGCCATACCAGAGCCGCGGGGCAAGCGCCGGCGCGCTGGCTTTGATGAGGACGTGAAGCCGCATCCCCATCGAACGGTCCGGCTCCGGCAGCTCTGCAATCTTGGCGAGCACGGCGCTTTCTTCGTCCACCTTGCTTCCTCGCCTCGCACGGCGCGCCGCTTTCAACTCCTGGGCTCGCTCTCTCATTGCAGCGTGCTCCTCTTCCGTGAAGCCCTCCAGGCTCTCATCGGCGGCGGAGGCGCTTTTAGAGGATTTGCGTGAAGCTTTCCTGGACGTGTTTTCGCTTTGGGTCATGGAGCTTTCCTTTCGACCTCGGCCCTGCTCGGTTCGTGTAAAATGGCGAGTCTTTATCGTTTGCGACACCGTCAAGGCGCAGGATGTGAGGAAACGCCGAAACAAGCAAGCTGCGCGGAGTGTCTTGAGCGCAAGCACTCTCACCCGGCCAGTTGGCGCCGGCGGTAATGCTCATCCAGACGATTGTCGATGCGGGCGGCCTCTTCGTCGGGCATGTAGTTGGGGCCGCCGAGCGCGTATGTCCCCAGCAGAATGCGCGCCCACTTGTCGGCCATCAGGGTGATGTTGAGCGCCTCCTGCATCGTTCGACCGAGCGCCGTAATGCCATGATTGACCATCAGCAGGAGCTTTGGCGAAACGCCGTGCGTGTCCTGGTAGCGGCGCAGTTCGGCGCGCACGGCCTTAGCTAATGCAAAACCGGGATCGACGTAAGGCACGACGGCCGGATAACGTCCACAGACAACGACGCCGTCGGGGAAAAGGTGGCGCAAGAACGGTTCGGCGCCCAGCCTGCTGCACAGGATGGCGTTGCAGGAGATGGGGTGGGTATGCGCCACCCAGCTGGCGCCGCCTTCGGAGAGGCACAGGGCGTGAAGGAAGGTCTCCACCGAAGGGCGTTTCTGTTGAGGGGCCACCATCACCTCCGGCCAGATCGCCTGCACTTCTTCCTGGCTCATATGATCGCGCTCCACCAGCGCCAGGATGGCGTCCATTTTGACCTGGGTGAAGCCTGCTTCGGTGATGGTTCCGAGCTGAATGCCCGAAGCTTTGACCCAAAAAGTGTTTTCGTCGATGCGAGCGCTGGTGTTACCTTCGCCCAGGATAGCCAGTTGGCGATCTTCTCGCCCCAGCTCGTGCGAGAGCTTGACCAGAGAGTGCAGCAGTTCGTTCATGGTTGCGCGATCTCCAGATGTAATATTGTCATTGGGGGAATGGATTGTCCGGCTGTTGCGCGGTGCGTGCTTCATGAAAGCCATGTTTTCGTTATGTGTTATGAGTGACCGGCGAGCGCTGCGTGCATCAGCCGTTGGATGCGATCGACCATGTCCGCCACAGAGCCTTGATAGACGCCCTCGAGCAGCTGTAAATTGTCAAAAAGTTGTTCGATCGCCGGGTCAATCAGCGCGTTGTTCGGCTCTTCATCGACGAGACGGGCCAGATCGGCGATCATCGGGTGGCGGCGGTTGATTTCCAGGATTTTCGCCGGGGCCACGTAGTTCTCTTCGAGCACGCGACGCACATATTGCAATTCCCGCGCAAAGTCGTCCTCCGGCGAGACAAGGCGGGCGGGGCTGTCCACCAGCGTTTTGCCCTCGCGCACCTCGCGCACGCGCTCGCCAAGCACCTGCTTGATGCGGGCAACCAGTTTGTCAAACGCCTGCGCGCTGGCCTCTGATTCAGCTGCCCCTTCCTCGACTTTGGGCAGCTCCAGATTCGGGTCATCGACGTTTTGCAACGGCTTATCGTAGGCCTCGCGCAGTTGGCTGACCATGTAGCCGTCGATGAAATCGGTCAGGAAGAGCACCTCAATGTCGTGCTTGCGGAAATAGTCGAGGTGCGGGCTGCGCATCGCCGACTTGAGGCTGTCGCCCAAGATGTAGTAGATCGCCTTTTGGTCGGGCTGCATGCGCTCGATGTATTCTTGGAGCGTCGTCCACCCTTCGGCGCCGGTGCGCGTGCTGTGGAAGCGCAACAGTTCAAGAAGCGCCTCTCGGTTGGCGTAGTCGGAGGCGACGCCTTCTTTAATGAACACGCCGAACTCCGTCCAAAAGGTGTTGTACTTCTCGGGGTTCTCGTCCGCCAGGCTGCGCAGCTCCTTGAGAAGGCGACTCGTCAGCGCCTTGCGGAGCTGGCGAACAAGCGGGTTGCTCTGCACCGTCTCGCGCGAGACATTGAGCGGCAGGTCTTCGGAGTCGACGACGCCTTCGACGAAGCGCAAATACTCCGGCAACAGCTCTTTGTTGTGCTCCTGAATCAAAATTTTGCGCGAGTACAGGCGCAAGCCATATTCGGGGCGAAGCCGCAGTGAGCTGCGCTCGCGCTGCGCCGGTACAAAGAGGATGCCGCGCACGTTGACGGGTGAGTCCGCCGAGATGTGAATGTGCAAAAGGGGCGGGCGATCGTCGAAGGTCAGTTGCTTATAAAACTCTTCGTATTCACTCGGCTCCACTTTGGAAGGGGACTGTCGCCACAGCGCAATGCGCCGGTTCACGACCCGCGGCTCCCCCTCTTTGCTCTTCAGATAGATGGGGAAGGAGACGTAGTCAGAATGGCGCCTGATGATGGTCTCCAGTCGCCAAGGCTGGGCGAATTCAGCGGCGTCCTCCTTCAGGCGAATGCGGATCTCGGTGCCGCGGTCTTGTTTGTCCGCCTCGCCCAGGCTGAAGCGGCTGTCGCCCGTGGAGCGCCACAACGCCGCACGGTCATGAGGACGATAGGAGCGAGAAATGACCGTGACCTCCTCCGCAACCATGAAGACCGAGTAAAAGCCGACGCCGAATTGACCGATAATTTCTTCTAGCGCACTTTGATTTTGGTTAGCATTCTGAAGAAATGCACGCGCGCCGGAGTGCGCAATCGTGCCGAGATTTTCGACCAACTCGTCACGATTCATCCCGATGCCAGTGTCGCGAATAGTGATCGTGCGCGCGTCGCTGTCGACTTCGATGTAGATCGCCAGCTCCGCCTCGGGATCGACGACGTCGTGATTGGTCAGCATCTCGAACTGAATGCGATTGAGCGCATCCGAGGCATTGGAGATTAGCTCGCGCAAGAAAATTTCGCGATCCGTGTACAAAGAATGGGCGAGGATGTCGAGCAGTTGTTTGACTTCTGTGCGGTATTCGAGCGATTCCATCTGCGTTTCAACTACTTCTGACATAACTCCTCCTCTTCGACGCAATTGTCGCCACAACCTTTATCAGAAGCTTTATTGTACGCCCAGCGGATCGCTCAAGCAAGAAAAATGAAGCGCGATGTGCCTCACTCCTGTACGACGATTCGCCCTCCGCGCACCGTGCTGCCCAGCACAATCGCCGCCGTGATCAATGCGAGATTCTTCACGATGTACTGGCCTTCAAGGGTCAGGCCAAAGGGAAAGACGGTGAAAACAGCCTCCGGCAAGATCACGATCGGCAGCGCAGTGCCGGGCATCTGCAAAAAGAGCAGCAGAAGCGTGACGCGCATGAATTGCCCGCTGATCAGGCCGATCCCGATGATTACCTCCCAAATCGCCAGAACCGGTTGAAAGATGTTTGGATCGATGAAGAAAATGGTGTTGCGCACCAGGTCTTCAGCAGGGCTGAGTCCGGGGATCAATTTCAGTGCGCCGAACCAGAAAAAGATGATCCCCAATGCAATGCGCATCAAGGTCAACCCATAGCGCGCCATCCACCGGGTAAGTCGCCGATCCAGCTCGTCCAGTTTCGGGAAAAAAGGCAATCGTTGCAACAAGCGATCTTCCAGCGTTAATTTGCGAGGCGTCTGCACGGCATTGTTGAGCATTGGTCTTTTCCTCCACGTTTCTCCCTGCGCCAATTGTGAGCTGCTTTTCATGCAATAAACGATCGTTCGCAGTATACTAGAGGAAACAGTTCGGTTATGTGAAAATTATCACGAATCGGGCGCTCTCCGAACAAGTCAATCAATGAAGAGCGCAAGGAGCACCGATATGACGACGCACGAAGCGCTTCCTGCGATTTCATCCTTCACCCGGCCAGTGGACTTCCCCGGCCACTGGCTATGGGGGGCGGCGCCCGCCTTTAACGCCGATCCGCTCGGCGCCATGATGACGGCTGCGCAGATGGGGCGCATCGTCCGCCTACGCTTTTTCAACACGAGCGCCTACCTGTTGCGCGAGCCGGAAGACGTCAAGCATGTGCTTGTGGACAATCATCGCGCCTATCACAAGGGCTATGGGCTGCAGGCGCTCAAACCCATCTTGGGCGAGGGGTTATTGACCAGCGAGCCGCCGTTGCACACCCGCCAACGGCGCATGATTCAGCCCGCCTTTCATCGCCAGCGCATCGCCGCCTACGCCGACATTATCACCCGTTACGCCGATGAGCATCTGGCAACCTGGCGCGACGGCGCCCAGCTCGACCTCCACGAAGAGATGATGCGGCTGACGATGGTGATTGTGGCGCGCTGCCTCTTCGACGTCGACGTGAGTCGAGAGGCTGGGCAGGTCGGTCAGGCCATCACCGATCTGATTCAAATGTTCGACTTCAATCGCATCGGTCCGCTAGGACAGTTCATCGATCGCCTCGACCTGCGCAAGCGACGCGAGCGCAACCGACGCCTCAAGGTGCTGGACGATCTGATCTACGCCATGATTCGCTTGCGCCGCGCCGAGGGCGTCGACCACGGCGATCTGCTCTCCATGATCGTACTGGCCCAGGACGAAGAAGCCACAAGCGCTGCGGATCGCCGCATGTCCGAGCGCCTGGCGCGCGACGAGGTGCTCACGCTCTTTATCGCCGGCCACGAGACGACGGCCATTGCGCTGACGTGGACTTTCTATCTTCTTTCCCAGCATCCGGAGGTCGAAGCGAAGCTGCACGCCGAGGTGGACGCCCTGCTAGGCGATCCGCAACGGCCGCAGCGACTGCTCACCTGGGATGATCTACCAGGCCTGGAGTACACGCGTCGCGTCTTCGCCGAGGCGATGCGCCTCTATCCGCCCGCCTGGGCGACGGGACGGCTCGCCATCGCCGACGATGTGATGGCGGGCGTATCGATTGGCAAGGGCGCCAGCGTGCTCGTCAGTCCGTATGTGACGCATAGACTAGAGCATCTGTGGCCGGAGCCAGAGCGTTTCGAGCCGGACCGCTTTGCGCCCGAAGAAGAACAGCGCCGCCCCAAATTCGCCTACTTCCCCTTTGGCGGCGGGCCGCGACGTTGCATCGGCGAGCCGTTCGCCTGGATGGAAGGTCAGCTCTTGCTCGCCACGATTGCCCATCGCTATCAGGTGCAGGTGGCGCCTGGCTATGTGGCCGAACTCGACCCGCAGATCACGCTGCGCCCGCGCCATGGCATGCCTGTGATCTTAAAGCGGCGGAACAGGGCCAGCCCGCCGGCGGGCTGAAGCAAGCGTTCCGGCGTCCGTTTCGATTGACATTTAACCTTCTTCGGCTAAGATTGGATTTACTACACCTGTTGAGTTTGGGGAAGCTGCATTGCAAATCACCTATCGCACGATTCAAGAGGTCTTTTTCTCATCGAACCCTGTCTTGCGCAGGCTGGCGCCGGCGGCGCTCCTGCTCGTCGGCGCGTTGGCCATTGCACTGTTCGTCGGCGCCGTCGGCCCGCTTCCGGCGCTTGCGGCCGCGGCCGCACTGATCGGCGGGACGCTGATCCTCAAGGACACACACTGGGGCTTTGTGGCGTTGTGCGCCGTCGTTTTTTTGCTTCCCTTCGCCAGCCTGCCTTTTTCGATCGGTTTCAAACCCACCTTTCTCGACCTCGCGCTGGGCGCCCTCTTTTTTGTCTGGCTCTTCAAGCTGGTGATTGGCCTGCAGGAAGACTTTGTTGCGTCGCCAATCGGCCTGCCGGTGTTGCTCTTCATGCTGTTGGCGCTGTTCAGCTTTACGCTGGGCCTCTCGCACAGCCCGGCCAACGCCTTTTTGCTGCGACGCTTCCTGGAAATCTTGATCGGGGTTTCGCTCTTCTTCGTCGTCATCAACACCGTGCGCACCGAAGGGGAAGCAATCTGGGTGACGCGCTGGGTGCTTCTGGGAGGTTGGGGCGCAGCTGCAATCGCCGTGCTTTTTTATGTCCTGCCGCAGGAAACCACCGTGCGCATCCTCGACGGTTTAGCGCGTTTTGACTACCCAGGCGGCTTCGGTGCATTGCGTTTCATCGAGGACGATCCGAATGGCGTCATGCGCGCCATCGGCACCGCCGTTGATCCCAACGTGCTCGGCGGGATGATGATCCTGGCGGCGGCGTTGATGCTGCCCCAGCTCGTCTCCGGCCAACCGATTTTTCCGCGCTGGCTGACGTTTTTCATGTGGACGACGGCTGTCCTGGCGCTCTATCTGACCTATAGTCGCTCTGCGCTGTTAGGGCTGGCGGCTTCGATGGCGCTGCTGGCCGTGCTCAAGTATCGCAAGTTGATCCCGCTTGGCCTGATCGGCGCGCTTTTGCTGCTGCTGTTGCCGGTGACGCAGGAATACGTCGCCCGCCTGGTCGAAGGTTTCGCCGGCCAGGACCTGGCGACGCAGATGCGCTTCGGCGAGTACAAAGACGCCCTGGTCTTAATCGAGCGCTACCCTCTCTTTGGCGTCGGTTTCACCGGCGCGCCCGACCTGGACATCTACCTCGGCGTCAGTATGCTGTACCTGATCATCGCCGAAAACATGGGGCTGATCGGCCTGGGTATGTTTCTTGCGGTGATGATCGGATTTTTCGTCATCGCATGGAGAGCGTGGCGCAGCGGCCTCAGCGTAAAAATGGAAGCCTTGCTGCTCGGCTACACCGGCGCCGTGCTTGGAGCACTGGTCAGCGGCGTCTTTGACCATTACTGGTTCAACATGACCTATCCACATATGACGGTGCTCTTCTGGCTTTACATCGGCATGGCGACGGCGACGGCGCTGATCTGCGCAAAGCAGCCACAACAGCGCCTCATCGACTGAGCGCCTTTTGCAAACAAGGTTGAGGATATTCCTATGGCAGCCAATATGGTGCATAACGAATTCGGCGTCATCACGTTGGAGCCGGCGCCTTCGCCCACCGGCGGCAACCTCACGCGCGGGCGTCGGCCTGAGTGGCTGCGCGTGCGCGCCGCCGATAGCCCCAAATATCGCGAATTGATGCAACTCTTCCGGGGCCAGCGCCTGCACACCGTGTGCGAAGAAGCAATGTGTCCGAACATCGGCGAATGCTGGGGGCGCGGCACGGCGACCTTCCTGCTGATGGGCGACACCTGCACCCGCTCCTGCGGCTTCTGCAAAATCAAGACCGGCCGCCCCGGCCCGCTCGACCCTGACGAACCGCGCCGCATCGCCGAGTCGATCCGCCAGATGGGGCTGAGCCACGCCGTGCTCACCAGCGTCAACCGCGACGAGCAGCCGGACGGCGGCGCCTGGGTCTTCGCCGAGAGCATCCACTGGATTCGCAAGCTTGTC
>CALFWA010000014.1:0-2500 GCA_937928035.1 uncultured Caldilinea sp. | reverse complement strand
CGCCCGCTGCGCCCGCCAGGAGCCAGAGCGGCTGCACCAGGAAGAGGTAGCGCGCCTCGCGCCACTGCCCGCCGACCAACGTTAGGATGAAGATGAGCACGAAAAGAAAAGGCCAGGCGAAGAACAGCGTCGCTTGATGAAAGGACCCTAGCCAGGCGAAGCGGCGCCGCTGCTGCGCCAGAGTGACCAGCGCAACGCCGACCGCCAGCAGCGCCGCCAGCGTCCACGGCAGCCGCTCCGGCGCCGTGAGCAGCGGCGCATAGGCGGGCCAGGCCGTCGCAACGTCGAAGCGTGGGGTCACATACGGGCGCTCCGCCTGGATCGTCTCGAAAAAGCCCGGCTGCCCGAAGATTTCGATGAGGTAGCGCACCCCCATGCCGGCCAGAATCAACGCATGCGCCGGCCAGACCTCGCGGCGCAACGGCCATCGCCAGCCTCGCCATAGCGCCATGCCCAGCAACAATGGAGGGTAGAGCAAGATGGTCTGTTCTTGAGAGAAGAGCGCCAGGAGGAAGAAGAGCGAAAAGAGCAGTTGGCGTTTGAAAAGCGCTTTGTTCCAGCCTTTTTCTGCGTCGGCGGCTTTCACGGCCCAAAACGCCGCCCACACGGTCAGCAGCGTAAAAAACTGCAACTGCGCGTAGAAACGCGCCCGGCCGCCCCAGACGATCGCCTCCGGCAGCAGCGTCAACCCCAGCGCGGCCAGCCAGGCCACGCGCCCGTTCCACTCCCGCTGGCCGATGGCGAAGATGGCCGCGATGGTCGCAAGGTTGAAGAAAAGCGCTGGCAGGCGCCCCGTCGTATAGTCGAGGCCGGCGAGCGCGCCTGCGAGGGCGGTGACGTAGGTGGCGAGCAGCCCACGCGTGTAGAGGACGCCGCTAGGCATGAGCGGCGCGCCGAGCTCCAATGTGCGCCTCGCCGCCCATAAGGTCGTGAACTCGTCCACATGCAGGCTGACGTTTTGGATATGCCGCCAGCGCAGCCAGAATCCCAAAACGAGCAGGACGCCGACCGCCGCCAGCGAAACCCAAAGGCGCGCTCTCAACGCGCCGCGGTTTTCCTCCTCCGGCTCCCCGGTGTTTTCGATGCGCTCCTGATGCGGAACGGGTAGGGAGGCTTTCATGGGACGACGATCTCCCCGATGACGGCAAAATCGCCGACGCTCTGTTCGTCCTGAACAACCGGCAGGCGCCTGTCGCCCGCATACAGCCCCACGCGCACCGGATAGCGTCCAGGCGGCAGATGCTCCGGCAGCGCCACGGCGATGATGTCCACAATGCGCTGTCCGGGCTGCCAGGTGTTGGTCGGGGCGAAGCCGTCCAACGGGGGTTGGTCGCGCTGGGCGACGATCTCGCCTCTTTCATCGACGATGTGCACGAAAGTGGTGTAGGCTTCAAGGGGTGTGGTGAGCGCGTCCCATTGGAGATGAATGTGCGCTATTCGCGCTGCTGCAGAGCCGCTCTCCAGGAAAGTGCCGGACAAGCGGGCGACCTCGCCGAAGGTGAAAGGCAGTTCGAGCGCAGGAGTGTCCGGCGCCTCCCCGACCTGCACCAGGGCGATTTTGCGCTCGTCGCCGGGCAGGGGTTCGCCTGTGCGCGCATCAACTGCCGCCAGCGGCTCGAAGGTGGCCGGATCATAGAACGAAAGCACAAGTTGGTAGAGGCCGGGCGCTGCGTTGTCGGCCAGCGCAAGCGTGTGACCATCCGGGCGCACCTGGCGCACCGGCCAGTCGCTCGTCGGCGCGCCCCAGGGCCAGCCTTCATCGCGCCAGTGTTCTTGGCTGTGGACATCGAGCAGGCGCACAAGCACGTTGTAGTCGGTCTCCATTGGCGCCAGCCCCTGCAAATAGAAGGTGACAAGCTGAGACGCCCCGGGCGCCATGTGCGCTGTCTCCATCTCGACGCCGATCAGCCGGATGGCGCCGCCGAAATCGGTCGCCGGCGCCGTGTTGAGCGCAATGAAGGGAGGCAGCAGCGTGTTGCGCAAGTCGTAGACGCGCGCCAATGTCAGGCCGTTGGCCCGCACCTCGTGGACGGGCGTCTGCGCCTCGAACCAGGCCACAGCTTCCGGCGAAGGCAGTTGACGCTGCCATTGATTGACATAAGTTACAGCATAGTCGGTATCGAGCCATGAAAGCGGAGAGGTATAACCCATCGGCACAGCCACGCCGTTGGAAAAATAGGAAAAAGGGCCATCGGCGTACCAGGCAGCAATGCGGAACTTCTCGCTGCCCGGCAACGTATTGAGCCAGCGCGCAGCCTTATCCAAACCTTCTCCCCAACCAACGAAGAGCACCTGTGGCGCAGTGTGGCTGCCGCCGACGAGCGGATTGTAGTAGGTCAGGTAGTAGGGATAGGTAAGGGCGGTGAAGACGCCGTGCAGTGCAAACGCAGCCCCCAGAAGCGTTGCCGTGGGCGGTGCACTGCGCAGACGTCGCAGCCAGCCGGTCACTTCGATGCGCCATGGCGCCTGCACGAGTGCCAGCCAGCCCACCGCCGCCGCT
>CALFWA010000013.1 GCA_937928035.1 uncultured Caldilinea sp. | reverse complement strand
GGCGCTCCTGCGCCGACGGGAGACCGAACACGGCCGCTTTGTCCCTGTGCGGAGCATGAACCAGCAGCGTGCCGGGCTGTAACTGAGCCAACACCTTTTCTATCTCCTGGAGCCATCCACCGCCGTTGCGAGAGGTGCGGCTCTTTTGGTAAGCGTAGTGCAACATCCCCGCCATAACGCCCTGCCGCGCGTCGTAGAAAGCGGCAGTGAGGCGTTGCAGGCGACCGAGATCGTTTCGCTCCAGCACTCGTTCAGCGCCGACCAGCAGCGTCTCCAGATCGTCAGCTGTCCAGGGGCGTAGGGTGGTACAGAGTTGGAACCCGTTCGCCTGCCCTAACAGGTACACGTGCTCGCGGTACCGGCTCAGGTCCGAGGGCATGGCCTCCGCCGTCTGCGCAAGGAGCATGGCAGCGTTCCCCTGGGCCAGCTTCAGATGCTTGTTGGCCTGCTTGGCCCACCGCATAAGCTGATGCTCGGTGAAGTCCACCGAGCGCGCCACCGGCGTCTTCTCGTCGGTCACCAACACGCCCAGGGAGAAGGTCAACGGCTCCTCCTGGAACAGGCGGTCGCTGCCGGTCGCCCGGAACTCCAGATCGGTCAGGCGGATGAACTCGGCAGCAAAGTAGACGGCCACCGGCGCCCAGGCGAAGAGGCTGAGGTCGTCGCCGCCTAAGGCCAGCACCTGGAAGGGGACTTTGTTCAATGGCAACCGGCCACCGCTCGGCTGCCACCCTCGCAGCGCTGCCGCCCGCTGGGTGGCCTGGCCCAGCGCCAGCGAGGCGGCCGCCTGGGTCGTGTGTTCGACTCGCTTGGCCCATTGCAGGCCCAAAGCGATGTTCGGCAGCCCTATGGAGACGCGGCCGAAGTTGTTGCCGTCGCCGTAGACCACGCCGATCAGCTTGCGCCGCACGCCACCAGGAATGAGCGACTCGAGGTCGTTCGCTAGCCAGTCATCCTGTGGGTGGATGCCGAGTGCTTCTGGCCGACCGGCATAACCCATCCAGCGTAGGGCGTCAACGACCTTTCCTCGACGCTCCCCCTTCCCACGCTCCCGTTTAGTCTTGCACACACGGCAGATGGGACGGCGATTCTCGGGCACATCGGCCACGCCGGGCGCTGCATCCCAGCCTTCGGCCGGGCGGACGCCGCACAGCTCGCAGCGCGCCTCGAAGGGCAGGGTGGCGTCGAGAGGGCGAACGGCCTGCGTTCGGTCCACCGTTATGGCATCGTAGGCTTGTCGGACTGCCCGACCGTAGTCGTCCAGCAGGTCCTGCACTTCAACGGTGACCGCCGCAGCTGCCGGAAAGGCTGTCCCTGTTCGACGATAGAAGGTCTCCCGCAGGCGGGCCGGCCAGGAGGAGCTACCGTTGCTGGCCGGCGCCAGGAAGAGCAGCGTAGCGCCGGCGGCGCGCAGTACCGCCTCAGGGCCGATCGCCTCGCCAACTTCGCTCTGCAAGTCCTCGATGACTTCATCCAACAGCGTAGAGGCGCCGCGAATCTCATTGAGGCCGTGCGTCTCGAAGACATACTGCTTCACGCGCTGCACAGCTACCAGGACGAGGTCCACCTGTCGGCCATGCAGCGCGCCATCCCGTACACCCTGCACGATGTCGTTCAGCGCCATGGGGAGGTCCGTCGCTTCGCCGGTAAGGACGCGAGCAACCGCCTCTGCCTGAGGATCGGCCACGAGGACATTGCCCAGGGCATCGTAAAAGGGGTAGACAAGCGCGGCCAGGCGAGCCGCATGACGTTGCTCCGGCGTAATTCCCGGGGTTTGGCCCGCCAGCACGCCGATCAAAGCTGCCTCGATCAGCAACCGATCGGCCAGGAGCCAGCCCTCGCCACCCCGACACTCGTCGGGAAAGATGGGCGGTAAGCGGTCCTCGTCCAAGAGCCCTCTCCGCAATGGACGGTTGACCAAGCTATCCAGCTCTATCTCAGCTTTAGGTGTAAGGATTTCACTGCGCCTCAGCCTGCCGTCATCTTCCTGTCGGCCCCATCGGAGCGGAAAGAGCTGAGAGTAGTAGGTCTCGCGCCAGAAGCGGGCGGCGGCATCGGCCTGCTCCCTGGCCGTTGCCTTCCCGTCCAGCGCACGGCGCAGCCCTTCGATTAGATGGCTTCGCACGCGCTCTTGCCATGCCGGTCCACACCGATAGCGGGCGCCGGTAAAGCGATCAAACCACATTAAATCTTCCACATCTGCTACTCCTTGTATAGGCATGAAGAGCATTTTCAATCAGGACTCTAGGATTAGATTCTCGCATTTTTACGCTGCGATAAACACACTTCTCAGGTAGAGTTGGTAGTTTTGCATTTCTACTAATTTGCAACTTTTCGATATTCCCCCTCTCCACCAGCATCGCGGGAGGCGCTGGTGGAAGGGGGAGGCGCCTCTACGATAGCACGTTGGAAGGGGCATTGACATCCTCACTCCTGTTGATTCAAATCAGCACTTCCTCTGATCCCATTGCAACAAGAAGCCGCTATACTTGCTGCACGAAGCGGGCGAAGCGTTCGCGCAGAAAACGGTAGTCGAGCGGTGCGTCCTCGGACAGACCCCAGGCCACGCGACACTCGTTCAGGATGGCGGTCTTGTGCGTGTTGACGGTGCTCAGCGAGATGTGGAGCGCAGCCGCCACTTCGTCGGGACGTTTGCCCTCCGCAAAGGCGCGCAGGACGTCGCGTCGGCGAGGGGTGAGCTGCTCCCATACGCGACGGCAGGCCGGGTCCTCGATAGCGGTGAAAAGGCGCAGCTGCTCCTGCGCCGCCAGCATGGAGGTCTGCGCCAGGGTGCGCAAGGCCGGGAAGTAGGCCCCCCACGGCGCAAGCGGCGTTGGGATCAGCTGCACGCCGTCGGCGGGCGTCACGTGCATGACGGCGCCGTCCTTGACGCGGCGCAGCGTTTCCTCCGGCGTATACATGTGCCAGATGCGATCCTGATGGTCGCACAGCAGCGCCGCCGCCGACATCGCCAGCAACGCCATCATGCGTCGCCCGCCGCTCAGGCAAAGGTGCAGACGTCGGCCTTCATTTTTGAGCTCGGCGATGAGATCGCGAATGCTTTGCCAGGTGGCCTCGGCGTCGGCGGCGGTGCGAATGTCGGTCAAAGGCTGGCCGTTGGCCTGGATCGGCGCGCGGCGCAACCGACAGCGCCGACCGGCGTAGTGGTCGTCGAGGAATTCCGGCTGCAAGCGGTGGAGCGCCTGACGGGTGCGCGGGTTTTCCAGCGATAGGTGCACGAGATAGACTTCCGTAATCTGTTCGCCCCGAGCAAGCAGGGCGTCGAGGGCGAAGGTGACTACCTGTGGCTGACCGCCCAATGTGGCGATCAAGGTGGCAGCGCTAGAACCACTATAGTTGTTTTCATTCATGGGGACATCCATCAATTGATGCAACCATTTGTATAATCGTAAACGGCATGGAGATTCCTTCTATGAATCCTTTCCCTGCGGTCGTCATCGGCGGCCCGCCGCACAGCGGCAAGTCGGTGCTCACCTATTTGCTCACGCAGCAACTGCGCGCCTGGCAAGTCGAGCACTATGTGCTGCGCGCTTGCCCCGACGGCGAGGGAGACTGGAGCCAGGAAGCGCCGCCGGAGACGGTGCGCCTGTTGCGCCAAAAAGGACAGTTCAGCGCCGATTTCGTCAACCTCGTCTGCCGCGATCTGAAACAACGCCATCTCCCCCTGCTGGTCGACGTCGGCGGCAAGCCGACGCCGGAGCAGGAGCGCATTTTCGACCAATGCACCCACGCCGTATTGATCGCCGCCGCCCCAGAAGCGCTGGCGCCTTGGCGTGTGCTCGCCGAGCGCCACGGCCTGGTCGTCATCGCCGAGCTGCATTCCGTGCTCGACGGCGATGATTTCATCGAAGCGGAGACGCCGGTCTTGCGCGGGCGAATCGGCGGGCTGGAGCGACGCACCAGCGTCGGCGGGCCGATGTTGCATGCGCTGGCGAGACGCTTGCGACAAATTTTCTCTTATAGCGAGCAGGAACTAAAATCTCTACACTTCCCTCACGCGCCGACCGAGCTGATCGTGGACATTGCACAGCTAGGCGACTGCGTCGGCCTGCCCGCAGAAGAGCGACGTTGGCGCCCGGAGCATCTTTCCGTCGCCCTGAACTGCACGCCCCAAGATGCGATCTCGATCTACGGTCGCGGGCCCAACTGGCTGTACGCGGCGCTGGCGCTGCATGCGGCGCCGCACCCCGTCTATCTCTTCGATCCGCGCCTGGGCTGGACGGCGCCGGCCACACTCGCCTGCTCCGCAGCGGCTGCCCCCGATGTTCTGGGGTGGAAACTCACCGTTCAGGCCGATTACACCTGGCTCGAAATTCTGCCTGGAGCGCCCTATCTCGATTACGAGGAGGTGAGCGGCGCAACGCTGCCGCTGCTGGAGGCCGGGCGCGGGGTCGTGCTGAGCGGGAAGGTTCCGCACTGGCTGCTGCTCGGCGCAGCGCTCGTCTATCGCCACCACCCCTGGCTGGCCGTCGTGCAGGCGCAGCAGGAGCGCCGTGGGGTCGTCATCAAGGGAAGCGAGCCGTCGCATTGTCCGGGAATGTGGGTGGAGATCGCCGCTGGCTAGAAACCGGGGGCCGGGAAAAATCGTTTTGACGGCATTGAACAAACTATGCTGGTCGTCTGTAGGCGCTGCTCGTAGCTGCGCTTCCGGATTTCGCGAAATCTTATGGCCGGAACGTGCGGCTGGGAGCCGCACGAGAGAATCTAAAAAAACGGAGCCGCACCGACGGCGCCCCTTCTCCCCCTCTCCCAGCCTTGGGAGAGGGGGGCAGGGGGTGAGGGCCTGCATGGGCACAGAGCGATTTACGAATTTTTCTGCAAACCCTCGAAAAATACCATCAAGAGTTGCTGAACGACTGCTTCTGTCGGCGTCAAGCCGGCGACGGGAGAAACGTGAAAGTAAGGGTACATCATGCCCAGCAGGGCCCAGGTGGCGACCTGCGGGTCGATCGGCTTGAATTCGCCGCGAGCGACGCCCTCGGCGAGGATGGTGGCGATGCGATCGATAAAAAGGGCGTGATATTTTTCAATGAAATGGCTGCGTGCAGAGGCGTCTAGATTGCCAAGCTCCTGGCTGGCGAGACGCAGGCTCGCCCTACGCTCCGAGGGCAGCGCTAACACCTGGCGCACGAACGTCTCCAGTTGGCGACGGCAGGAGCCATCGTTTTGACGGCTGGATTCGATCAGCGCGCTGAGCTCCTCCAGTACGCTGTCCAACAGCGCCAGGAAGAGCTGCTCCTTGTCGCGGAAATGATAGTAGAGCGCAGCCTTCGTCATCCCCACCGCATCGGCGATCTCGCGCATGGAGATGCCGGGATAGCCCTTCTCTACGAAGAGACGCTGGGCGGCCTGCAAAATCGCCTCTCGGCTGTCGCCCGACGCAGAACGCAGCATCGTCGACTTTTTATACAAACCAGAGCAAAATCGCTTCTGCCAGGCGCAGCAGCGGTCGTCCGTAGTCTCCACTCCACGGCCATGGGATGGCGAAGTAGATGGCAAGTGCCGCCAATACAGTGAAGATGGTGCCGCGTCGGAATTTCGCTGCATCGTTTTGCGCCTTCCGCACAAAGGCCACCGCCAGATGCGCCAGAATCAACGCAATCAGCATCAGGAACCAATGTTCGATGACAAAGAAGCGCAGCACAGGTTGACGCATAGCGTTGGCCATGTTCTGGAACTGAGTCCACCAGCTGTTGCCGATGAACAGCACAAGCCCAACCAGCAGTTGCACGTCCATTGAGACGGCGAACCATGACAGCGCCTTGCGGTCCTGTTCCGTGAAGGCGCGTTTTTGGAAGACGCCCATCACCATGCGCGCCAAGGCGTAAATCAACAGAACGATCACCGCCCATCGCATCAAACTATGCAACACCAATACAAAACCCATCTGCAAAGCTCCTTCTTTTCGAGAATTCGAATTTGACCTCAGAAACTGTTCTCAAGTCGCAAAGGCGCCACAGATACTGGATATCCTCGTGAGCAGGCGCCTCTTGCGCAGTAGGTTCAACTGTCTATCAGGCAGCAGCCGACTGCTTGGTCATTGTTTCAAGCTCGACCGCTCGCGGCTTCAGCCCAAATGCAAGCAGCGTCAACGCCAGAGAAACAATGCCAATGGTCAGGTATGCAGCCCTGTAGCCAGGGAGGCCGCCGCCCATGCTGGCGACCACCGCGCCCACCAACGCTGCGCCGACGAGCTGCCCCACGCTGGTGAAGAGCGTCGCTGCCGCCTGCGCAGCCGCGCGCTCCGTGACGGCAGCTTCATTCAGCATAATATAGCGAATCGGCGCGCCCAAAAGTGAGGCCAGCCCCAAACCGACGAGCACTCCCGCCGCGTAATAGACCCAGAGCGACGCGCCGTGCAGCCATAGCAACACCATGCCGAGCGTCAACAGCCCGGAGCCGCCGAGGATCACTGCGCGCGAGCCGATCCGATCTAGAAGCCGACCGGCGACCGGCGCACCGAGAAAAAGCGCAAAGACCAGGGGCAACAACATAAAGCTGGCGCGTGATTCGCTCACTGCAAACGCCGTCACTGCCAGCGAAGGCAGGAAGAGCACCGCCACCTCGCCCAGGCCAGCGCCAAAGGCAAGCGCACAGGCCAGCCGCAGCTGGCGCGTGGAGAGAAGCCCTGGGCGAAAGATCGGATCGTCGGCTCGTCGCTCCACCTGTAAAAAGATCGGCAGCAGGGCGAGCGCCAGCAGCAGAAACGGCCACACCTGTTGCGAGCGCAGGCTGTGCAGCGGCGCAGCTGCGTCGATTTGGTTCAACCCGAAGGCCAGGGAGGCCAGCAATATGGCCAGCAAGCTCATGCCCACCCAATCGAACGCCGACGACGCAGACGGTCGCGCAGAGGGAAGAAGGCGCCAGGCCGCAACGCCCAACACAGCTGCGATCGGCAGATTGATGGCGAAAATCCAGTGCCAGCTAAGCAGCAGGAGCAGACCGCCGACGATCGGACCAAGGATGAAGGCCAGCCCGAAGACTGCGCCGATCAGCCCCAGCGCTCCCCCGCGCTTTTCCGGCGGAAACGTGTCGCCGATGACGGCGGCAGCCACCGGAAAGATGCCGCCGGCGCCCAACCCCTGCACGCCGCGCCCGAGAATCACAAGGGCAAAATTCGGTGCAAGCATAACAAGCGCCGAACCTGCGGCGAACAGTCCGATGTCGAGCACGTAGATCGATCGCCGGCCGTAGCGGTCTGAAAGCTTCGCCATCAGCGGCGTGCCCACCAGGTTCATCAGCACATAGGCGTTGAAGACCCACGCCAACGAGCGTTCGTCGACAGCGAACGCTGTCTTGATCGCCGGCAGCGCCGGCCCAACGATAGCGATGTCGAGCGCAGCCATTAATACGCCGAAGAATAAGACCCAAAGCACCTTGTTGCGCATAGCCAACTCCGCTAAAAATATTTTCTATCAACCGATACTTACCGACCGGTCAGTAAGTATGATAATCGAAAGCTTCTCAATGTCAAACTTCACCCAATGAATGAAAAAGAGGAGGTCAACCACTCAGACACAAGGGCGCAAGGGATACTCAAAAGAGAGAAAAAAACGTCAAATCTTCATACTTCTTGGCGTCTTTGTGGCAGCGATAACACGGTCCTCGGGCGGTGAACCTGGTCATCTGACCAGTTGACGCTCTCTTTGAATCAGTTTATCATACTACTGACCGACGGTCAGTCAATCAGCAAGGAGAAGCATTTACATGCCGCGTGTGGTCAAAGAATACGATGAACGGTACGCCGAATTTCTCGACGTCGCCCAGCGCCTGTTCTATCAGAAGGGCTACGATCAGACGTCGGTGCAGGACATCATTCAGACCATGGGGGTGGCGAAGGGGCTGTTCTACCACTACTTCCGTTCCAAGGCCGACTTGCTCGACGCCTTGATCGAGCGCATGGCGGAGCAGGCGGTCGCTTCACTGCAACCGATGGTGAATGACCCGACGCTCGACGCTCAGACCAAGTTGCACCGCTTTTTTGATAGCACGCAGAACTGGAAACTGGCCAACAAAGCCTTCATGCTCGAGCTGACGCGCGTGCTCTATCGCGACGAAAATATTTTGATGCGCACGAAAATTGCACGCGCTGGCGTGGAGCGCATTGCGCCTCTGCTGGCGGATATCTTGCGCCAGGGGGTCGCAGAGGGCGTTTATGACGTCGAGCACCCTGAAGAAAGCGCCCCGATCTTGCTGGAGCTGGGCCAGAGCCTGGCGAACGCCATGGTGGATGTGTTGCTTAACCCGCCGGCCACCGAAACAGAACTGGAAGTATCTCTGGCAGCCCTCGAGCGGCGGGTGCGCGCCCACGAGCGCGCTATGGAGCGCATCCTCGGCGCGCCGCCCTGCTCGATCGTGATGATGACGACGGAGCAACTGCGCACATGGTTTACGTGATCGCACCGACGCGCCAAGCAATTTGGACGTGCAGAAAGGGGGAGTGAATGACGGAAATTCTCAAATTGGGCTGGCGCAACATGTGGCGCAACTGGCGACGCACGACGATTGCGCTGGTGGCGATTGTGCTGGGCCTGGTTCTGCTGTTGTTGCTCACCGGCGTGATTAACGGTTCTGACCAGGCCATCTTCGGCAACGCTGTCAAAATTTACGGCGGCGCCGTGAAAGTCCACGCGCCGGGATACCGCGAGAAGCTTCAGCGTGCGCCGTTGCTTCCGTTGGAGAACCCGGACCAGGTGGTCCGGGTTGCGCTGGCGCAGCCGACGGTCGTGGCGGCAGCCAAACGTATCTACACCGGCGGCATTATAGCGAAGGGGAGCGAATCGCAGCCGGTGATGATCACAGCGATTCAACCTTCGGTCGAGGCGCCGATCTCGGTGCAGGCGGCCAACGTCGTGGAAGGGCGTTTCTTGCTCGACGGCGAGGGCGACGCCGTCTTCATTGGCAAGGCGCTGGCCGACCAGCTCGGCGTGCGCGTCGGCGATCGCGTGACGCTGCTTGGTCAGAGCAAACATGAGACCATGCGACAGCGCTCCGTGACCGTCGTCGGGATTTACTCGCTCGGCGCGCCCGATTTGGAAAAAGGCGCCGTCTTTATCACCCTGGAGCAGGCGCAGCGGCTATTCAACCTGCCCGACCAGGCCACCGAGGTCGCAATCTCGCTGACCGACGTCGCCCATGAGGATGAAGTGCTCAACGCCTTGCAGGCGGCGCTGCCGGGCTACGAAGTCGATTCCTGGAAGACGCTCAGGCCCGAAATCACCGAGACGATGGTCACCAAGCAGGTGTTTGTCACCATCATCGGCGTGATCGTGATCATGATCGCCAGCATCGGCATCCTCAATTTGCAGCTGATGGCGGTCTTTGAGCGCACGCGCGAAATGGGCGTGCTGGCGGCCTTAGGAATGAAGGGACGTCAGATCATGGCGCTCTTTTTGGTCGAAGGAACCCTGATCGGCGTCGTGGGCGCTGTGGTGGGCTGTTTGGCCGGCGTGGGCGTCGTGACATTGATCCGGTTGGCCGGCGGGATTGATTTTTCGTTTGCAACCGGCATAGGTGAAGTGACGGCGTTGATGGGCGACCGTCTGATCCCAAGCCTGAGCACGCTCGACGTCGTCAGCCGCGGGATCATCGTCGCTGTGATTGCGGCGCTGGCCTCGCTCTACCCGGCCTGGCAGGCGGCGCGCAAGGAGCCGACCGAAGCGCTGCGCCACCTGTAATGGCCGTCGTCTCAGCCAGACGAAAGTGAGAGAACAACGATGACTTGGACAAAATTGTGGATGATCGCGTACCGCGGCCTGACGCGCAATCGCCGACGCACCTTTTTCACGATGTTGGCGGTGGCGCTCGGCCTGGCGTTGTTGATCACGCTCAACGGTTATATCTCCGGCGTCATGGAGGACGGCCTGCAAAACAACATTCGCCTGCAGACCGGCCACGTGCAAGTGCGCTCCGTCGGCTATCCGGAGGGCAAGCACAGCGTCCAATGGAAGGACCTGGTCGAGCGCCCTGAAGAGATTGCGGCGCGGGCGACGGCGCTGCCGGAAGTGCGCGCCGCCGCGCCGATCTTGTGGCTGGACGCCGTCTTGAGCACCAGCGACGAATCGATTGGCCTCCAGGTGTACGGCATCGACGTCGCCTCGCCGTTGCATGACCCGCTGCGAGCGTCGGTCATCGCCGGCGCATTCCTCGACGCCAACGACCGCGGCGGCGTGCTGATGGGCGGGCGGCTGGCGCAGAGCCTGAATCTGAAAGTAGGCGACGCAGTCCATCTTGTCACCATCAACGCCAACGGCGAGCCGGTGGAGGCGCCGTTCGTCATCCGCGGCCTCTTCTCCAGCGGCGTATTGGTCTATGACGAGAGCGTGCTCTTTATGCCGTTGGCCCGGGCGCAGAGCTTTGCACTGACGGGCAATCGCGCCAGCACGGTTATGATCGAGTTGCACCACCGCAAGGATGCGGACAAAGTGGCGTCTGCGCTGGCGCAACCCGGCCTCCAGGCGCTCACCTGGCGCGACCTGAACGCCTTCATCATTCAGTCTATGGACGCCGCCTTCAGCTTCTACATTCTGATGGACGCCATTGTGATCACGATTGTCGCCGTCATCATCGCCAACACCCTCCTGATGGCGGTCTTCGAGCGCGTGCGCGAGATCGGTATCCTGGCGGCGCTGGGGATGAAGCGCCGCGAGATTCTGCAGATGGTTCTCTATGAGGCCGCTCTCATCGCACTGGCCGGCGTCGTCGGCGGCGTTGCGTTGGGGCTGCTCGGCGTCTTCTTCCTGACGCAAAACGGCTTTGTTTTGGGCGAGATGGCCGCAACGGCTGGCAACCTGCCGATGAGCAATGTCATCTATGCGCGCTTTGCGCCGGATCTTTTCACGTGGCTGGCGGTGTGGACGTTTCTCATCGCCCTGCTGGCCTCGCTCTATCCAGCCTGGTTCGCTGCGCGACTGGAGCCGGTGCGAGCGCTTCACACAGAATAAATCAACCTGCCCAGACACACGCTTTGAAAGCACCTTTTTGAAAAGCAGAGGTCACTCTTTATGCCAATCATCGAACTGTCGGACATCTACAAAACCTATTGCATCGGCGAAGTGGAAACGCGCGCGCTGGATGGCGTCTCGCTGGACTTCGAGCCAGGGGAATTCAGCGCCATCGTCGGCCCTTCCGGGTCGGGAAAGACGACTTTGCTGCAAATTATGGG
>CALFWA010000012.1 GCA_937928035.1 uncultured Caldilinea sp. | reverse complement strand
GCGGTCTCGCCATCTTCGGCGGTGTCCACGGTGTATCCTTCAAAGATCAGGCCGCGACGCAGCAGATCGCGGATGCGACGGTCATCTTCAACGACGAGAATACGCTCACCCATATCCGGCTTCCAGAAGAAGGATCGAATGAATCTATCGTTTTGATTGTAGACAAGCCTGAGAGGCATGTCAAATCATTCGATGTTTTCCCCCTGATGCGTCTGCTTTTCCTTTTGTCCGCAGGTCGGTGCTACAATCGAAACAGGGCGCTGGACAGACGTGTGGAGTCGATGAAAGCGGCTGCAGGGCTCGCCTACAGAGGCGCCAGTCGCTTAAAGCATAGCAAAACGATTCTCGCCATTCCGAAAACCCAAAAAAGGAGTTGAGTCTATGACCGAACAAGCGTATCGCATCGAACGAGACAGCATGGGTGAGGTTCGGGTTCCGGCCAATGCTCTGTACGGCGCCCAGACGCAGCGCGCGGTGGAGAATTTCCCGATCAGCGACCTGCGTTTTCCGCGCATGTTCATTCGCGCGCTTGGCCTGATCAAGGCAGCGGCGGCGGCCGTCAACCACGACCTGGGGCTGATGGAGGCCAACATGGCTGAAGCGATCCAGGCGGTCGCCAAAGAGGTGGCGGAGGGAAAGTATGACGATCAGTTTGTGCTAGATATTTTTCAGACGGGTTCGGGCACCAGCACCAACATGAACGCCAACGAGGTGCTGGCGACGCTCGCCAGCGCGCGCCTGGGCCGCAAGGTGCATCCCAACGACCATATCAACATGAGCCAGAGCAGCAATGACGTGATTCCGACGGCGATTCACGTCAGCGCCTATCTAGCCGTTCATGATCAACTGCTGCCGGCGCTGGCGCACCTCCATCAAACGCTGCTGGACAAGGCCGCCGCCACCGATCACATTGTCACCACCGGCCGCACGCATCTGATGGACGCTATGCCGGTGCGTATGGGGCAGATCATCGGCGGTTGGGCAAGCCAGATCAAACACGGCATCGCACGCGTGGAATCCTCTCTGCCCCGGCTGGCGGAGCTGGCGCAGGGAGGCACGGCGGTCGGCACCGGCATCAATGCGCACCCAGAATTTGGCCGCAGGTTCGCCGCGAAGCTGGCCGAATGGACCGGGCTGCCCTTTGTGTCCAGCTCCAACTACTTCGAGTCGCTGAGCTCGCAGGACGCCGCCGTCGAGCTGAGCGGACAGTTGAATACGGTCGCCGTCAGTTTGACCAAAATCTCCAACGACCTGCGCTGGATGAACAGCGGCCCTATCGCCGGCCTCGGCGAGATTTCTCTGCCCGCCCTGCAGCCTGGCTCCAGCATCATGCCCGGCAAGGTCAATCCCGTCATTCCGGAGGCGGTGCTGATGGTCTGCGCGCAGGTGATGGGCAACCACGTCACCATCACCTTGGGCGGACAATCGGGCAACTTCCAGCTCAATGTGATGCTGCCGGTGATCGCCTACAACCTGCTCCAGAGCATTTCGCTGTTGGCGAACGCCAGCCGCGTGTTGGCCGACAAGGCCGTCGCCGGCTTTACGGTCAATGAAGAACGCATCGCCAGCCTGGTGGGGCGCAATCCGATCCTGGTCACTGCGCTCAATCCGGTCATCGGCTATGAGAAAGGCGCAAAGATCGCCAAGCGCGCCTACGCCGAGGGGCGTTCACTCAAAGAAGTTGCGCTGGAGGAGACCGACCTGTCGCCGGAGGAGCTGGACCGCATCCTCGACCCGCGCGCACTGACCGAAGGCGGCATCCATGACTAAATAGGGGGGCGTCTATCCGAACAAAAAAGCTCCGGCGTTCACCGGAGCTTTTTTGTTTGCGCTGTCGCCGAGCCGCCCGGCCATCTTACTTGAGATAGTTGGCCGGGTTGTAGGGCACGCCGTTGTAGCGAATCTCGAAGTGCAAGTGAGGGCCGGTGCTGTTGCCGGTGCTGCCCATCGTGCCGATCTGTTGGCCGCGGCTGACCGTCTCGCCGGGCTTGACAAAGACCGAGTTCAAATGGGCGTAGAGCGTCGTGAAGCCATTGCCATGGTCGACAATAACGTGATTGCCGTAACCGCCGTTCCAGCCGCCGCCGGCCGTCACTACAAAACCGGAGTCGGCTGCAGTCACCGGCGCACCTAACCGGCCGGCAATGTCGATGGCGGGATGCGCTCGCCAATATCCCTGGCTGATGTAGCCGGCCGCCGGCCAGCTGAAGTTGCCTGAACCGGCCGGGGCGCCTGGCGGACGCTGGACGGAGTAGGCCGTCGATGCTGCGCCTGCAGCAGGGGCCGCATACGGCTTCACGCCGCCGGGCACAATGATTTCCTTGCCGATGGGCAGAGGATCGTTGATGCTCTTGATGCCGTTACCTGCAAAAGCGACGATCGCCTGCATGTCAGTTTTGTATTGGCTGGCGATGCCTGAAAGCGTATCCCCTCGTTTGACGACGTGTAAGACGCCATCTACGGGCAGGATGCGCACCTGATCTCCAATGCGCAGCCGGTCTGGATTTTGTTCGATAAAGTCGTTCGACCACATGAGCGTTTCAGGCTGGAGGCCGAACCTTTGTGCAATGCCCAGCACTGTGTCGCCCGCCTTCACGGTGTAGTAGGAAATGGTGGTG
>CALFWA010000011.1 GCA_937928035.1 uncultured Caldilinea sp. | reverse complement strand
CCGGTCGAGCAGTTTGCAGAGGCCAGCGGGCTGCGCATCTCGACCATCGCCCTGGCGGCCTTCACCCTCTTTTCTCTGCTGATGGGGCTGAATGTAGCAGGCGAATGGCCGCAGCTTCTGTTGTTTTTGAATCAGAGCGATTTTGGCGTCGTCGATCCGGTCTTTGGCCGCGATGTCAGCTTCTATGTGTTCACGTTGCCCGTGTTGACGATTGCGCGCGGTTGGCTGCAGTCGGTGGTGATTGCGACGATCATCATGGTGGTGATCGTGAGCGGCGTGGGCTGGCGGGGCTGGCGCGTGCGCACCGGCCTGCTTCTTCACCTCGGCGTGCTCGGCGCGCTCTATCTGGTTCTGTTTGCGCTCGGCTATCAAATTGAGGCCGCCAATCTCGTCTACAGCCGACGCGGGGCGGTTTTCGGCGCCGGCTATACGGACGTCAACGCCCAGTTGCCCGCGTATAATCTATTGACGATCGTGACGCTGATCGCCGCTGCGCTTTTGATCGTGACGGCCTACGTGCGTCGTGCCTGGCGGGCAATCGTGGTTGTCCTTGTCGCCTGGGTGATCATCGCCGTCGTTGCCGGCTCGATCTATCCCTCCCTCGTGCAACGCTTTCAGGTCAGCCCCAACGAGCTGACGCTGGAGCGACCGTACATCGAGCACAATATCCGCTTCACGCGCATGGCGTATGCGCTGGACAACATCGTGGTGAAACCGTTCGAGGCCTCGCTGCGAGTCTCTCCCGAAGCGGTATTGAGCGAGCCGGAGACCATCCGCAACGTTCGGCTGTGGGACTATCGGCCGTTGCTCGAGACGTACAATCAGGTGCAGGCGCTGCGTCAATATTACGCCTTCAACGACATCGACGTCGATCGCTACTTGATCAACGGTGAGCGCCGGCAGGTGATGCTTTCGGCGCGCGAGCTGGTGCCGGACCGCCTCAACGTCGAAGCGCAGACGTGGGTCAACCGCAAGCTGGTGTACACACACGGCTACGGCGTCGCTATGTCGCCGGTCGAACGCGTGACCCGCGATGGCCTCCCTGAGTTCTATCTGCGCGATCTGCCACCGGTCGGAGAGATTCCGGTTACCGTGCCCCACATTTATTTCGGCGAGCTGACCGGCGACTACGTGATCGGTCGCACCAACATGGAAGAATTTCACTACCCCCAGGGCGACGGCAACGTGACGACGCGCTTCGATGCCGACACCGGCGTCGACATGACCTTCTGGAATCGCGTGCTTTTCGCTCTTTACTTCGGTGACATCAACCTGGTGCTCAACCAGGACATCACCAACGAAAGTCAACTTCTCTGGCGACGCAACATTGTCGAGCGCGTGCGCCACCTAGCGCCCTTCCTGCAATACGACGCCGATCCCTACATCGTCGTCGGCGAGGATGGTCGTTTGTATTGGTTCATCGACGCCTACGTGACGAGCGATCGTTTTCCCTACAGTGAGCCCTACTTTGGACGCTTCAACTATATCCGCAATTCGGTGAAGATCGTCATCAGTGCCTACGACGGCGTGCCCAATTTCTACGTCTTCGAGCCCGACGAGCCGATCATCAACGCCTATATGCGTATCTTTCCAGCGCTTTTCCAGCCCAAAGAGGCGATGCCCGACTTCCTGCTGCGCCACATTCGCTATCCTACCGATCTCTTCTCGGTACAGGCAGAAATGTATCGCATGTACCACATGACAAACGTCGTTGACTTTTATAACCGAGAAGATGTGTGGGCATGGCCAGAGGAGATCTTCTATCAGAAAGCACAACGCATGGAGCCATACTACGTGCTCATGCAGATGGATGAAGCCGATTCGCTCGATTTCATTCAGATTCTGCCCTATACGCCCGTCAACCGCGAGAACATGATTGCATGGCTGGCAGCGCGCAGCGACCCGGAGCGCTACGGCGAAAAGCTGGTCTTCACCTTTGGCAAAGACACGCTCTTTTTTGGGCCGAAGCAAATCGAGGCGCGCATCGACCAGGACCCGATCATCAGCGCCCAGCTGACGCTCTGGAACCAACAGGGGAGCAACGTGCTGCGCGGGAACCTGATCGTGATTCCGGTGGGCGGCAGCCTGCTCTATGTCGAGCCGCTGTACTTGCAGGCGCAGACCGGCCGCATTCCTGAGCTCCGACGCGTCATCCTGGCGACTGGCGAACGCACGGTCATGGCGGAAAATTTAGGGTTGGCTTTGATTGAGCTGTTTGGCCGTGATGTAGTGGCGCGCGCCGGGCTGCTCGACCTGGCGATCAGTCCAGAATCAGACATCGTCTTGGATGGCGTGGCGGAGCCAACGGCTGGGTCTGCACCGCCGCAGCCAGCAGCCGCCGTTGGCGCCGATCTGAGCAGCGCCTCGATCGAGCAGCTGATCTGGGCGGCCAACAACCATTACGAGCGGGCGCAGCGCCTGCTGCGTGAAGGCGACTGGGCAGGCTACGGCGCCGAAATGAATGCGCTGAAAGCCACTTTAGATCGGCTGGTAGCGCTGACCGGCGGCTTGCCCACCGCAACACCACCGGAAAATTGAGAGGCGCAAGCAATGCTGCAATAGACTTACAGATTTTTTACGAAAGTTTCATCTTCATCTCATGCGCAGGCTCTACAGTTAAAGAGGTTGTTCAAGTTGAACGGCCGAAATTCCAGGGTTTAGGGTTTATCGCACTCGAGAATCAACGAAGATGAGGAGTTATTGGACTATGTTTGAACCAAACGTTACGCAAGAACCATCCACACAGCGGCCACGTCGCACGCGCACCCTTAAGATCGCTCTGTTCGCCGTCGTCGGCGCAGCGTTGATCCTCCTCGGCGCGTTGGCTGCGCCCCTGTTGTGGCAACCATCAGGCGTGCTCGCCAATGTTCCGCAGCAAACGTTCGCTGCGCCGGCGCTGCAGGGCGATTCTAGCCTCTTTGACGATCAGGAGACGCTGGCCGCGCTCTATGAGGCCGTCGCTCCATCCGTCGTCAACATTCAGGTGGAAAAACGCGCAACGGCCGGCGGCGCGCTGCCGCAGATTCCGGGCTTCCCTCTGCCGGATGTGCAACCGCCGCTGCAGCGTGGAGAGGGTTCTGGCTTCATCTATGATAATGAAGGACACATCGTCACCAACAACCATGTGATCGACGGTGCAGACAGAATTATCGTGACCTTCAACAACGGCATGTGGGCGCGCGCCGAGGTCGTCGCCGCCGATCCGCAGGCGGACCTTGCTGTCATCAAGGTGACGCCGCCAGAAGGGATGGAATGGCGACCGCTCAAGCTCGCCGACGATAACACGCTCAAGGTCGGCCACACCGTGATTGCGATCGGCAACCCCTTCGGCCTGCAAGGGACGATGACCAGCGGCATCGTCAGCGCGTTGGGCCGCGGCTTCCCGGTGGGCTCCTTCGGAACCGGCCGCTACACCTTGCCAGATGTGATCCAGACGGACGCTGCCATCAACCCCGGCAACTCGGGCGGTCCCCTGCTGAACCTGAAGGGCGAGGTCGTCGGCGTCAACTTTGCCATTGAGTCACCCACGCGCCAGAACGCCGGCGTCGGCTTCGTGATCCCGGTTTCGATCGTCAAGCGCGTGGTGCCGGCGCTAATCAAGGATGGCGTTTTCAAGTACGCCTACCTGGGTTTGGAAGGGAGCACGATTACGCCGCAATTGGCGGAGGCGTTAAATCTGCCGGACAATACGCTAGGCGTCTACGTCTCGAGCGTCGTGCCCGGCGGTCCTTCGGCGCAGGCAGGTGTGCGCGGCGGCAATCGCACGGTGACGTTGCCCGATGGCGGCCAGGTGCGCACAGGCGGCGACATCATCAAGGCGATCAACGGCACGCCGGTCGTGCGCTTCGAGGACCTGGTCTCTTACCTGGTCACCAAAGCCTCGCCAGGCCAAAAGGTGACGCTCACCGTTGAGCGCAACGGCGAGTCGATCGAGATCGATGTGACGCTTGGCGAGCGTCCGACCCAGCCAATGGCGAGCGCACCTTCGGAGGATGGCCGACTCAACGCACGGGCTGCGATCGCAATCGCCGAGCAAGAGGTGCGTGGTCAGCTCCAGGGAGAGATCATCGAAAAGGTCGCCACGCCGGGTGAGCGCGATGGGCGCCCTGTGTGGGTGGTCGAGCTCAGTACCGAGACGCAGAAGGCCATAGTCGTGGTCGACGCCCGCACCGGCGATGTCCTGGATGTGACGATCGAGTAAAATCAAAGAAGCGTTGCGCGTCCTGTGTGTTGCGCTCGATGCGACACACAGGACATTTCTTTTCTTACCGCCACGAAATACGCAACACGCCCCGTGCTACACATTGAATCGAAAATGGATTACGTCCCCATCCTGGACGACATATTCGCGCCCCTCGATGCGCATCTCGCCGGCTGCTTTGGCCGCCGCCTCGCCCCCCAGGCGGATGTAGGTCTCGTAGGGAATCACCTCGGCGCGAATGAAGCCGCGCTCGAAGTCGGTGTGAATCACACCTGCAGCCTCCGGCGCTTTGGCGCCGCGACGCACGGTCCATGCGCGCACCTCCTTTGGGCCGGCTGTGAAAAAGGAGATAAGGCCAAGCGCATGGTACCCTCTGCGAATCACCTGCTCCAACCCGGTTTCATGGACGCCCATCGCCTCTAAAAACTCGCGGCGCTCTTCGTCTGAAAGCCCCGCCATATCCTGCTCAAGCTTGGCGCAGAGCTTGACAAACTCTGCGTTGTGCGCTTCCGCAATTGCGCGCACGGTTTTGACATATTCGTTGTCTTCGAGCAGGTGATCTTCATCGACGTTGGCCACGTAGATCACCTTCTTACCGGTTAGAAAGCGCATCTCTTTGAGCAGCGCCTTGTATGCCTCGTTCTCCGGGTCGGGATACGCCGACACAGGAACGCCGCGCTCCAGTTGCTCCTTGAGGGCCAGCGCCACCTCCAGCACCGGCAGCAGGCGCCGATCGCCTTTGGCTTCGCGCGTCAGCTTCTCCAGTTTACGTTCGATCTGCTGCAGATCCGCCAGGATCAGCTCGGTGTTGATCACCTCAATGTCGCTGCGTGGGTCCGGCCTCGCCGAGACATGCACGACGTTGTCGTCGTCGAAGCAGCGGACGACATGCACGATGGCAGCCGTCTCGCGAATGTTGGCGAGAAATTGATTGCCCAGCCCTTCCCCGCGGCTGGCGCCTTTGACCAGACCGGCGATGTCGATAAATTCGACCGTGGCGTGGATCACTCGCTCCGGCTTGACCAATTCGGCCAGTTTGTCCAGCCGTGGATCGGGCACAGGCACGATTGCCTTGTTCGGTTCAATTGTGCAGAACGGATAATTGGCCGCCTCTGCGTTTTGCGTCTTGGTCAATGCGTTGAAGGTGGTGCTCTTCCCGACGTTAGGAAGCCCCACAATGCCGATGCCTAAAGCCATATAGAATTCCTGTTTTGCGTCTTCGCCATCGAATTTCTTCCAAATGTCAACACCATAGAGTACTATACGTGACAACGTGGTTTTCGTGAAGAACGAGGCCCACCGGAGCATGCATTGGTTTTAACGACAAAGGCTATCGAAAAGTTGGAAATGATCTCCAGGACGGAATCCACAACGGACGACGAGCTTTGGCGTCGGGTGCGCGCAGTTGCAACGAGCGCTGCCGCCGCCGGTGCGCTGCAACCGATCAAGACCGTCGTGCGTCATGTCGAAGAGGCGGGCGTGCGCTTCGTCGTGCGCGTATTGGCGGGCGCAGCCGGGCGGGCGGCTGCGCAACAACGGCTGGCCCAGGCAACCATCGAGCGGTCGGCTGTGGAAAATCCATTTCTACCCTACGATCCTGCGCTGTTTGTAGCTGATCTCTCGCCCACGCATGTCTGCCTGCTCAACAAATATCCGGTGGTGGACCATCATCTGCTGATCGTGACGCGTGCTTTCGAGGAGCAGGAAACCCTGCTCTCCGCAGCGGACTTCGAGGCGCTGTGGGTCTGTATGCAGGCCATCGATGGGCTGGCCTTTTACAATTCCGGCAAAATTGCAGGGGCGAGTCAACGCCACAAGCACCTTCAGCTTGCTCCATTTCCGCTCGATCCTGCCGGCGTCGACGCTCCGATCGAGCCTGCGCTCGGCGGCTCACAACGCTTGGGCGAAATTGTTCGTTCCCCCTCCCTGCCGTTTCGTCATGCGCTGCTCTGGATCGACGAACAGCTTGACAGCCCCGGTGCAATGGCGGCCGCCTATCGCGCCATGCTCTACGCCATTGGCGTCTGGCGGGGCGAGGATGCAACGCCGAGGCCGTACAACTGGCTGGCGACGCGCCGATGGATGTTGGCGGCGCCCCGCACCCGCGAAAGTGTTGACGGGATGTCGATCAATGCGCTTGGTTTTGCAGGGAGCTTCCTCGTGAAGGATGAGGCCCAGCTAGAGTGGCTGCGCGCGTTCGGCCCGCTGCGCGCCTTGCAGGCTGTGAGTGATTTCGACGCCGACCCCAGGGCGACTGTTTCCCCGAAGACGGATCTCCATGGGCTTTAAGCTGAATCAAGCGACTTGCGCTTCCCTTCTGGCGCAGCGCGGCTGGCGACGCTCTTGCCGGCCGGTCGGACGATCCACGCGCGGCAAGACCGCCGGCAATCGTCTGCGTCGCGTCGACGCCTTTCTGTTGCTCTATGATGCGCATCTCCTGCGTCGCGAAGACGGCTCGTTTGCAGGCGCCTGGTTCGTTGACCTCGGCTATGGAGCGGAGCCGGTGACCACGCTGGAAAGCGCCGCCCGCTTCCGCCGCATCAATCCTCTTCTGCTGGTAATGGGCGTGGAGATCGATCCGGCGCGCGTGGCTGCAGCGCAGCCTTTTGCGGATGAACGGACAGAGTTTCGGCTGGGTGGCTTCAACCTGCCGCTACGTCGCCTGGAAGCCGGACGGAGCGAGCGCGTGCGGGTGATCCGCGCCTTCAATGTTCTGCGCCAGTATCAGGAAGAGGACGTCGAGCCGGCCTGGGCGGAGCTGGCGTCTGCGGCCTTGCCGGGCGCATTGCTGATCGAGGGCACGTCCGACCCTTCAGGAAACCTCTGGGTGGCGAATGTTTTGCGCAGAGAAGGCTCCGCCCCACGCTGGCGGCTGGAGGCGCTCGTGTTCAGCACAAAGCTGCGAACTCCTTTTGCGCCAGAGGCGTTTCAGGCTGTCCTCCCAAAAAATTTGATCCACCGGATGCGGCCTGGAGAAATGATCTACAACTTTTTAGAGGCCTGGAAGCGCGCGGCCCAGGTTACGGCGCATGAACGCGTCTGGGGCGAGCGTCGTCGCTTCGTCGCCGCCGGCCAGACTGTGCGCACGTATGGTTTTTGCGTCGATACACGTCGGCGATGGTTGGCGCGTGGTTATCTATTGCTTCAGGCGCCGTTTTATCAAATGCGGCAGGAAGGGGAGGCGCGGATCTCAGCCGCACGTCCTTGATAGACCGCAAGCTCATGGAGAATGCGGGAGGCGCAGTGGGCCCTCACCCCTGCCCCCTTCTCCCAAGGCTGAGAGAGGGGCAGAAAGCCGCACGTTCTCGATAGGCCGCAAGCTCATAAGATCGTATTCTACAAGAGGGTTTCGCCTGACTGCATAACCCTGAGGCGCCTTGCACTTTGCTTGTTGGCGAATGAATCGTATGATAAACTATCAGTAAACTAATCGAATGCTTACGTAATTGTAACTTTCAATTTCTGAGAAAAAGGAGCTTACGCTGGCTTACATCGTCAGAACCAAACGCAGGCAAGAGCAGGAAAGACGCAGAGCGTCGTTGGCCGGCTGAAGAAGTGCGGGGTGACGTTCAGCGCAATATTCCTGAATCAGAACAAATCAAGTGTGCGCCCATCTCATGTTACAGAATCATTCTTTGCATCCTGGCAATCTGTCCCAACAGCGACGCGTTGTTGTCGTCGACGATGAACCGGCGAGCCGCGAGGCGCTGTGCGCTCTGCTTGCGGCGGAAGACTTTGATATTTACTCGGTGGGGAGTGGCAAAGAATTGTTGCGCCGCATGCCTGAGCTTGCGCCAGACGTCATCCTGCTCGACGTTATGATGCCGGAGATGGACGGGTACACCATCTGCAAAGAGCTGAAAGAATCTGCAGCCTACCAGCATATTCCTGTCATTTTGGTGACTGCGCTGGACACCGTTCAGGATCGCATGCATGGGCTGGAAGTCGGCGCCGATGAGTTTTTGACCAAGCCCGTCTCTCGCATCGATCTGCAGGCGCGCGTGCGCACTATGCTGCGCATCAAGAGCCAATATGACCAGTTGGAACGCATGCTCGAAATGCGTCAGGCGCTTTCTTACATGATCGTCCATGACTTGCGCAATCCGTTGGCGGCCGTGATGCTCTATTTGCAACTACTGAAACGCAAGGGCGGTGTTCCGCCGGAAAGCATGCGCTACCTGGAAATGGCGACCGCGGAAGCGCAAAAGATGAGCAACTTTTTAGACGACATGTTGATGCTTGCCAAGATGGAGCGCGGCAAACTCTCGCTTTCGCGCAGCCCCATTTACGTCGATCATCTGCTGGAGCAGGTGCGCCAAAAGATAGCGCCTTACGCCGAAGCGCAGGGCGTCACCCTCGTCGTAAAAACACCGGGCCAGAGCTATCCGGTGATCGCCGACGTCGCCCTCTTTCAACGCGTTGTGGAGAATCTCGTCAGCAACGCCTTGAAGTTTGCGCCGCCGCAAAGCACCGTCACCATCGCCGTCGAGTACCCGCGCGCCGGTCTTCCCGAAGAGGAAGCGCAAAACGTCCCTTCCGTGGTGCTAAGCGTGCTCGATCAGGGGCGCGGCATTCCGCCAGAAGATTTCGTGCGCATGTTTGACCCCTACGAGGCCGTCCACATGAAAGAACAGGGCAAGGCGGAATTGGGGTTGGAGCTGGCCTTCTGCCGCATGGTGGCCGAGGCGCACGGCGGGCGTATCTACGCCGGCAACAACCCTGATCGCGGCGCCGTGATCACCGTCGAGATGTGAACTCCAGGTGCATGCGCCGCTCTCCGCAGGCCGCTATGAAGCTCTCCCAGAGCCGACGATGCGCTTCGCCCAATTCAAAGATGCGCTCTGGATGCCATTGCACGCCGACGACCCACCGGTGCTCCACACTCTCGTAGGCCTCCACCAACCACTCGTCGGGATCCGCCACCGCTGCGGGCCGAAAGATCGGCGCCAGGGACGAACGGTCCATACCTTGATGATGAAAGGTGTTGACCTCAAAACGATCGGCGTCGACGATGGCGTGCAGGCGGCTGCCGCGGAAGACCTGAACCGGATGAAAGCGCGTCGGCCCCTCCTGGGGAGAGCGATGACCGTCGAGATGCTGGATCATCGAGCCTCCCGCCGCAACGTTGAGCACCTGGCAGCCGCGGCAGATGCCGAAGATCGGCATATTGCGTTCCAGGGCCGCCAGCGAAAGCCCGATCTCCAGCTCATCGCGTTTGACATCGATGGTGGTTTCCTCGGCGCCAGCGAGCGGTTGATTGAAATAGTGCGGCGCAACATCGCCTCCGCCCGAAAGGATCAGCCCATCGAGATGATCGAGCATCTCCTCTGGCAGACGACCTTGCGCCGAAGGTTCGTAGCGCCTCCCATCCGGCAACAACGCAGGGCTGTCGGGCGTCAGGATGACCGGAATAGCGCGGTAACTGCCGACCATCGCAATGTAGTTGCGCGCGTTTTGTTGCAACCATTCGGGATCGCCGCGGCGCGAGGTGACGCCGATCCACAACGGGCGTCCACCGTTAAGGGTGATCGAGGGATGGATGGTCAGATTCACCGACATAGAGAGCGACCTCACTCCTTCCAGACCATGAGAACAATACGATACAGTATACTATGACCGTTCCATCGATTGCGATTGCATTGCTGATTGTTTTGTTGCTCGTGGTGCTTTTGGGCGCTGCGCTCTTTCTGCACGTGTACTGGTGGAGAATGCAGCGGGCGGCGCCCAAACTGGATGGCGTGGTGAAAGCGCCGGGCTTCGACCAGCCTGTCGAAGTTCTGCGCGACAAACATGGCGTCCCGCACATCTATGCCCAGACGGAAGCCGACCTCCATCGCGCGCTGGGATGGGTGCATGCGCAGGATCGCTTCTGGCAGATGGAGCAGGCGCGACGCACCGCACAGGGCCGACTGGCCGAAATTTTCGGCGAGCCCGCCCTTGACGCCGATCGCTTCTGCCGCATCATTGGCTTGCAGCGCGCCGCCGAGGCTGATGAGGCGGCGCTCGATCCGGAAACGCGCCAGATCATTGCATGGTATGTCGAAGGCGTCAATGCCTATCTCGCCAGCCGGCCTGGCCGCGTCAGCGCCGAACATAATTTGCTGCGCGTGCCTGTGGAGCCATGGCGGACGGTCGATACGCTGGCTGCGGCCAAAGTGCTGGCGTGGAGCATGAGCGGCAACTGGCAGAGCGAGCTGACGCGATTGCTGCTTCAGCAGCGCCTCGACGCCTACAGCGCCGCCGACCTCGAGCCCGACTATCCGGCGGAGGCGCCTATCGTCATGGCCGGCGTGGGCGGCGCCGACCCGATGCGACTGCAAAGCGCCGCCGGACTTCTCCTCTCTCAGTACGAGCAGGTGCGCCAATGGCTTGGCGGCGAGCAGATGGGCCAGGGCAGCAACAGTTGGGTGCTGGCGCCCAAACGCAGCCTGAATCGACGCCCGCTGCTCTGCGCCGACCCACACATGAACGTGCAGTTGCCAGCAATGGTCTATGAAGCGCACCTCAGCGGGCCAGACACCGAAGTCAGCGGCGTGACCTTTCCCGGCATGCCCGGCGTCTTCATTGGCCACAACAATTCCATCGCCTGGGGATTGACAAATGCACAGGTTGACACCCAGGACCTGTTTATCGAGCGGATGCATGCAGAGCATCTTTTCCATTTCGCCAGAGGCGCTGATTGGGAGGAGGCCCAGGTCTTCGAGGAGACAATTCAAGTGCGCGGTGGAGCGCCGCACACGGAGCGCATCGTCGTTACTCGGCACGGCCCTCTGATCAACGGCTTTGTCCGTCATGCGATGGGCACCCCGAACCCGGCGGTGGAGGAGACGTGGCTCGCGTTGCAGTGGACGGGGCACTTCCCCGGCACGGTGTTGACCAGCGTGCTTAAACTCAATCGGGCGCAGGATTGGCAGGAATTTCGCGCAGCGCTTGCGCTGTGGACGTCGCCGCCGCAAAATGTCACCTATGCGGACGCGCGCGGCAACATCGGCTATCAGATGGCTGGCCGCGTGCCGCGACGCGGCGCAAACCTCGGCCTTGTCCCCGCCCCCGGCTGGGCGCCTGAGTTCGATTGGCGGGGATGGATCCCTCCGGAGGAGCTGCCGCACCTTTACAACCCCGAGTCCGGTGTGATTGTCGCAGCCAACAACAAGATCGTGGGCGACGACTATCCCTATTTCCTTGGTCTGGAGTTCGATCCGGGCTGGCGCGCTGCGCGCATCGAGCAGATGCTTACGGAAAAGGAGCGCTTCACCATCCGCGACATGGAGGAGATGCAGCAAGACACCGGCAGCCTGCTCGCCAGGGCGTTCTTGCCCTGGTTCACCTTGCTTTACAGCGAAGACCCATGGGAAAAAGTTGCCCTTCAAACGCTACGCAAGTGGAACTGGCGCATGGACACCGACAGCGCAGCTGCGTTGATCTTTCACTATTTGCTTGAAAACCTCCTCGACATGGCCTTCAGTGACAAGCTCGGCGCGGCGCTCGATGGCTATCTGGGCAAGACCCATGCTCCGCTCTTCCAGCATCACCCTTTTCGCCTGCGCGCAGAGACGCGGCTGCTGCAAATCCTCTCGGAGCACGACGCTAGTTTCTGGTATAACGATGCAGCGAGTGGCCGCGTGCGCGATCGCCTCGAGCTGCTCCAGGAGGCGCTGACGCGCTCGCTGAAAATGCTCCGTCGCACCTACGGAGACAGCGTGTTGCGCTGGGCGTGGGGTAAGGCGCATCAGGTGCGTTTCACGCATCCTCTCGGCGCAGCCCGGCTGATCGGCGGCTTCTTCAGCCGCGCGCCGTTGCCGGTCGGCGGCGATGCAACGACGCCCAACCAGACGCGCTCGGCCCCTAGACTGCCTCCTGGCCTTGTTCAGGTCGCGCCTGTCTACCGCCAGATTCTCGAGGTGGGCGCCTGGGATCGCGCCCAGAGCGTGATCGCAGGCGGCCAGTCCGGTCATCCCCTGACGCGACAGTATGACGACCAGATCATGATGTGGCGCGAAGGCGTTTATCACCTCATGCCCTGGTCGCGGCCAGCAGTCGAAAAAGCGGCTGTGCATAAACTCACGCTAACGCCGTAAGAAGCCATTGCATCCACAGCAAACGCACACGGCTGATTTCCGGCAATTGTCGCAGCATTTTTCTGTGTGGCGGCTGTTGCGGCTGCGCTTCAATCGCCTAAGCTGGAAAGTGAACCGATTCTGGCCTGCTGCGGAGAATTCAAGGAGTCGAACGGATGCGCATCCTTTCAGCGGTTTTGCTTCTGACGGTCTTTGTAGGGCTGGCTATTTTCTTGACCTTCACCTCCTCCTGGGGCGCCCTTTGGTCTTCTCAGGTTCAGGATACGCCAACGATTTTGGCGGAAGAGCCGTCGCCCACTCCAACGCCGGATTGGAGCGGCAAACTGGCCGTCGACATCGTGCAACCGACCGTGTTGCGCGCTGCGCCGGCGCCTGCCGCTGAGATCGTCGCCGTTCTTCGCCGCGGGGAGCGAGTTGCGCTCTCCGGTTGCAACGCCGACCTTCTTTGGTGCCAGACGGAAGAGGGCGCCTGGTTGTTGTCCTATATGGTAGGAGATGTGCCGGGCGATCTGCCTGTGCTGGATGCTGCTGGCTTGACGGTGCGCGACGTACGCGACGTACCTACGCCGACGCCTGAGCCCACGCTCACGGCCCCCCTTGAACCGACGCCGCAGGTGAATTTGCTGCAGCTGTTGCCTACGCCCACGCCTACGCCCGCCGTAGTCGAGGCCGTTGCGCTGGACACCGCCAACTTGCGCGCCGGCCCTGGGACCGAATTCGAACGCGTCGGCGGCGTGCAGGCAG
>CALFWA010000010.1 GCA_937928035.1 uncultured Caldilinea sp. | reverse complement strand
TATGTGCGCATTTGCCGAATGTCTCTGGCGATGACGCCTCCTGGCTGTGAGGCCTGTTTGCGCGCTGCGCCGGACAATTCATTGCGGCGCAACGAACGCATTTGCAATTGACGGCGCTCATACGAAGCGCAACCCGAATCAACACCCATCGATAAAACGCAAGAGGTGATCTATGACAAACCCACTGGAGCGTTTTGCTGTGACTGGAAGACGTGCGTTGGTGACAGGCGGCTCCAAAGGCATCGGCGCAGAGGCGGCGGTGGTGCTGGCGCAGGCCGGCGCGGATGTTGCGATCGTCGGCCGGGATCGTGAAGGGTTGCAGGCGACAGCTGCTCAGATTGAGGCCGCCGGCAGACGCTGCGTGATGATCGAAGCCGACATGCGCACGACCGAAGGGCCGCTGCACGCTGCGCAGGCCGCCCTGGACGCGTTTGGAACGGTCGATATTCTCGTCAACAATGCGGGCATTGCGCGCATTGCGCCGATCCTGGAGTCGCCGTTGGCGGACTGGGAGGAGACGATCGCCGTCAACCTGCGCGCGCCCTATCTTCTGGCCCAGGCGCTGGCGCCCAAGATGATCGAGCAACGTCGCGGCAAGATCATCAACGTCTCTTCGCAGGCGGGTGTGGTCGCCATCGAAGGCCACGCCTCCTACGCCGCCTCGAAGGGCGGTCTCAACATGCTCACCAAGGTGATGGCGCTGGAGTGGGGGCCGTACAACGTGCAGGTCAACGCCGTGGCGCCGACGGTGATCCTGACGCCGATGGGCACGCAGGTGTGGGGCGATCCGGCCAAAGCCGAGCCGATGCTGGCCAAAATTCCGCTGCGCCGCTTTGGCCAGCCGGTGGAAGTCGCCGACCTGATCCTCTTCCTGGCTTCGCCGGCGTCCGACCTGATCACGGGCGAGACGATCCTGATCGACGGAGGATACACGGCGATCTGAAAAGCATTTACGAAGTCGCTTCTTGGATCAAAACTTGGAAATGGAGCTCTCTGGCATCGTTCTGTGTGCTCTGCGCAGACCGCTTCCGCCGTCCTGCGTGGAACGATAAACGGCTATCCAGTTGATGGAAAAAGGAGGCAACCTAACCATGTCTGACAAGAGTCTTTTCCAAACCCCGTTGTCTCGGCGTCAGTTGCTCAAAGGCATGGCCGCCGTCGGCGTTGCGGCGGTCGCCAGCAACGCGTTGGCCGCCTGTGCGCCGGCGGGAGCGCCTGCGCCTGCGGGTGCGCCGGGTCCTGCCGGAACGAGCCCGCTCGCCGGCACGGTGGGCGACGAAATGCGCGGCAAGACGCTCGAATTGAGCCTGGCCGTCATCGCCGGCTGGCCGCCCAGCCAGCTCCCCGTGGAAATGTTCCCCAAGTTTGCGGAGATGGCCAAAGAGAAGTACGGCTATACGGTGACGGTGCGCAAGACGGAGGCGCCCTTCGCCGCCCTCTTCCAGAAGGTGGCGCCGACGCTTGCCTCGCGCTCGCAGGAGTTCAACCTCATCGTCTCCGACAGCCAGTGGCTGGGCGCGCTGGCGGAGCCGGGCTGGATCGTCAAGGCCGACGACGTCTATGCGCTCAACCCGGAGCTGGACATCGAGCCGTTCTCGAGCCTAGTGGTGGAGACCTATCAGGTTTACCCTGATGGCTCTGGCCAGCGGTGGGGCTTCCCGCAGATGCCGGATACGCAGGGGCTTTTCGTGCGCAAGGACTTGCTCGAAGACCCGGCGGAGCAGGCGGCGTTCGAGGCCAGATATGGCCGCAAGTTGCCGACCACCTACGAAGAGCTGGAGCCGCTCACCGTGCAGGAGTGGGAGCCGATCTTCGAGTTCTTCACGCGGCCGGAGCAAGACTTCTATGGCACAGCGGCGCAATACAGCAAAGAGTATGACTTCTTCTCCTGCGCCTATCATCCCTACGTCTACGCCACGGGCGGCGACATCTGGGACAAAACCACCGGCAACGTCGTCGGCGTGCTCAACACCGACGCCAACGCAGCGCAGCTGGAGTATTTCGTTTCGCTGCAGAAATATCAGCCGCCGGGATCGCCCGACTTTGGGATCGGTGAGATGATCGATCTCTTCACGCAGGGCAAGGTCTTCTCGGCCTTCAACTGGCTGGCCGTCGGCCTCTTCATGATTCCGCCGGAGCTGGAGGGCAAAGTGCTGGCCGTGCCTCATCCGAAGTTCATCTTCCCGGACGGCGAACGCAAGGTGATCGGCGCCATGGGCGGCCAGCCCTGGGTGATCAACGCCTTCAACGACGACGACCATATGCGCGTCTGCATCGACTTCCTGAAGTGGTGGTATCAGGACGACACGCAGGAGGAGTTCGTGCAGAAGGGCGGCCTGCCCTGGAGCAAGAAAGGCGTCAACGCGCCCGGCTTCGAGGACTTGAAGCCCTATACGCGCGCCTTCAAGTACATGCTGGAGGAAGGGCGCTCGCGCGACTTCTGGCATCTGCCCGAATACGCCGAGCTGCTCGCCATCCAACAGGAAGCCTACAGCGCCTATGCGTCCGGTCAGGTCACCGATCCGAAGCGCGTGCTCGATTACATCGCTGGCCGGCAGCAGGCGTTGCTCTTTGAGAAGGGGCGCACGCAGACGCCGCCGCCGGACGAGCTGCGCAACCTAACGTTGATGTAATGGTGAAGTCATCTGGCGCCGCCGCAGCCGGTCGGTTTGCGCCGGGCAGAGGTCGGCGGCGCCGATGAAATGTAACCGATCAGTCTGAGAATCCATATGAGCACAATCAACATCGCCCAGCAAGGGGAGCAGGCGATCGCCCGCAGTCGGCGCAGCCCGCTGCGCGCCTTCGAGGAGTCCCGATTTTTTCCGTTGGCGCTGCTGTTGCCTATTCTGTTTTTCTTTGTGGCGCTCAACGTCATTCCCACCATCTGGATGATCGGGATGAGCTTCTACAGCTACTCGCTGATGTCGCCTGCGCCGCCGAGCTTCATCGCCATCGACAACTACGTCAAAATCTACAACGACGCCGACCTCTGGAGCGCCTTCAGCCGCACCTTTGTTTTTGTCGTCCTGGCCGTAGGCATTGAGACGGTGTTGGGCGTGCTGTTAGGGTTCCTCTTCTGGGGCAGCAGCAACATGCCGGGGCGCCGGTTGGCGCTGACCTTGCTCTTCGTGCCGATGGTGGTGACGCCGGTCGCCTCCGGCCTCTTCTGGCGACTGATCTACGAACCGACCTTCGGCGTCGCCAATTACTTCGTGCAGTTGCTCACCGGCTCGAAGATCGATTTTCTCACCAACGTCAACTGGGCCTTCGGCGCCGTGCTCTTCGTCGACATCTGGATGTGGACGCCGTTCATGATCCTGATGACGCTGGCGGCGCTTGGCTCTGTGCCCAAAGCGGAGCTGGAGGCGGCGGAGGTCGATCGTCTGTCCATCTGGCAGCGGCTCTGGCATGTGATCTGGCCGCATGGCAAGTTCATCCTGATGCTGGGCGTTCTGCTGCGCACGATCGACGCCTACAAGACGACGGACCTGGTCTTCCTGATGACCAATGGCGGGCCGGGCAACGTCACCGAGCTGATCGGGCTGAAACTCTACCGCTACGCCTTCGCCAGCCTGAACATCGGCTTCTCGTCAGCTCTGGCCGTGATTTTGCTGTTGATCGCGATCTCGTTCACATCCATCTATCTATGGGTGCTCAACCTGCGCCGCTATCGCGAAGGAGCGTGAGATGCAACCAACGCGTGCTCGCACCGCCGTCTACTACCTGATCTTGTGGCTGGTGGCGATCCTCTTCTTCCTGCCGGTCTTCTGGATTTTGATGGCTTCGTTCAAGACGCCGAACGACATTCTGGCCGTCCCGCCGAAGTTTATCTTTCAGCCCACGCTGAGCAATATTATCGACATGCTCTCCAGGCCGAACACTGTGCCCTACTTCATCAACAGCCTGTACCTGTCGATCACGTCGGTGTCGTTGGCAATTGTGGTCTCGTTTCTGGCCGCCTATGCGCTCTCTCGCTATAAATTCCGCGCTACCAATTTTTTGATGTTTCTGATCCTCTCGACGCGCATGGTGCCGGCCGCCGCTTTCGTCGTGCCGATCTTTCAGATGTTCAACGCCTTTCAGTGGCGCAACCAATTCGGCGTGCTGATGCTCTACACCATGTTCAGCATTCCCTTTTCGCTCTGGATTCTGAAAGGCTTCATCGACGGGGTCTCCACGCGCTACGATGAGACCGGCTTCGTCAACGGCGCCTCTCGCCTGCATGTGATGTTCCGCGTCGTTTTGCCGCAGGTGCGGCCGGGCCTGATCGCCGCCTTTATTTTCAACCTGATCTTCGTGTGGAATGAGTTTTTGCTCAATTTTATTTTGGGAGGGCCGGGCACGCAGATGATCCCCTACGCGTTGGCGGTGGGGTTGGTCAGCGCAGGCGGAAATATCGACTGGGCCTTCGTGGCCTCGCTCTCCACCGGCTACGTTCTGCTGCCCACCGTGATGATCTTTCTCTTCCAGAAATATTTGCTGGTCGGCATGACCTTTGGCACTGTGCGCGGAGAGGTGTAAGATGAACATCGCCAGACGTCCGTTTGCTGCGACGCTGCAGGCTGTGTTGGTGGCGTGGATGTTGATCAGCATCGTGCTGATCGGCCAGCAGGTGAGCATGCGCCTTTACCAGATCGGCCTGGTTTCGCTGGTGCTCTCTGCGCTGAGCCAGATCGCCGTCGGCAATATTCCGCCGACGGCCAACTTCAGGCGCTCGGCGTTGCTTTATCTCTGGTTTGTCTCTCTGATCGTTTTGATTTTCGCCATCAGCATTGCCCTGGCGCCGTGGTTGGCGTCGTTGGGGCGGTGATAACGCAGCAGGAAATGAGCGACGCATGATCGCTGTCGAATTGCAGAATCTGGCCAAGCGCTATGGCCGCAAACAGGTTTTGAAAGATGTGAGCCTGACCGTTGCGTCAGGCGATTTCATGGTGGTCTTTGGGTTGCCGGCTTCGGGGAAATCGGTGCTCGTGCGGCTGCTGACCGGGTTGGAAGCGCCGGATCGGGGGCGCGTGATCTTGCGCGGAGCCGACGTCTCCAAACTCTCCGCCGGGGAGCGCAACATCGGCTACGTGCCGCAGTCGTTTGCCCTCTACCCGCATTTCACCGTGCGCCAGAACATCTCCTATCCGCTCGACCTGGCGCGTGTCCCGAAGGCCGAGATCGAGCCGGAAGTGCAGCGCGTCGCCGGGCTGCTCGGCATTCAGGACCTGCTCGATCGCAAGCCTGACCAGTTGAGCGGCGGTCAAAAGCAGCGCGTGGCGATCGCGCGCGGCCTGATCAAGCGCACCGACATCTACGTGCTCGATGACCCGCTGGTCGGTCTCGACTTCAAGCTGCGCGAACGCCTGATTGACGACCTCAAACGCACGCAGGAGCTGCTCAAGGTCACCTTTATCTACACGACCTCGGACGCCGTCGAGTCGCTCATGCTCGCCAGCAAGATCGCCGTGCTCGACGCCGGCGAGATCGTCGAATGCGGCGCGCCGGAGACGCTCTACGCCAACCCGCAGCGCGTGCAGACGATGCATCACGTCGCCTTTCCACAGGCGAACCTGACGCCGGGCATGTTGCGGCAACAAAGCGGCGAACTGCTGGTGGAGACGCCCCTCGCCTGCATGAAGTTCGACGGCGAGCGACCGGAAAAACCCTTCGGCGACGTTCAGATCGGCGTGCGGCCGGAGCACATCCGCATCGGCGCGCCGCCCGCCGACGGCTGGCTGACCCATCAGGCGAAGGTCCTGTTGCGCGAGGACCTGGGCGGCGAGGAGATCGTCTACCTGGACGTGAACGGCGTTGTGCTCACCACCGTGCTGCGCAGCGATGACCAGACGCAACAGCACGTGGAGATCGATCAAGTCGTGCGCATCAGCATTCCCCCGCAGCAGATGGTGGTCTTTCAAGAAGGACGCCGCATCGGCGTTTGCAAAATGTCGGAGTGAACCTGTGCTGGACATTCGCGTAGAGAACCTTCGCAAAGAATTCGGCAGCGTCGTCGCCGTCGATGACCTGACCATCACCTTCCCCGCCGGCTCGACGACCTGTCTGCTGGGGCCTTCGGGCTGCGGCAAGACCACGCTTATGCGCATGATCGCCGGGCTGGAGACGCCCACGCGTGGGGATGTCTATTTCGGCGACCGCTGCGTGACGAAGCTTTCCACGCGCGCCCGCAACATCGGCATGGTTTTCCAGTATCCGGTGGTCTACCGCGGCGGCAACGTGCGCGCGAACATCGAGCTGCCGCTGCGCGCCGAGAAGCTGAGCAAGGCGGAGATCGACCGTCGCATCGATGAGGTGGTCGATCTGCTGGAGATGCGTCACGCCGTCGACGCCTCCATCGAGGAACTAGACAACGGCACGCGCCAGAAAGTGGCGGTGGCGCGCGCAGTGGCGCGGCGCCCTCAGATCATCCTCTTCGACGAGCCCATCACCAACGTGGACATCTCTTCCAAGCTGCAACTGAAGCGGGCGCTCAAAGAGTTGGTGACGCGACTCAAACAGACCATCCTCTACGTCACCCACGATCAGACCGAGGCGATGACGCTCGCCGATCAGATCGCGTTGATGAAGGATGGCCGAATCGTCCAGTATGCGTCCCCGCGCGAGTTGTATGATCGCCCTAATGACGTCTTTGGCGGCTGGTTCCTGGGCAATCCGGGCATGAATTTCATCGAGAACTTTGTCAATGGAAGTCAAGAGGGAGCCTTTATAAGCCCGCTTTTTGCGCACCCTCTACGCCTCGATGGGACGGCCGTTGGCCCGTTGACGCTCGGCGTTCGACCGGAGCATGTGCGCGTCTATCCAGCCCCGCGTGCCGACGCCGTCCCGGCGCGTGTGCTGAGCCGGGCAATCGTCGTCGGCGGTCAGCACCTGGTCGCCCTGCAAGTCGCCGATTTCGTGCTCAAGGCGAAAGTCGCGGCGGACGTCGGCCGAACCCTGACGCAAGAGGCGTGGGTGCACGTCCCCTTGGAGCGCGTCACCCTGTTCGGCGCAGATGGGCACAAACCCGGCGTCGCCTTGCAGCATGCAGTCGATGAATCATTTCATCCAACACCGTGATTCCACACCATGACTTCTTGATGGAGCTTGATGGAGCCGCCCATGAAGAAACTGATCAACGCTGTAGACGCCGTCGTGCGTGAACAGATGGAGGGCATGGCGCTTGCCCATCCCGACCTCCTGCGCGTTTCCCTAGAGCCCAAATACATCGTGCGCGCCGATGCACCGGTGGCCGGCAAGGTCGCCGTCGTCTCCGGCGGGGGCAGCGGCCACGAACCGCTGCACGGCGGTTTCGTCGGCTATGGCATGTTAGACGGCGCCTGCCCGGGCGAAATTTTCACCTCACCGACGCCGGATCAAATCTTCGCCTGCGGCATGGAGGTCAACGGCGGCGCAGGCGTGCTGTTGATCGTGAAGAACTACACTGGCGACGTGCTCAGTTTTGAGACGGCCGCCGAGCTGCTGCATGGTGAAGGCGTCGTCGTGCGCACGGTGTTGGTCGACGACGATGTGGCGGTGAAGGATAGCCTCTACACAGCTGGGCGGCGTGGTGTCGGCGGCACCGTGATCGTCGAGAAGATCGCCGGCGCCGCCGCCGAGGCAGGCTACTCGCTGGCGCAGACAGCCGCGTTGGCGCAGCGCGTCAGCGTCAACTCCCGGTCGATGGGTATGGCGCTGACCTCCTGCACGACGCCTTCGGCAGGCAAGCCGACCTTTGATCTCGCCGAGAACGAGATCGAGATCGGCATCGGTATCCACGGCGAGCCGGGGCAACGCCGCATCCCGATCGTCGACGCCGACGCCATCACCACGCTGCTCGCCGAAGAGATCCTCAACGACGGGCCGTACACGCGCACGGTGCGCTCCTTTGACCCGATGACCGGCGATTGGGCCGAGGTGAGCCTGACCAGCGAACCCTTCCGCGTCGGCGATCGCGTGATCGCCTTCGTCAACAGCATGGGCGGCACGCCGGTCTCGGAGCTGTACACCGTCTACCGTCGGCTGGCGATGATCTGCAAAGAGCGCAACATCGTGATCGTGCGCAACCTGATCGGCGCATATATTACTTCGCTGGAGATGCAAGGCTGCTCGATCACATTGACGCGCGTCGATGAGGAAATGGTGCGTCTTTGGGATGCACCGGTGAAGACGCCGGCGCTGCGATGGGGAATATGATGATCACAACTGCAGATATTGAAGCATGGCTGCAAAGAGCGGCCGCTTTGCTTGAAGCAAACAAAGGGTATCTCACGGAGTTGGACGCCGCCATCGGCGACGCGGATCATGGCGTGAATATTGCGCGCGGCTTCGCCGCTGTCGTCCAGAAGCTGGCGGCGCAGCCCGGACAGCCGCTCGGTCCGATATTTAAGAGCGCTGGCATGACGCTGATGTCGACCGTAGGGGGCGCCAGCGGCATGCTTTACGGCAACTTCTTCCTCAAGGCCGCCAACGTTGTAGGCGACCGCCAGACGTTGACGCCCGCCGATCTGCTGACAGTGCTGGAGGCGGGGCGGGACGGCGTTGTGCAGCGCGGCCGCGCCGAGCCAGGAGATAAAACCATGATCGACGCCTGGACGCCTGCGGTCAATGCGCTGAAGGATGCGCTGGCGGCGGGGCAACCCCTGTCGGCAGCCTTGCATGCCACGGCCGCCGCCGCAGAGGCGGGCATGCGCGCCACGATCCCGATGCAAGCGCGCAAAGGCCGCGCCAGCTACCTGGGCGAGCGCAGCATCGGCCATCAGGACCCGGGCGCTACGTCCACCTATCTGATCCTGCGCGCGCTGGCGGACGCGCTCGCCGATGAGGATGCAAAACGAGCATGATCGGGCTGGTGATTGTCTCCCATAGCGCGCGACTTGCCGAAGGCGTGCGCGAGCTGGTCGAACAGGTGGTGCAGGGCGGCGCGGTGATCGCCGTGGCCGGCGGCACCGACATTCCCGACGCCCCGATCGGCACTGACCCGGCCAAGGTGGCGGCGGCCATCGAGTCGCTGCTCGTCCACCCCGAGGTGAGCGACGTGTTGGTGTTGATGGATTTGGGCAGCGCCATCATGAGCGCCGAAGCTGCGTTCGACCTGTTGCCCGAAGCGATGCGCAGTCGAGTTCATCTTTGTGAAGCGCCGCTGGTGGAAGGCGCGCTGGCCGCTGCAGTGCGCGCCAAAATCGGCGGCTCGTTGGCCGAAGTCTACGCCGAAGCGCGCGATGCCCTTGCGCCGAAAATTGAACAGCTTGCCAGCTGGCAGCATCTCCTCCCCGCATCGAGCTTATCCGTAGAGGCGGCTCCAGAGCAGGTCGATCGAGAGATCGTGGAACTGACCATCGTTGTTCCGAACCAACTCGGCCTGCACGCCCGGCCAGCGGCGCGATTAGTGACGCTGGTCGCCCAATACGACGCCCGCGTGACCCTCACCCACGACGGCCGCACCGTGCCCGCCACCAGCCTTAACCAGCTGGTGACGCTCGGCGTGCGTCAGCACGACGTGCTGGTCGTGCGTGCCTCCGGCCCCGACGCCTCCGCTGTCATTGAGGCGATTGAGGCGCTGGCGCTGGACAACTTCGGCGACCCGATCGAAGTGACCGAGCCGACGGAGATCATTGCAGCCGCTGTGTCGGAGGAAGGCGACGTCGTGGTGGGCGCGCCCGCCTCCGAAGGCGTCGCAGTCGGCCCCGCTTTTCATTTGCGCGCACCGACGATTGAGCTTGAGGAGCGGATGGTCTCCGACACGACAGCCGAGCGCCGGCGTCTGCGCGAAGCGGTGGCCGCTGTCATGGAACAACTACGCACGCTGCGCGCAGAGACCAGTCGTCGCGTCGGCGCGGCGGAAGCGGGCATCTTCGACGCCCAGATGTTGATGATCGGCGACAGAGATTTGCTTGACGCCGCCGAAGAAGCGATCGAGCTGCGTCGCCTTGACGCCGCCAGCGCCTGGAACCTGGCCCTACGCGCGGTGGTGGCGCGCTATCGCGCACTGAACGATCCCTATCTGGCGCGCCGCGCGGAGGACGTGCTCGACGCCGGCCAGCGCGTGTTGCGCCATCTGGCCGGCGTCCCGGCGGACGCCCTGTTGTTCGACCCGCCGGAGCCGGCCATCCTGGTGGCGACGGACCTCAGGCCGTCTGACGTAGCGCGACTGCCCGTGGGCCGCGTGCTGGGCATTATCACGGCGGAAGGCGGCGTCACCGGCCATGGCGCCATTTTAGCGCGCTCGTTCGGCATCCCGGCCGTGACCGGCGTTGGCGCGGCGGCGCTGACGATCGCCGACGGACAGGTCGTGGGGTTGGACGGCGGCGCCGGCCACGTGTGGCTTGCGCCCGATGTACAGACGATCGAGCAGCTGCGTCAACGGCGGGAGCGTTGGCTGGCGGAGCGCAGCGAATCGCGCAAGCGCGCACAGGCGCCCGCCCGTCTGCGCAGCGGCGAAACGATCGAGGTGGCCGCCAATATCAATTTGCCCGGCGAGCTGGAAATCGCGCTGCTCAACGGCGCCGAAGGCGTCGGCCTCTTCCGCACCGAATTCCTCTACTTTGAACGCGAAGCGCCTCCTTCTGAGGAGGAGCAACTGGAAATCTACCGGGACGCCGCACGACGGTTAGATGGCAGGCCGCTGGTCATCCGCACGCTCGACGTCGGCGGCGACAAGCCGTTGCCCTATCTGCGCCAGCCGCATGAACCGAATCCATTTTTGGGTCAGCGCGGCCTCCGTTACTGCCTCGATCATCCCGGCCTCTTTCGCCCGCAAATGCGCGCCATCCTGCGCGCTGCAGCCGACTATCCGGTGCGCGTCATGTTCCCGATGGTGAGCCGTTGGGAGGAGCTGGTGATGGTGGACGCTCTGATCGATGAGATCTGCGCCGAGCTGCAGGCGGAGGGGCTGCCGTTCGATGAGGACCTGCAGCGCGGGGTCATGATCGAGACGCCGTCGGCGGTGCTGATCGCCGACCATTTGGCGCGGTTGGTGGACTTCTTCAGCATCGGCACCAACGATCTCGCCCAGTACATTATGGCCGCAGATCGCGACAATGCAGCCGTGGCCAGCCTGGTGAACGCCTACCAACCTGCGGTGCTGCGCGCCATCCGCGAAACCGTGGAGGCCGGTCGCGCTGCCGGAATCAAGGTCAGCCTCTGTGGCGAGATGGCGGGCGATCCAAAAGCGACGGCGCTCCTGATCGGCCTGGGGATCGATGCGCTGAGCATGAGTCCGGCGGCGATTCCATTCGTCAAAGAGCGTATTCGTCGCCTCGACATAGCCGAGGCGAAGCGCATCGCCGCCCTGACGCTAGAGATGAGCACTGCGGAGGAGATCGAAGCCTTTCTTGCCGATGTTGAGCAGACAGAACTTGCAGCAAAAAGGATGGAGAGCGAGTTATGACCACCGTCGTGAGCCTGGGAATTCACATCGTCGACATTCTCGGAAGACCGGTCACGCGCATCCCTGACGGACAGAACGTCGATCTGCTGGAGGAAATCCGCATCACCGTCGCAGGGACGGCGGCTGGCACGAGCGTCGATCTGGCTAAACTGGGCGCGCGTGTGATCGCCATGGGCGCGCTGGGCAAGGATGAGCTGGGCAATTTCGTCGTATCCACGATGCAGAACTACGGCATCGAAACGCGCTATCTGCGTCGCAAGGAGGGCGTGCAGACCTCGGCCACCATGTTGCCGATCCGTCCCAACGGCGAGCGCCCTGCGCTGCACGTGCCCGGCGCCAATGGCGCGTTCACACTCGATGACATCGACTTCGACGTCATTGCCGAGGCCGACGTACTGCACGTCGGCGGCACGTCGCTCATGCCTCGCTTCGACGGCCCGCCCACGGTGGAGGTGCTCAAATTCGCCAAATCCAAAGGCCTCACCACTACCTTTGACCTGGTTGCCATCGACCGTCCCGATCTGCTCGACCTCATTGAGCCGTGTCTGCCCTACATCGATTATTTTATGCCTGGCCTCGACGAGGCGCGCATGATGTGTAAACTCCATGACCGTCGCGAAGTGATCGCCTTTTTCTTGGACCGGGGGACGAAGCACACCGTCTTCAAGATGGGCGCTGAGGGCAGCAGCATCGCCTATCGGGAAAACGGCGAAATCTGCGAGATTCGCCTGCCCGCCTATCGGGTTCCGGTAGTGGACACCACCGGCTGCGGCGACGCCTATTGCGCAGGCTTCATCGTAGGGCTGGGGCTGGGCTGGAGCCTGGAGGAGGCCGGCCGGCTTGGCTCCGCTGCGGCTGCGCTTGTTGCCACTGGCCTTGGCTCCGACGCCGGCATCGTCGATCTCGAGCACACCATCGCCTTCATGCGTTCGGCCACGCCGCTGCCGATGACGCAATGAGCCCAAAGGAAAGTCACCGTGCAAGACGCTTTTTCTGTCGTTTATCACGTCCGTTCCACTCCCAAGGAGATTGCGGGTCGCGCCGAAGCCATCGCCCTGGAGCAGAGCGTGGAGCTGCCGCGCGCGGCGGTGCGCGACCCGTACATCGTTGAGAACATCCTGGCCCGCGTCGAATCGATTGCGCCGCTCGGCGACGACCGGTTTGAGGTGGTGATTCGGCTAGCGCGCATCACCGCCGGCGACGAGCCGGCGCAGCTCCTGAACATGCTGTTCGGCAACACCTCACTTCAGGAGGATGTCTTGCTCGTCGACGTCGCCATGCCGGACGAAATGCTTTCTGCCTTCATAGGTCCTCGCTTCGGCGTGACGGGGCTGCGCGCATTGCTTGGCGCCGAAGCACGAGCGCTCACCTGCACGGCGCTCAAACCTCAGGGGCTTTCCTGCGCCCAGCTCGCCGACCTTTGCCGTGTCTTCGCACGCGCCGGGATCGATCTGATCAAAGACGACCATGGGTTGGCGAACCAAGCCTTTTCGCCCTTCGCCGAGCGGGTGGCGCGCTGCCAGGCCGCCGTCGAACAGGTCAATGCGGAGACCGGTCGGCGTTGCTGCTACGTCCCCAATCTGATCGGCTCCCCGCGTCAGATTGCAGACCAGGTGCGCATCTGCCATGACCTGGGCGTGCGGGTCGTCATGCTGGAGCCGATGTTGGTGGGCATGGCGCTGATGCACGAGCTGGCCGCCGACAATCCCGGCATGGCGATCCTGGCGCATCCGGCCTTCGGCGGCGTGCTGCGCATCGCCCCAGAGCTGCTTTTCGGCAAGATTTTCCGCCTTCTGGGCGCCGATGCCGTCATCTATCCCAACTACGGCGGGCGCTTCAGCTACAGCCAGCAGACCTGCAAAACGCTGGCGGAGAACCTGCGCCGCCCCTGGGGCGAGCTCAAGGCGGCCTTCCCCGTGCCCGCTGGCGGCATGCAGGTGGAGCGCGTGCAGGAGATGCTCGACGTTTACGGCAGGGATGTGATCCTGTTGATCGGCGGCAGCCTGTACATGGCGGGCGATGCGCTCCTGGAGCGCAGCCGCGCCTTTGTCGAAAATGTGCAGAAAGGATTTGTCTGATGATCTTTCGCGCGCATTTGGGCGAATGCCGTTGGGAAGGCACGCCGGTGCTCGAGTATAAGCAGGATGGAACGACGACCTTTCGCCACGTCAGCCGACAGACTCTTTTTGAAGGCGAGGGGATGGCGTTTCAGTGGCGCTACTTTGAGGTGGCGCCGGGGGGCTATTCCACGTTGGAGCGGCACAAGCACGAGCACGCCGTCATGGTGGTGCGAGGCGAAGGTCGCGCCCTGGTCGGCGATACAGTGCATGACATTCGCCTCTATGATCTAATCCTGGTGCCATCCATGACGTGGCATCAGTTTCAGCCAGCGGGCGATGAGCCGTTGGGTTTCCTCTGCATCGTCAACGCGCGTCGCGACCGCCCGCAGCTTCCCACCGCCGCTGACCTTGAAGCCTTGCGACGGAATCCTGAGGTGGCTGCATTTATACGAGTGTAACGGTGGAAGCAGAGAAGGACGCAGCGCCGAGGGAAGGTTTCTAACAAAACAACCGGGCAATTATCGTAGCTGCAGCTCTCAGCCGCAGGAGGGATGTCACGCGGGAGGCGTGACCTGACGCCAGCCGCCGGTCATAAACCGGCGGCGGTTGCTGAAAATCTCCAATGCAATGCATCTTCAGGGAGGAGGAGGCGCAATGACCAAACTCTACAACAATCCGGCCGATTTCCGTGAAGAATTGATCGAAGGCTTTGTAGCCGCCTATGGCCGCTTCGTGCGCCGCGTGCCCGACGCCTCCGGCGTGATGGCGCTCGACGCGCCGCGGCCGGGCAAGGTGGCGCTGGTGATCGGCGGCGGCTCCGGCCACTACCCGGCTTTTTGCGGCTACGTCGGGCCTGGGTTGGCGGCTGCGGCGGTGATGGGCAACGTCTTTGCGGCCCCCTCGGCGGAGCAGGTCTATCGCGTCACCAAGGCGGTGGCAGGCGACGCTGGCGTGCTCTACTGCTACGGCAACTACAGCGGCGACGTGCTCAACTTTGACATGGCGGAGCTGCGCTGTCAGGAGGAAGGGATCGACGTGCGCACCGTGCGTGTCACCGACGACGTCGCCTCCGCCCCGCGCGGGCAGGAGGACGAGCGTCGCGGCATCGCCGGCGACTTCTTTGTCTTCAAAATTGCAGGCGCTGCGGCTGCACGCGGGGATAGCCTCGACGAGGTCGAGCGGCTGGCGCGCAAGGCCAACGCACGCACGCGCTCCTTTGGCGTAGCCTTTGGCGGCTGCACCCTTCCTGGACAATCGGCGCCGCTCTTCACCGTCGAACCCGGCCGCATGGAGCTGGGCTTGGGTGTGCACGGCGAGCCGGGCGTACAATCCAGCCACATGCGACCGGCGCGCGAGATCGCCGACCTGTTGCTGGACGCGCTGCTCGCCGACGCGCCGCCCGACGCTGGATCGACAGTGGCGGTGTTGCTCAACGGCCTGGGCGCCACGCAATATGAAGAAATGTTCGTGCTCTACAAAGACGTGCATCGCCGCCTGCTGGCCGAAGGACTCTCGCCCTACAAGCCGATCGTCAATGAAATGGTCACTTCGCTCGACATGGCTGGCTGCTCCCTAACGCTCTGCTGGCTCGACGAGGAGCTGACGCCCTTGTTGGACGCCCCTTGCGCGTCGGCGGCTTATATCAATTGCTGAGGATCGATTTATGGGTTCATCGGAAATCGCTGTAGCTGTGGTGCGCCGCTGGTTGGCGCTGGCGTTGGAGGTCATCACCGCTCATGAGGAAGAATTAGGCCGACTCGACGCCGCCGCAGGCGACGGCGACCATGGCGCCACGATGGTGCGCGGGCTGCGCGCCGCCAATGCCGCCGTGGAAAAAACGTCGGACGGCGCCGGCCGGCTGCTGATCGAAGCCGGCGCTGCGTTCAGCGACGCCAGCGGCGGCGCCTCCGGCGCATTGATCGGCGCCCTGCTGTCGAGCGTGGGTCGCGCCTTGAGCGACGGTCCTTTTGACACGGCGACGGCGACGAAGGCGCTGCAGGCCGGCCTGTCGATGGTGATGCGGCTTGGCAAGGCGCAGCCGGGCGATAAAACGCTGGTGGATGCGCTGAAGCCTTTCGTCGATGCGTTGGCGGCGCAGCCCGCCGACCAACCGTTGCCGGCGGCGTGGCGGGCGGCTTTGCCCGCTGCACAGGCTGGCGCTGCGGCCACGCGAGAGATGGCCGCCAGGCGGGGACGCTCTGCCAAACTGGGCGAGCGCAGCCTGGGTCATGCGGACCCCGGCGCCACTTCGCTCGTCTATCTCCTGCAGGCGATGGAAATGGCGCTGGCGGAGAAGTGCGAGTAGAGAAGCGCTTCTTGGCAAAAGACAGCTTTACGCGTTCCAGGTGACGATAGCTTCTACTCGTCAGAAGCTGCCCCTTTGTCGCCTCTATACAGTGCGCCCCTCCTCCAATCAACGCTCCATCAACGCCCCCCCTGTACAAATAGAGTTGAGAACCGACAACAGGAGAACAGTGCAGAGTCGCTTCAACCGAAGCAAGCGCTTTCCACAGCAGCAGCTTTTGCTTCCATCGGCGGCTTGTATCAGGAGGAGAGTCACAATGTGTGCTGCAATCAAGGTTTCAGCGCAGTCGCGAACCAGTGCGGTGGCGGGCGCCATTGCCGGGGTGATGCGCGAGCGAGGATGCGCCGAGATTCACGCTATCGGCGCCAGTGCGGTGAATCAAGCGATCAAGGCGGTGACAATCGCCCGCAGCTACGTAGCGGAGGATGGTTTCGATCTCGCCATTGTGCCGGGTTTTAAGCAGGTTGAAGTCGAAGGCGAGGAGCGCACGGCGCTCCATCTGAAAGTTTTCAAGCTGTCTCTGGCGCATAATGCGCCGAACATAGCGACGCCGTCTGCGCAGGATGTGTGAGCCAGGAGATAGAGGCCATTGACTTCCGACGAGCTTTACTTTGCGCAGACTGCTCTGCTGGCAGCGTTGCCTTACGACGCGTTGCGTCGCATCGGCGACTTTCTCGGCGTCGGCCTGCGCGGAGAGGCGCGCAACCGCAAAGAAGAGTGGGTGGCCGCCATTGCCGTACATTGGAGCGATCCGGTGGAAGTTCGGCGATGCTGTCAACATGCTTCTGCAACCTTCCGCAGCGCATACGACCGCCTGCGCAGCACTCCCGAGCTGCCCGCTGGGCTTTTTTTGGCCGAATACGGTGGGCTGCGTTCCTTATCCGATCTCGTTCCTCCTCACTCTGTGGCGGAGCAGCTCTTTCTCTCCGGGCTGCTTCATGCCTCTGAAGGAGGCGTCCCCCTCCCCGCTGCACGCCTGCGCGTCCTTCCGCTGCCTGGGCTAGCCCCGATGGGCGAGGCGCCTGCGTCCGGCGTTCCATTTCATCTCGATCCACGTCAACCGCTCTTCGATTTTGTGCAGATGCTCTGCTTCTGGCTTCAGCAACGGGAGCCGCGGCTGTTGCAAGGGCGCTGGCTGAGGCCTAATTCCGCCCGCCAGCTGTATGCTCGTCTGCGTTCACAGGAGGCATGGGTCTCGCTCCGCTCTCATAAGCAGTCGCCTATTCTACGCACAATCTGGTTTCTGGCGCGTCATGCTGACTTGATTGCGCCGGAGGTCACCACCTTTGGCTGGCGCTGGCTGGAGCTGTCGACGGCCGAACAGCTTGCTGTGCTTTGGGAAGCGTGGCTCCAGGATGGAGATGATGAACGGGAACGCAGCGCCTATTTGCAACCGGATGCAGGATGGGGAATCGCCGCCCGGCGCGCACTCGCTGCATGCATGGCCCGTTTTTCTCATCCTTTTACTCCTCAGATGCTCGCCGACACCTGGTTGGTGGAGCCTGGCCTGCCTGTCGCCTTTTTCATCACGCATTTCCATACGCTTAGCGACGTCGAACGCAGCCTGCGCCTGCTGCTGGAGACGGTCTTCCCCCTGCTCGGCGTCGTGGCGCCGCTCGATGCAGAACATTTCGCCCTCACCGACGTCGGCCATCAACTCCTTGCTCAGAATCGGCTCCTCTTGAGCTCCTCTACATGGTCTTCCGGCGAAGCTGCTGCTGCAGGGTGGTCGCCTTCCCAAGACGAGCGATCCCTCACGCTGCGGTTCGCCTGGTGCGCCTCTCCTTTGGCGCAGGCGCGTATCGCTCTTTTCAGCGAAGATTTGCTAGCGATGCACGGCGCAGCGCCTCAGAACGCTGCAACCGATGCAGAGGAGGATGCGTCCGCCTCCGTTTTCTCTTTGGCCCGTTTTACGCCGGAGAGCATGGCCGCAGCCGCCGTCCAGGGCCATGGGCTGGCGCATCTATGGCATGCGCTAAATCTTCTGGGATTGCCTTTGCATACGGAGGAGATCGCCCGGCTGCATGCTTGGTGGGAGGCGGGCGATCAGGTCACGGCCACGCTGCTGCCGATCCTACGCACGCGACGCCCGGCGCAGCTTGCGCAACTTGTCCAGGACGACGACGCACCGCGCTGGCTGGTGGAAATTCTGTCGCCGACCGCCGCCGTCTGGCGTGGAGATGCAGAGGTTTTACAAAGCTGCCTACGCAGGGCGGGGTTTCCTGTGATCCTCGATCTGCCGACGGAGCGAGAAGTTGCAGCCAAGGACGCTGCAGCGCTTTGGCTGGCCGGCCGCCTCTATCAACGACTCGGTCGCTTCCTGCCGCTGCCTGCGCCTCTTTCCAATCGCGCGCTGAACGCTCTCTTTGCGCAACTGACGCCGCTGCAGCAGGCTGCAGTGCAGGCGCAGCAGACGGCGCTTCTGGAGCATCTGGCTGATCTGCTCGACGCACTGCCGTTCACCCCGCCGCCGTCGCCCACCGATCCGGAGCAGTGGCGCGGGCGTCTGGAAACCGCCATCGCTCGTCGGGCCTCGCTGCTGCTCACCTACGTCAGCGCCGGACGCAACCTGACGACCCGGCGCTACGTCGAGCCGCACTGGATCGAAACGAGACGCGGGAGCCTTTATCTGCGCGCCTACTGCTACAACGCAGGTCGGGTGCTGACCTTTCGCCTGGACCGCATTCTGGCCATCGAAGAAGGCGAAGCCTAAATTTTTGGGAGAACCGCTCAATGAGCGCCTCTTGCGTTCAAATACGGGAATAGGACGAGCGAGGCTTTCAGCGGGGGGAGTTGGAGGTTGTATTTCACCTGCGCTACAATTCATTTGCTCGAAGTGAATCCATGAATCTTATTTTTCATGACTTGATCCACCGCCGTTATCATGAGCCAATTGATTCAAATCATTACTGCGCAAGACCCGCAGGTGCGCAATCGTTCGTTGGACGCGTTTTGCCGCTGCGCTTCGTTCGACGATCTGCGCGCCGAATGCGCTGCACTCGACGCCTTTCGCCGGCGCAGCGAGAATCTTTACGAGCGAGTGCGCGCACTCTTCTTCCTATACGCCATCTATCGTTTTCACCTGCCGCAAAGGCCGGAGCTGCAGCCGGGCGGCCTGATTCCTTTTGAGGGCTATGACAACTTGCTCAAACGGCGCTTCGAGGAAGCGATCGATCTCTTCCTGGCCGTCCCTCTCAGCGATGGCTCCGCCAGCGCGCTGGCCGAAGCCTACCGCCGCCTCGGCTTTCAGACGCTCGCCAATCAGGTGCGACGCAGCGTCCGCTCCGCGCGCGGCAACCAGTGGATGTTCCGCATTGGCCATCCGGCGGATCAGCCCCTGCGCGTGCGCGAGGAGCTTTACATGAACGTGGGGAACTGGGGGAATGGGGCCGCAACGAGCTGGAAAGATCGGGCGACGCCTTCCTCTGCCCCGCACTCCCCTCACCAATCTGCGCATTTGTTCCCCATCCTTCACGAAGCCACGCCTGTGCGCATGGATCTCAGCCACAGCGGCTGGAGCGACATCTTCTTTCTGGGCATGGATTACCCGGAAGGCGCGCGCGTGCTCAACATCTCCATTGACCTGGCGGTGCGCGGGCAGAGCGACGGCCGCCCCAGGCCGCCGGTGGAGAGCTTCTTTCGAGTCATCGACCAGCCCATCCTCCGCCTGGTCAGCGTCGACCTGGGCGCAGTCGCCGAAATCCGCTCGCTGGCCGAGGTGTTCGACTTCGCCAGGGACTATCTGGGGCTGCTCAAGGCGGCGGTCATCGCCTCGGGCATCGTCCCGCCCGGCGTCGAAGGCTCCGGCCAGTCGCTCGCCGACTTGTTGGGGCGAATGATTCGGCCCGGCTACGGCATCGAGCTGGTCAGCCAGGTCAACGGCATCCCGAAAGGCTCGCGGCTGGCGGTTTCGACCACGCTGCTCGCTTCGTTGATTGCAGTCTGCATGCGCGCCACAGGCCAGGCGCAGTCGCTTACCGGCCCGCTCTCCGAAGAGGAGCGTCGCGTGGTGGCGGCGCGCGCCATCCTGGGCGAATGGCTCGGCGGCTCCGGCGGCGGGTGGCAGGATTCCGGCGGCGTCTGGCCCGGCGTCAAGCTGATCGAGGGCGTGGAGGCCAGCGAAGGCGACCCGGAATACGGCGTTTCGCGCGGGCGGCTGCTGCCGCGCCATACGATCCTCGGCCCTGATGCCGTGACGCCGGAGACGCGACGGCGACTCCAGGAGAGCCTGGTGCTTGTGCACGGCGGCATGGCGCAGGACGTCGGCCCCATTTTGGAGATGGTGACCGAGAAATATCTGCTGCGCAGCGAGGCCGAATGGGCGGGCCGCCAGGAGGCGATGCGCATCTTCGACCGGCTCACCGATCTCCTGCGCCGCGGAGACATCCGCGGGATCGGCCAGGGCACGGAGCGCAACTTCCGCAGCCCGATTCAGACCATCATCCCCTGGGCGAGCAATCTCTACACCGAAACGCTGATCGACCGCGCCCGCGCCGCCTTCGGCGACGACTTCTGGGGCTTTTGGATGCTGGGCGGCATGGCGGGCGGCGGCATGGGCTTTCTCTTCGACCCGCGGCGCAAGCCCGAAGCGCAAGGTTGGCTCGAAGAGACGATGCGCGCGGTCAAGCGCGGTTTGGAGCGCGCCGCACCGTTCGCCATGGAGCCTGTGGTCTATGACTTCGCCATCAACGAGCGAGGGACGTGGGCGGAGCTTTGCACGGGCGAGCAGGCGTTGATGCCGGCGGGCTATTACATGCTGACTGCGCCGGCGTTGATTCGTCACGAGCAGCGCAGCCTGTCGCCCTTCCGTCGTACCGAGCTGGAGGCCTTCGGCGCCGCCGCGCGCACGCAGCCGGCCCTGGCGGGCATGGTGCAGGCGCTTTTCGACCAGTTGCTGCCGCCGCGCGAGCAGGGGATCGACCGTCAGCAGAGCCTCGCCGCCTTGCTCGAGGCTAACGGCTTCGACCGCATTCAGCATGAGCAGATTCGCGCTGACCTGCGCAGCGGGCGCATCGGCTTGGCGCAAAATCGCTTGCCTGTGCGCACCGTCATCGAAGACGTCGCAGCCGACGACGTGAACGACATTGCGCGTCTTTCGCAAAAGGAGCGAGCCAGGTTGCAGCAGATCGGCCTGGAGGCGCTGGCTGCGGGCGCAGCGGCGGTGGTCACGCTGGCGGGCGGGGCAGGCAGCCGCTGGACGAAGGGCGCCGGCGTGGTGAAGGCGCTCAATCCCTTTGCGCGCATCGGCGGCAAACATCGCAACTTCATCGAGGTACATCTGGCCAAGAGCCGTCGCGTCAGCCGTCTGGCCGGTGCGCCGCTTGTGCACATCGTCACCACCAGCTATCTCACACATGAGCCGATCGCCGAATTTCTGCGCTGCGAACAGAACTACGGCTATGCAGGCCCGCTGCGGCTTTCACCCGGGCGGGCCGTCGGTCTGCGGCTGGTGCCGATGACGCGCGATCTGCGCTTCGCCTGGGAGGAGACGCCGCAGCAGCTGCTCGATGAGCAGGCGCAGAAGGTACGCGAAAGTTTGCACGCCGCGCTGATCCAATGGGCGCAGCAGATGGGCGAAGGATCAGACTACACCGACAACGCTCCTCTGCAGTGTTTGCATCCGGTCGGGCATTGGTATGAGGTTCCAAACCTGCTGCGCAACGGGGTATTGGCGCATCTGCTGGAGGAGCGGCCCCGGTTGCGCTGGCTGATGGTGCACAACATTGACACCCTGGGCGCCGACGTCGATCCGACGTTGCTGGGCTGGCATATCGATCGCGGCGCAGCGATGACGACCGAGGTCATCACGCGGCGCATCGACGACCGCGGCGGCGGCCTGGCGCGCGTCGATGGGCGGCTCCGGCTGGTGGAAGGGCTGGCCATGCCGCGCGAGGAGGTCGAGTTCAACCTAACTTATTACAATTCGGCCACGTATTGGATCGATCTGGACCGCCTCCTCGTCGCCTTCGGCTTGGCGCGCAGCGATCTCGCCCACGAAGAGAAGGTGGCTGCGGCGGTGCGCAGCGTGGCAGCCAGGATGCCTACGTACGTCACGCTCAAAGACGTGAAAAAACGCTGGGGCAAGGGTCAGGAGGACGTCTATCCGGTGACGCAGTTCGAGAAGCTCTGGGGCGACATGACCACGTTGCCCGGCTTCGAATGTGCGTTCGTGGCCGTCCCTCGGCTGCGCGGGCAGCAGCTGAAGGAGGTGGCCCAGCTCGACGGCTGGCTGCGCGACGGCTCGGCGGCCTATTTGGAGACGCTGTGCGAATGGAGGTGAACGCGCCATGTGCGACACGCTGGTGATGACGCCGGAGACGACGGCGGATGGCGTTGCACTCTTCGCCAAAAATTCTGATCGGGAGCCAAACGAGGCGCACCATCTCATGGTAATTCCGGCCCTCGACCATGCGCCGGGCAGCCGCGTGCGCTGCACCTACATTGAGATCGAACAGGTTGCGCACACCTACGCCGTGGCGCTAGCCAAACCCTTCTGGATTTGGGGTGCGGAGATGGGCGTCAACGAGCACGGCGTCGCCATCGGCAATGAGGCGCTCTTTACCCGCGAGCCGTATGAAAAAAAGGAGCGGCTGCTCGGCATGGACCTGCTGCGCCTGGGGTTGGAGCGGGCGGCCACGGCGCGGGAGGCGGTGGAGGTGATCACGGCGCTGCTGGAGCAATATGGCCAGGGCGGCAACTGCGGCTTTCAACGGCGACTCTACTACCACAACAGCTTTCTGATTGCCGATCCAACAGAAGCCTGGGTATTGGAGACGGTCGGCAAGCGCTGGGCGGCGAAGCGCGTGCAGCGCAGCTACTCGATCTCCAACGCCATCACGCTGGGCAGTGAGTGGGACATGGCTTCGTCCGACCTGGTCAGGCATGCGATCGAACGGGGATGGTGCCGTTCGGAAGCGGAGTTCCACTTCGGCCGCGCCTATTCCGACTTCCTGTACACGCGCTTCAGCGATGCGCATAAGCGTTGCGCTGCAACCGCGGCGGCGCTGCAGAGCGTCGGTGGACGCGCCACGCCTGCCTCGATGATGGCTGCACTGCGTCTCCATACGCCGAAGACCGGCCCAGATTGGTCGCCTGCACCGGGGTTGACGGGCGCCACCGTCTGCATGCACGCCAGCTATGGTCCGGTGCGCCGCAGCCAGACGACCGGTTCGCTCGTCGCCTATCTGCATCCCCGTCGTCCGCTGCTCTTCGTCACCGGAACCGCTGCGCCCTGCACAAGCATCTTCAAACCGCTGTGGGTCGACACGCCCTTGCCGGAGAGCGTCGGTCCTGCGCCCACCGGCGTCTATGACCCGCATTCGCTTTTCTGGCGGCATGAACGTCTCCATCGTTCCATCCTGCGCGACTATCCGCAGCGCATTGCGGTTCTTCAGGAGGAACGGGCGGCGCTGGAGCAGGAGCTGCTCGAAGAGGCGCTGGCCTACTGCGATGCGTCGCTAGAGCGACGGCGGCGGATTGTCGAAGAGGGATTTTGCCGCGCCCTGGCTGCAGAAGAGCGTTGGCTGACGCGCATCGCTGCATTGCCGCCGACAAGACACCTGCCGTTTTTGTACGCTCGCGCCTGGGCGAGCTTCAACCGCGAGGCCGGCGCGCCAATGGATGCGATCGTGTAGGTTTCATCATCGCTGCGCGTGGACCCTCCCCCCTGCCTCTCTCCCAAGGGTGGGAGAGGAGGAGAAGGGGGGCTTAGGCTCTCCGACGTAGAACCTCTATCCTCCAAAGAGCGCCATCATCTCAGCGTGCAGCGCCGGAGGGGCCGCAATCACCTCTCCTCTGCGCAAAAATGCATCACCTCCTTGGTAATCGGTCACAAGCGCCCCGGCTTCCCGCGCAATCAACGCGCCGGCGGCGATGTCCCAGGCTGCAAGGCCGTGCTCCCAGTAAGCGTCAAAGCGACCGCAGGCCACGGCGCACAGGTCAAGCGCTGCTGCGCCGTCGCAGCGCACCGTCAACGCCCGTTTGACCATAGTTCTCCACAGATCGGTGTTGTCGTTGGCGCTTGTCCAGGCGTTGTAAGGAAAGCCAGAGGCGACGACTGCAGCGGCCAGGGAAGAGGTGGACGCCACGCCGATCGGCTTCTGATTGAGCGCAGCGCCTGCGCCTTTCTCGGCTGCGAAGCATTCATCGGCGAGCGGGTTGTAAACGACGCCCAGAACCAATTCTCCGTTCTGTTCGAGGGCAATTGAGACGCCGAACAGCGGATAGCGTCGCGCAAAGTTCGTGGTGCCGTCAAGCGGATCGATGATCCAGCGGCTATGTGCGTGCAGCCTTCCGCCAACTCCTCCCTCCTCGCCGAGAATAGCATCGTCCGGAAACGCTTTCCGCAGAATGTCTACGACGAGCGCCTCGGAGCGGCGGTCATATTCGGTGACAAGCTCCTGCGCGCTCTTTGGTTCGATGGTGAAGCCTCCCTGTTGCCATCCCTTGCGCAGCAGCTCGCCGGCGGCGTACGCCGCCTCTAGCGCAACATCGAGCGGATTCATCCTTTAACGATCCCTCCTCCAAAACCGCGCACCAGATAGCGCTGCACGAGAAACGATAAGACGATCATCGGCGTGATTGAGAGTAGAATGGCGGCGGACATCTGTCCTAGCTCCACCCCGCGAAAAGTCCAATAGCCAGCGACGCCCACCGGCAAGGTGCGGCCGTCCCCTCCGCTGAGCAACAGCGCATAGAACAGGTCGTTCCAGGAGAGAATGAGGGCGAAGAGGGCTGCGGCCCCCAATCCAGGTCGAGCGGTCGGCACCAACACACGATAGAACGCCTGCCATTGCGTGCAGCCATCCACCATCGCCTGCTCTTCGAGATCGCGCGGGATATCGTCGAAGAAGCCGATCAGAAACCAGACGACGAAGGGCAGGATGAAGGTCAGGTGCGCAGCGGTTACCGCCCAGAGGGTGTTGAGGAGGCGGATGTTGTACATCAACAGGAAGAGTGGCACGATCAGCACAGCCGGCGGCAACATTTGTGCAGAAAGTACGACAAATCGGGCCGCGTCACCACCGACCCGGAAGCGGGAGAAGGCGTAGGCGGCCGGCGCTCCGGTCGCCAGTGAGATGGCAGCCGTCAACGCGCCGACGATCAGGCTGTTCCATGCCTGCCGGGGGATGTCGGAGCGCACCACCGCCGCCCAGTTGGCCAGGGTCGGCGTGAAGCCCCAGTCCAACGGGCGGTTGATCGCCGCTGCATCCTTCAAGGATGCGATCAGGATGAAGACATAGGGAAAGAAGACGGCGACGAGCGCTGCGCAGAGAATGAGCAACGCCGCAGCGTCGCCTGCATAACGGTGAAATTTCACGAGGTCGCCTCCCTGCGCACGACATAAAAGAGCACGACGACAAAGAGAAGAATGACCGCCATCAGGACATACGCCATGGCTGCGGCCTCTCCGGCGCGATAGTACAGAAAGCCGACGCGATAGATGTGATACTGGATCGTTTCGGTGCTTTCGCCCGGCCCTCCGCGCGTGATGGCGTAGACGTATTCATACACCTTGAAGGCGTCCAACATGCGGATCAGGAGGCTGGCCAGGATCACCGGCCGCATGAGGGGGAAGGTGATATGGCGCAGCACTTGCCAGCCGGTGGCGCCGTCGACGCGTGCAGCTTCAAACGGCTCCGGCGGCAGCGCCTCCAGCCCGGCGAGCAGGAGCAGCATCATGAAGGGCGTCCATTGCCAAACGTCGATGAGGGCGAGGCTGAACAGCGCCAGGTTGGGGCCAAACCAGTCGATGTCCACGCCGACGCTGCGCAACAGATGTGGGATGACGCCCAACTGCGAATTGAGCAGGAAACGGAAGATCAACCCCACGGCGATGGGCGTGATGAAGGCGGGCGTGAGCAGCAGCGCTCGAAAGACATGGCGGAAGGGCGTAGGGCGATGGAGCAGGATCGCTAACAAGAAGCCAAGCGCAAACTCCAGCCCGACAGCCGCCGCTACAAAGATAATGGTGTTGCGCATGGCGTTCCAAAAGGAGCGATTCGTCGCCAGCGCCGTATAGTGCTCCAGCCCCACCCATCGCACGTCGCCCAGCGCAGTGAGCCGGTAGTCATGCAGCGAGGCCCACAGCGAAAAAAGCAGAGGGTAGATGAGCA
>CALFWA010000009.1 GCA_937928035.1 uncultured Caldilinea sp. | reverse complement strand
CCCATCTCCCCTTCGATCTCGGCGCGTGGCACAAGCGCCGCCACGCTGTCCACCACCACCACGTCCATGGCGTTGGAGCGCACCAGCGCCTCGGCGATCTCCAACGCCTGCTCGCCGGTGTCCGGTTGGCTCACGTAGAGGGTGTTGAGATCCACGCCGACCTTCGCTGCGTAGGTTGGATCGAGCGCATGTTCGACGTCGACGAAGCCGCAGATGCCGCCGTTGCGTTGCGCTTCGGCGATGACATGCAGACAGATGGTTGTTTTGCCCGAACTTTCTGGACCGTAGATTTCGATGATGCGCCCGCGCGGCAGGCCGCCGACGCCGAGCGCAATATCCAGGCTTAAACTTCCGGTGGGGATCGCTTCCACCTGCAGCCGGGTGGCCTCACCCAGCCGCATCACGATGCCTTCACCGTAGCGTTTATTGAGACCAGCCAGGGTCGTCTCCAGAGCTTTCTGGCGACCATCTGCACCCATGAGCGACTCCAGGAAAGCGGTCGGAAGGCGCTAAGAGAATCGGTCGAGCGCCAGACCTTACAAGCTTTGTCACACGCTTCATTGCTGCTGTAGCGTTAGCCTGTAGTTTACCGAAACGCCGACAATCTTGCAAACGTTCGCGTAGCTATTTTCGTTTTCTGTCAAATTGTCCGCTTCGCTGTTCACGGCAGGTAGAGCTGCTCTCGCAGACGCACGATCGCCTGCCGCACAATTTCGCTGCGTTGAAGCTCGACGGCGATTTTGTCGATGCCATGACTGACGGTGCTGTGGTCGCGTCCACCCAGGTGTTCTCCAATGGCGGGCAACGAGAGGTTGTTTTCCGTGCGCAGAAGATACATGGCGACCTGACGTGCATGAGCAATGTCCGCAGTTCGTCGTCTGCCGGTCAGATCGGCGGGCGTCAGTCCAAAATAGGCGGCGACGCGTTCGATGGTGCGAGCGGGTGCACAGACGCTGCGCTGCGGAGCCACTCTATCGAGCACGCTGGCGGCGAGCCTGCTATCCACCGGCTGCGCCTGCATCACGGCGTGCATCCAGACATGATTGAGCGCGCCCTCCAACTCGCGCACATTGCTCTCGATGCGTTGGGCGATCAGCTCTAGCACCTCTTGAGGCACGTGCATCCCCTGACGGTCCGCCTTGGTGCGCAGGATCGCCAGCCGCGTGTCAAAGTCTGGGGTCACGATGTCCGTCTTCAAGCCGCCCTCAAACCGGTTGCGCAGACGCTCCTCGATGCGCGGCAATTCACCCGGTGGACAATCGCTGGTGAAAACAACCTGCTTGCCTGCTGCGTGCAGATGGTTGAAAGTGTGAAAAAGCTCCTCCTGGGTGCTTTCCTTGCCCACGATAAACTGGATGTCGTCCACCAGGAGCACATCGATCTCCCGATACTTCGCTCGAAATTGATCGGTGGCGCGATCGCGGATGGCGTTCACCAAATCATGGGTGAACTGTTCGGCCGAACAATAGAGCACCTTGCAACCGGTCTCCACGAGTCGGTTGCCGATGGCGTTCAAGAGGTGCGTCTTGCCCAGCCCCACCCCACCGTAGATATACAGCGGGTTGAAGCGTTGTCCCGGCTCGCGCACAACCATCTCGGCCGCAGTGAACGCCAGACGATTGTGCTTGCCCACGACAAAGGACTCAAAGGTGTATTTGCCGTTCAACATCCCTACGGAGCGGGAAGAAGCAAGCGTCGCGGACGACGTTGGACGTTGCATCTGCACCGACTCTGCAGCATTGGGTTGCGCACTGCTCGACGCCTCATACAACGGTGCAGGTTTGTCGGCAGAAGCAGGCCGAGACGCGGGCGTCACCCGGAACGAGACATCGACCGAGCTGCGCTGCATGATGCTCGCCAGTTTGCGCTTGATTTTCGAGCGCAGCCTCGCCTGCGCCCAGTCCAGATAATAAGCGTTGGGCAAACCGACGATGAAGTGTCCATCCTCATAATGCAACACCTGGCTCGCCTGAATGCAAGCGTCGAGCTGGCTGGAAGGCATTTCCAGTGCAAATTCCGCCAACACCTGCCGCCAAACCCCATGCGGATCTATGGCGATCTCCGCCTGCGCTGCGTTCGCCGGCGTTCGCAGCGCCTCGCTCAACAGAGAATCGGCGCTGAATTCATCCTTCTCCGGGCTAGGGCTGAGGGAGCCGTCCAGCTCGCGATCGCCATGCTCCAGCGCAACCTCTTTAACTGCGCCGTCTCCATAGGTGGACAACAAACCTCGAGCAGCGTCATTATGAGGCGCAACTTCAGGAGCTTCTTCCGACCATGAGCGTTTCCGCTCCCGAGCATTGGTGTGTAGAGTGTCCATAAACGACGCCTGATAGTGGAAGTGCGAAAGGATCGACGTCCTGTCGCGCCGGGCTCGATGCAAACGGTTCGAATGCGCTTTGACAACTTCACGGTTCAGATTTGCTCGCAAAGTCCAGTCCCCTTCTTTGTCAACACAAATCGAGCCAGCTTGAGTTGGCCCCAAATTGCAGGCCGCGATCAACCCGGCTCTGGAAGCACAGCTCCCTCCAGAGACAAAGAAAGCGCATGCAGACCATACGCTTTGCAATGTTATGTAAATTCGGTGCGCAATGTCCGATATATTACGAACGCCGGCGGTTCGTCTTTGATAGCGACCGTGTGCTGTGGAGATACATCCCCAGGCGACGCATCCCAAATGGCGAAGTTGGCGCCGACTACGATGTCGTGCTGCTTTGGCGCTAAATATCGTGGAGGCTAACTTCGTCGTCTCATTTCATGGTCATCTCATTTCATGGTCGTCTCACTTCATGCTGATCAGTGTACCTGATCAGTGTACCAAAGTCCTGGCAAGATGCCAATGCGGGCAAGAGGGCATTTGAAGGAGGATTTTGTGCATTATCGTCAATTCAAACGAGTCAGAAAGTTTGTGCTACACAAAATGTAGCCTCGTTGCGATCGGATATCTCAATTTGTGTCTATCGGTGCGTCATGAACGGTGCGCAACTTTTAAGGAAGGAATCTTTTTTGCAAATCCGCCGTTAACCTGCTGTTATAATTGTCCACATTGACATTTTCATGTTCCAGCGACAACGCAATATTTCCACAGAGTTATCCACAGATTGAAGCCGTTTTGCAAGAAAGAATATAAAAAATGAAATAAAATTCAATTTTTATTGCACATTCTGTAAACGTTTTTTTAACGAGCGCAACATAAACGGCCAATTCACCGTTTCTCTCTGTTAACATTGAGGCGTATGGCGTACTTCAACTATAGAACCTACTGGCCTGCAGATTGGGGGGGCCGTCGCGCTTTCAGCGCTGCATGGTGGAAAATCTATGCAGACGATCCGCGCTGGTCTCCTCCTCACATTGCCGCCTGGAACTTTCTCGTGCGCGGGAGCGCTGCTTATCACCGCCGCGTCGCAGCGCGCTTACTTTATATGGAGGCGCTCCCCCGTCGCTCTCGGTCGCTCGGCGCCTTGCCGTCGCAGCCCGCCACCGCCGGCGCAGTTTTCGAGGAGCCGGTCGCCGCCGCCATTGCACTATGCGAACCCTCTGCACGGGGTGCGCTCTATCTGAGCATGTTGCACTGCGTCAACGACGAAGAGACGCTCGACCGACTGTTGGGGGCTGCGCTGGAGTACGGGGCGGAGATGAATTGCACTCGCATTGTCGGGCCGGTCGATATTATTCCAGGGTGGAGCGACGGCGCCCTGACCAACTGTTTTCACTTGCCCCCTCCTCTGCACACGCCGTATAATCCGCCGTATCTGGCCGATCTGTTAGGCGCCAGCATGACCTCTTCCCGGCAGACAGTGCTGCTGCATTTGCCGGTGAAAGCGCAGCCAGAGCCGGTGAATGGGCCGGCGACCCTACGAGCGGCGACGCTGGCCGAACTCACCGACGCGTTGTCGCCGCTGCTGGCCGCCGCCATTGCGCCCCATGCGGGAACGACAGAACTGAGCGCAGACGCCGCCGAACTGCTGGTGCGGTGGATTTCCGTCTATCCGGCGGCCGGATGGGTCGCACTCATCGAAGGGGAGGCCGTCGGCTGCATCTTCGTGCAAGCGGACCTGGCGCCTTTGCTGCGGCGTCTCAAGGGAGGTCGCCCGCTGTGGCTGCGGCCGCTTCTCTCTCTGGCGCGGCATCGGCGAAGCACGCGGGGTCGGTTGCTCTTCGGCGCCGTCGCTCCTGCGTGGCGACGTCGCGGCGTCGGCCGACAGCTACTGGGGCGGGCTTTAAGTTTCGCAGCGGAGTCTGGCTGGCGCACGCTCGTCTGCGGGCCATTTGTCGATTCCTCTCCTGCTGTGACATGCTTACAGAAAGCAGGCGCTCACATCGAACAACGCTATGAACTCTTTGAACTGGATGGATGAACGATCATGCTGACGACGAATCCAGAAACGCAGCCTCAGGATATCACCATCGACCGAACCGCCGGTGTGATGAGAATCCTCTGGCTGGACGGCCATACAAGTGAATTTTCCCTGCGCTGGCTGCGCGCCAACTGTCCCTGCGCAACCTGCCGCGAGGAGCGACGCACAGCCGCCCTGGCGGTCGCTGATTCCCTGCGCCTGACCGCCGCGCCGCCGCCGAGCACGGAGGTAGTGGGTGCGGAATTCGTAGGCCAATACGCCATCCGCCTGACTTGGAGCGACGGCCATGCGACCGGCATCTTTCCCTTTGCAGCATTGCGCGCTTCCTGTCCATGCCCGGCCTGCAACCCGGAAGGCGCGCCGCCGCTGGTGATGGACTGAACGGCGCGAGCGATTTGTAGCGCAGTTGACACACTTTTGCAGGTGAATCTGTCAAGATGATGAGAGAAAGACAGGCCTGGCTCCTTGCCGGCGATGGGCGAGCAGAGGATGCGCACATGAACGTCAACCTGGCGGAATTTAAACTTCTTGGCATCGATGTGAAGGTGCACTGGTCGTTTGTGCTGGTGCTCGCCTTCGGCGCTTTCCTTTACGGCGCCGGCCCCGCCGGATGGCTTGTCGGCGGCCTCTACGGAGCGCTGACGATCGCGCTGCTCTTCGTTTGTGTGACAATGCACGAATACGGCCATGCACTGGCGGCCCGACGCTTTGGCATCGGCACGCGCAGCATTCTGCTTCTGCCGATCGGCGGCGTCGCCAATCTGGAGCGCATTCCTGAAAAGCCTGCGCAGGAGATCATCATCGTCGCTGCTGGCCCCCTGGTCAATCTGGCGCTGGCGATTTTGCTGTTGCCTCTGGCGTTGGCGCTGGGCGATGGACAGCGCATCTTCAGCCTGAACGCCATGGCCGCCAACATACAAAATCCGGACGTCTTCAACCTGATCGTTTTTCTAATCTCGACCAACATCCTGTTGGCGCTCTTCAACCTGCTGCCTGCCTTTCCGCTGGACGGCGGTCGCCTGTTGCGCGCAGCGTTGGCCTACGCCATGCCCTATCGTCGGGCGACCCGGGCGGCGGTGGCGGTCGGGCGGATGTTGGCGGTGCTGATGGCGGTCTTCGGCATCTTTACAGGGGCCATCGGGTTGCTGTTGATCGCCTTTTTCGTCTACATCGGCGGCTCGGCGGAGCTGGAGGCGGTGAGCAGTCGCGCCGTATTGCGCAATTTCCGCGCCGGCGACGCCCTGACGCACAACGCCGTCAATCTCTACACCAGCGAACGCCTGGAGCGCGCCACGCAGTTGATCATGAGTTCCTATCAGACGGACTATCCTGTGCGCGATCTGGCAGGCAACTTCGTCGGCGTGTTGACGCGGCCGCGACTGATCCATGCGCTGCGCGAGCAGGGGCCCGAGGCGCGCATCGTCGACGTCATGCAACCTGCCGCCGATGTGCCTCGTTCTTCGCCGCAGGACGATCTGGCCACCGTCTGGGAAATGATGAGTCAGAGCGGCAGTCGCGTCGTCGCCGTGGCGGAGCAAGGCCAGGTGTTGGGCATCATCACCAGCGACGACATCTCCGAGGTCTTTCAGGTGATGGGCGCCGTGTTGGAGCGCCGCCCTTCTCCGGCCTCCCCCAACGGCGAAGACCGCGGGAGGGGCACTTATGTCTGAACCCTCCATCATGCGCACCTTTGAGACCGATGCAGGCGTCATTGCGTATGAAGTGATCGCCGCGCGAATCGGCGCGCAGGCGTCGACGCTGGTCTTGCTGCACAACTTCATGAGCACGGGGCGCGCCGCCTGGGGTCCTCTGCTGGAGCCGTTGAGCGAGCGCCATCGCATTCTGTTGCCCGACCTGCCCGGACACGGACGTTCGATTGGTCATCCTCCTGGTTTTCATCACCGTGCCATGGCGCGGCAGCTCGCTGCGCTGCTCGAACATGAAGGGGCGACTAAGGCGCACCTGGCGGGCTGCAGCAGCGGTGGAATGTTGGCGCAATTGATGGTGGTCGAAAAGTTGGCGCAGCCGGCGACGCTTACGCTGATCAGCACGACCTACAGCGTCAACCCCGCCACCACCGGCCATGTTGCTCCGCTGGAGCCTGCGCACTTTCAGGCCGGACGACGCTGGATGGAGGCAACTGCGCGGCTGCACGACCCCTATCGTTACGATGGTTACTATGAGGAAGTTTTACTCGCCGGCTTTCGTCGCCTGCGGCCGGAGACGTCGATTGACCTGCGCCTCGAAGACCTGGCGCGCTTCTCCATGCCGGTCTGTCTGATTCACGGCGCAGAGGATGAATTCTTTCCCGTAGCCATCCCCCAGGCCATGGCGGCTGCGCTTCCACGCGCCGCGCTGCATATCCTTCCTCGACAGACCCACGCTCTCATTTTTCGCCAGCCGTGGCGCGTCGCCGAGATTATGGTACAATTCTTAAATACCCACGCGGCGACGGACGGTTCTCATCTGCTGCGCGCCGCGCCGGTGACCTGACCCAAAATCAACCCGATTCTCTCCGTCGAACGAGGGAGCCTTTATGAGGACGACGAAGCCGATCAGGCTGGCGCCATCCATTTTGACGGCGGATTTCGGCCATCTGGCAGAACAGATTGCAGCCGCCGAGGCGGGCGGCGCCGATTATATTCATCTCGACGTTATGGACGGGCGGTTTGTGCCCAACATCACCTTCGGCCCTTTGATCGTGCAGGCGGTGCGGAAGGTCACGGCGCTGCCGCTTGACGTGCACTTGATGATTGAAGAGCCTGAGCGCTACTTGAACGAATTCGCCGAGGCCGGCGCAGACATCATCACTGTGCACGCCGAGGCGACGGTGCACTTGCATCGTACCGTGCAGCAGATCGTTCAACTGGGTCGTAAGGCGGGCGTTGCCATCAATCCGGCGACCCCGGTGGAGGCGCTCCGGGAGGTGGCGCCGTTCGTCGATCAGGTGTTGGTGATGACGGTGAATCCCGGCTTTGGCGCGCAGCGCTTCATCGAAACCATGACGGCCAAGATTCGGCGCATGCGTCGCCTCATGGAGGATCTCTGCCCGCTGGCCGATCTAGAGGTCGATGGCGGCATCCATCCGGAGAACATCGCCGACGTCGTCTACTCCGGCGCCGATGTCATTGTGGTCGGGAGCGCAGTCTTTAACGACAAAGACACGCCGAGCGCCAATCTGGCGCTGTTGCGCAGCCAATTGCTTGAAGAGGTGTGACGCGCTTTACAGAAAAAAGCGTTCGTAAAACAGCACCGACTGGTAGATGAACGGCAGCGTGAAGAGCAGGCTATCGAGCCGGTCGAGCATGCCGCCGTGCCCAAGGAAGAAGGTGCCGCTGTCCTTGACGCCGAACTGGCGCTTGAGCATGCTGATGGAGAGATCGCCGAAGAAGGCGAGGACGCCGGCGACCAGTCCGATGAAGGCGCCGAAGAACGGGCCGTTGCGCACCGGCAACACCGCCGCCAGGATGGCGCCTGCGATGGCTGCGAAGACCCAGCCGCCGATCGTGCCCTCCCAGCTTTTTTTAGGGCTGAGCCGTGGGGCAATTTTATGTTTGCCGAAGGTGACGCCTACAAAAAAGGCTGCAGAGTCATTGGCCCAGGTCACCAAAAAGCCGAACAAGAGATAGGCGAAGCCATTTTCCAGAAAGCGCAGCGAAACGATCTGGCCAAGCATGACGCCCAGGTAAATGGCGACCACGCTGGTGGAGAGCCACGCATTGACCGGGTTCTCGTGCAGAAAGAGGCAGTAAGTGAGCGTCACCAGAAACCCTGCAACCAACACGGCATCGGTCGGAAAGGAGAACAGCTCGATCAGGCGCATGGTGGGTTCCGTCAGCAGATTGGTGAGAGGGATCGAAGAGCGCTGCACCTGCACAGGATCCCACCCCGAAAGAAAGAGCAATACCGCCCACGGAACGCCGATCCAGCGCACAGGATGATAGTCGCCCCTGGAGAACATATGATACATCTCCAGAGCGCCGACGATGGTGACGGCGACGCCGAGCACCAATCCCCACACGCCCCCTAAATAGATTGGAACTACGACAATCGGAATTGCAATCAAAGCAGCGATGATTCGTGTGCGCACAGGGAAGCTCTCGCCAGAGGAGGTCGCCGTCTAGATTGAGAAACGGCGGATTCTATTTGTTCAAGACGCGGCCAAAGCGTCGCTCTCGACGACTATATTCAATCAAAGCGCGGTCCAGCTCAGCTTCATCGAAGTCTGGCCAATAAGTCGGCGTCGTGTAGTATTCGGCGTAGGCAGCCTGCCAGATCAGGAAATTGCTTAGGCGCCACTCGCCGCCGGTGCGGATGATCAAGTCCGGATCGGGCAGCCCGCCGATGTACATATAGTTGCTCAACGTCTCTTCCGTCAACTCTTCTGGGGGAATGCCGTCGCGGATGATGTGGCGAACGGCGTCGACGATCTCGGCGCGACCACCGTAGTTGAAGGCGACGTTGAGGATGATGCGATCGTTGTTTTTGGTGACTTCGAGCGCATGACGAATCTGTTTTTGCAGATGTTGATTGATGCCTTCCATGCGACCGCTATGGAGAATGCGCACGCCGTTGCGGTTCAACTCATCCAATTGGCGCTGAATCGTCAACCCGAGCAAACGCATCAGACCGCTGACTTCATCCGGAGGCCGATGCCAGTTTTCGGTGGAGAAGGCGTAGATAGTCAACACCTTGATGCCGCGACGCACGCAGTGTTCAAGAATGCGCCGGATGTTGTCGACGCCCGCCTGATGGCCGGCCAGCCGAGGCAGGCCGCGCGCCTGGGCCCACCGGCCATTGCCATCCATGATGATGCCGATATGATGGGGCACGCTGGTGATTTCAGGCGGCAGATCAATTTTGCTTTGAAGCGATTCGGTCTGAGTCGTCACAGACGAACATTCTCCTGCGTCAGACGGTCATGATCTCCGCGTCTTTTTCTTTGACGATTTCATCCACGCGCTTGATGTATTGATCGGTCATCTCCTGAATTTTTTCCTCGGCGCGTTTGCGTTCATCTTCGGAGATCAGGCTCTCTTTTTCGAGTTCAGCCAGATCTTTGTTGGCGTCGCGCCGGATGTTGCGGATCGCTACCCGGGCCTCTTCCCCGCGCTTGTTGACGACCTTTGTCAACTCACGCCGGCGCTCTTCATTGAGGGGCGGGATAATGAGTCGAATGACCTGTCCATCGTTGGTGGGCGTCAACCCCAGATCGGATTTAGCGATCGCCTTTTCGATTGCCGGGATGTCCCCGCGCGTGTAGGGGCGAATCAAAATTTGTTGCGCTTCGGGCACAGAAATCGTGGCGAGCTGTTGCAGAGGGGTTGGAACGCCATAATAATCGACCGTAATGTGTTCCACCAACGCCGGCGAGGCGCGGCCGGTGCGAATCGTCATCAGGTCATGACGAAGCGCTTCGATCGCTTTTCCCATGCGTTCTTTCGCATCTGCAATGACGTCACTGATCATATGTGCACTCCTCTTCTGGGAGAATCGGTGAAAAGTTTACTCTCCTCTGGTCGCCGAGCCTGGCCGCCAGGGTAGGAAAGACGGTCAATAGCTGCTATTGTAACAAATTCCGCCGGAAGTGAAAACCGGCCATGCGTATGCTTGCAAGGGAGCCGTCAATTTGCCTGGATGGCTACGAACCGAAGCAGCTTACGCTCATGCTGTGATAGTGGTGCCGACAGGCTCGCCGAGCACGACGCGTTCCAGCGCCCCTTCTTCCCAGAGGTTGATAACCGCAATCGGCAGGTCGTTGTCCATGCACATCGCCATAGCCGTGCTGTCCATGACGCCAAGCCGCATGTTGAGGGCCTCGATGTAGGTCAGATGCTCGAAGCGCTTGGC
>CALFWA010000008.1 GCA_937928035.1 uncultured Caldilinea sp. | reverse complement strand
CATATCGACGCCATTGAGGGCAGCGGCGTGATGGAATATCGCATCGACTCGCTTCCTCTCAACCCCGGTCGCTATGAGCTGACCGTGGCGATTTACAACCGCAACTCCACGATCGCCATCGACCATCACCACCGCATGTATCCCTTCGACGTTCTGCGCCCGCGCGGGCGCGCAGAGGAAGGCGTCGTCCACATCCCGGCCACCTGGCGTCACACGCCGGCCATAGAGCCAAGCATTGTGGCGGAGAAACTATGACACCGATCCAGGCTCCATTCGTCGAAATTCTTCTTTTTACGCTGAGCGTCGCCGGATTTCTGCTGGTGGCGTTCTTTTATCTGACGCCGCAATTGAAGGCGAACGAGCAGGAGCCAGACTGCATTTTGCGGCTATTCATCTCCGCAGTAAGCGTTCTAATCGTAGTAGGGTGGTTCGCCACGACGCTGGCATTGATTGGCGCGTACGCTTTGAAATGGGTGGCGCTGCTCCTGCTGGCGCTTGACGGCGCATTGCTTGGCCTGGCCTTTTCGCGACGAGAGGCGCCTCGGCTCCGATGTGCATGGGGTGGATGGAGTGAGCTGGGTCTTCTCGTATTGATGTTGATCGGCGCGGCGTTGTATCTGCGGCCTCATGAGTACGTGTTGGGGGGCAGCGATGCAGGCAGCTATATCAACATTGCAGCGGCGACGGCGCGCACCGGCGCTTATTTGCAAAAGGACGAATGGAACCGGTTTCTGACGGAGCACAAAGCAGTGACGCTGCGCACTCAGCCGCAGCCAATGCTCACGCGTCATCTGCAGTTCGTCGGCTGGTACATCGACGACAAGGATCCAGCGATCTCTAGACCTCAGTTTTTCCCGTATCATCCCGTTCTTTTGAGCGTTGCCATGAGCGTTGGCGGCGTGCGGGCAGGCTTCTACGTCACTCCACTCGTCGCTGTGTTAGGAATCGCCGCTCTCTACCTTTTGACGCGGCGGCTGTTCGGGCGTTCGGTCGCCCTGCTGGCGGCGCTTTTTTTGACCATCACCAGCACCCAAATCTTTTTCGCCCGCTATCCCACCACCGAGCCGCTCACTCTCCTGTTGCTGTTTGCAGGTTTCCTGGCCTTTCAGGCGCTCTGGGATGATGCACAGGCGTCGCCGCTGTGGGGTGTGTTCGGCGGCGCCGCCCTGGGCGCTGCATTGCTGACGCGCATCGATCTTCCGTTGGTGTTGGTGATCGTGGCGGCCAGCCTTGTTTGGATCGCCTGGCAACGACGCTGGCATGCGGGATGGAGCGCCTTTGCGCTCACGCTTTCGCTCTTCGTTGTGCAGATGATTCTGGTCGTCTGGCTCTTTACCTGGCCCTATTTTTGGAACACCTACCTCTCGGTGTACGGGCTACTCGTGCGCGCGCCCTGGCTCGTCGCCGGAGCGGCGATCGGTCTCCTCGGCGTCCTCGGTCTGGCGCTTGCGCTAGGGCCGGAGCGATTCCGTTTCCAACTTCAGCAGCTGGAGCGTTCGACCTCCGTGCGTTGGGCGCTGGCGATCCTAATCGTCGCCCTGAGCGCTTACGCCTACTTCCTGCGCCCGATTCTGGAGCCGCCACGCACCGCCGTCGCCTGGCCCGGCAACGTTGAATTCCCAATTTTGAACGGGCAGAACTGGCTGCGCATGGGTTGGTATCTGACTCCGCTGGGCATTGCGCTGGCGACGACGGGGTTGGCGATGATCGTCGTGCGCGAGCGACTGGCGCGACTGGCGGTCGTACTCGGCATTGGCGGGCTCACTACGTTTCAGTATGTTTACAACATTATGAACACGCCTTATCACATTTACGCCATGCGCCGCTACGTGCCCATCGTGATCCCAATGTTGTGGATCTTCGCCGCCTACGCCATCGTTGCGCTTCCGCGATTCTCCAGGCCATGGGCGACGCTCGTCGTGCGCGGGATTCTGGTGGCGGCGCTGGTCGGCGGCCTTGTCTATCAGGATCGCTATGTTGTCAGAGCGCGCGATTATGCAGGGTCCCTGGCGCAGCTTTATGAACTTCGCCAGCAGCTCAAAGATGACGCCATTGTGCTGTTCGCCGAGCCAAGCCAAAGTCTTTTCTCCGACGCCTTTGGCATTCCATTGCACTCGATTTTCGCCCATCCGGTGGCGACGGTGCGCACCGGCGATCCCTCTTCAAAGGAGAATGCTCCGACCACTTTGTCGCAACAGGAGCAGGAAGTCGTCCAATTTTTAGACGCCCTTCTGACGCGCTCCGAGACGCAGGGACGGCCGATCCAACTGCTGGCGGTCGATCCCATTCCGACGACGGTGCGCAACCATCTGACGTTGCGACCATCCGGCAGTTACGCTTTCACCACGCAGATGTTGATGAACACGTTCGATGACTTTCCATCGGTGACGCAGACGGTCCATTACGGGATCGAGATCTACGACGTGCTGTCGCAAGAGAATGCAGGAGAGGGGCTGAGTAGCATCGAGGTGGACATCGGCTCGGTGGATGGAGCATACCTGGATGAAGGCTTTTGGAGCAAGGAATACATGCCCGGCGCGCCCACCATGCGTTGGACAAAAGATGTGGCAAAGTTGACGACGCCGCTCCCGCGCCTCAACGGCAAAGCAGGCGATGAACCCCTCCTGGAGATTCAGGTGCGGGCCATGATCTATCGACCTGAAATGGTGGCCCCTGCGCCGGTGACCGTCAAGATTGGCGAGTATGAGCTGGGTGCGTTCACACCGACCGAAGAGTGGACAACCTATGTTTTTCATGCGCCGTACTCTGCACTTCCGGCGACGGATTCGATTCAGATTCAATTTTCAACAGCGACTTTTACACCGGCTGAACTGGGGTTAAGCGGCGATAACCGGGCATTGGGTTTTCTACTCGACTGGGTGAAAATTCTTCCTGCGCATTAGGCCAACAACGAAGACAGCGCAATCTATGCATCGCATTTTCCTGTTCATCGGCGCGTGCGCCCCATTGGCCATTTTTTTCACCACGCGCCTTCCCATTACGGCAGACCCTCGCATGGTGCTTCAGCCATGGCTGCTCAATCAAGGATTCATCCCTTATCTTCACATTGCGGATGAACATAGTCCCCTGTTGCCGCATCTGCTGGCGTGGGTGCAGACCCTGGTTGGGAATGATGGCATTCTGGCGCTTCGGCTGGCGCATGGGACGACGCTGACGCTTTTGTTCGTTCTGGTGAGCAGCTGGCTGTGGATGCGCTATGGGATTTGGGCGGCTACAGCGGGGATCGTCTTTTTTTGGGCGTTTGCAGTTCGATTTGGCCTGACGACATTCTGGTATAACCTGGCTCTGGCGCCAATATTTTTTGGATTTTTCCTTTTACTGAGCGCCTTCTCACCGGAGCGACATCATCTCTGGCGAGTCGCCTTCAGCGGCGTGTCAGTCGGAATCGGCATTTTACTGAAGCAACAGGCACTTGTACTTGTTCCTGTTTTCCTCATTTGGCTGGGCTTGGTTTATTGGCGTCTTCACGCAGGTCGGCAATCTTCGCTCGGATCGCTTTTCCTTTTTCTTGCAGGGATGATGACGCCGGTCCTGCTGTACATTGCCTTTTATCTAACGATCGGCGGCAGTTTAGCGGCCCTAATCGAATGGACTGTTCTATTCAACCTTTCAAGCGGCTACGCTCGCATAGGCTTTCTGCTCCCCACCCACTTGGATATGCTTGCCATTTGGCCGGCGTTCTTGTTGGTTGTTCCATTTGTTGCGTCGATTGGAATGTCCGACTTTTTTCCCGCTCAAGAGCGACGACTTCGGCTCTGGCTGCTGATTTGCGCTTTGAGCAGCCTGATCTTTTTATATCCTCGCTATTCTCCTCCGCACTGGGCGGCGGCGTTTGGGTTTGTGGCTGCGATGTCAGCGATTGTGAGCGCAGATATTGTCAGGGCGAGCGCAGCAGCGCCGTCCTCCGCCGCGCGTCTTTTACGCACTTTCGTCGCCTCGCTCCTGATCTTCTGGGGAATTTACGGCGCCTTCCTGTCGTGGCCCGGCATGATCGGCGCCGGCCAGCCCAAGCTGCTGAAATTCGATGATCAGCGTGAACTGGCAGAATTACTGAAACCTGCACTCTCTCCGGAAAGCACGTTGGTGTTTGTCCCCGATAACGAGGCGGTCAGCAACGCCTATTACGTCCTCCAACGAACTCCCCCTCGTTTCTGGATGATGCACTATCCTTGGTTCATGCAGCCCCACATCCGCGCACACTGGCTTGCCGAACTGGACAAGCATCCGCCCGACTTTGTAGTGTGGATCGACGATCTGCAAGACCTCTCTTCGACCGGGCCG
>CALFWA010000007.1 GCA_937928035.1 uncultured Caldilinea sp. | reverse complement strand
TTCACGCAGGCGCCGACGGCGAACGGCCCATTCTTCTGCTTGAACTCTGTGGAAGAGGTCGCCGTATACTTGATGCCGTCGATCACCCACTCGCCGATCAGGCCTTCCGGGAAGCTGTTGATACGGCCAAAGCGCTCGGTCTGAGGCCCTGGCGGCATCGGCGCAGGAGGCACCGTGCCGTTGCCGCCGCAGTCGGAGAGCGGCCGGCTTTCCATCTCGCGCACTCGGAAAGGCTGCTCCGTCCCGCTGAAGTGCACTTTGGCGCAGGCGCCGACGACCAGCGGACCATGGCGCTGCTTGAACTTGGCGCCGGGATAGGTCTGATAGGCGACGCCGCCGATCGTCCATGCGCCGATCAACCCGTGCGCAGGTTTGCTTTGAACAATGCCAAAGGCCTCCTGTTCGGAAGGGGGCGGACTGCCGTCGCAGTCATCGTCGCTTTTGGTGGCGATCTTCTTCGCCAAGAAGGGCGCCGCGCTTCCGCTGTACTCCACTTCGACGCAGACGCCGACCGCGGCCGGGCCTTTGTCCTCGCGGATACGCGTCGCTTCCGTGACGAGAAATGTGCGTCCTGCGATCACCCACTCGCCCAGCAGCCCGCTGGCCGGCATCGCCTCGATGCGCCCCTTCAGCTCTTGCCCATCCGCCAGCGCTACGCGATTCGACCAAAGCGCTGAGAGAACAATAAATGCAATTACAGCAATGATCCAGGTTTTGGGCATCCGCCCGGACGGTCTAGACATCGTTCCATCCTTTCTTAACGCGCACTGTTGCTTTCCATTGGCATAGTTGGCTGCTCAGAGCAATTCACCTTCATTTCTAAAGTGCGGTCTGACTTTGAAAAAAATACATTGGGATGCATTCGATGTATAATTTCGTACTTGATGGCGAAAAATGGCGCATCGAAATCGTCTGCGCTCTGCATATCTATACGAGGAAACCAAATCAACCACGAGCGAAGAACCTATGATTTTGACCGACCTGCACATGCATTCCACCTATAGCCTCGATGGCAACCACACCATTGCCGAACTCTGTGAGCAGGCGCTCGCCCTCGGTTTGACGCACATCGCCGTCACCGATCACGTGGAGTGGCTGCCGGACGGCGTCCACCAGCGACCGGACTTTGAGCGCTACTTCGTCGAACTTCAGCATTGCCAACAGCGCTACGCCGCTCGCGGGCTGACGGTGTGGAGCGGAGTGGAGTTGGGCAACCCCCACGAGCATCTCGCCGAAGTGGAGGATCTGCTGTCGCGCTATCCGTTCGACATCGTGATCGGCTCCCTCCACTGGCTGCGCGGTCAAAATATCCATGATGTCCACTGTTTTGACGGCAAACAGCCCGAAGAAGTCTACACCCACTATTTTGAGGAGCTCGCCCACATCGCTGCATCGGTGAATTGCAAGATTATCGCCCATTTTGATCGCATCTTTTGGCCGGGAACGATGCGCTTTGGCCCGCCGTCGATCGAACGCATCGAGCAGCCGGTGCGCAAGGCGATGCGCGCCGTCGTCCAGCACGGACGAATTCTGGAGCTGAACACGCGCTTTCTGACTTATGTTCCGGGCTGGAATCCGACGTTGGAGATGGTGTTGCGCTTGTATCGAGAAGAGGGCGGCCAGTTTGTCGCCGTCAACTCGGATGCGCACCGCGCCTCTGAGATCGGGCGCAATCGAGAGATCGGCGAGGAGTTGGTCGAGCGAGCGGGATGCCTCCCCTACCTGGGCAAGGAAAAGGTGAAGACGTAGAAGGTTGTGCGCTGTGGGAGCAACGCTCCTACAGCGCACAAAGGGAGCGCACAACGATTTTTATTCTTCCGGCGCTGCTCCGGCGACGACTTCACCCGCCACCTCCGCCCACACGGCATGAGTGGCGGCATCGTAGCGGAAGGTCACCGTCGCCGGGCTGTCGAGGCGCAGCGGGATATTCGGTCCGTTGCGCTCGCCGTCCAGACCGTAGTTTTCATCCCACGAGCCGTTAATCGCCACTTTGAATTCATACTCGCCGGCGGGCAGGTCGGCGACCAGCGCCCACACGCCTAACCCCTCGCCCGTGGCCTGCACCGCCGGATCGTCGGGCGCCCAGTCGGCGCCGCCCAGCGCCGAGCCGATCGTGCCGGGGAAAGAGACGCTCTGCGGCGCCGCCTGCACCTGCGCTGCAGCCGCCTCGGCGGCCTGAATTTCCTCCAACGACGGCTGTTCGCTGCGGATCGCCTCGAGCGAACGACGCAGTGCACTGAAGCGCTCGATGAAATCCTCCGCAACGTCGGCGGCGACAAAGACGACGGCTGCACGCGCCGGAACGGTGAAGGCGCCGTTTTCCGCCTCATAGGACGCATTCGCATAGCGATCCCCACGCTCCGCCAACACCGGATGCAGCGCCAGGTTCATCCCCGCCAGCGTCTCGTCGCCGAAGCTTACGGTCTCCGGTCGCACATTGAAGAGGGCGACGAGCAGCTCCAGGTTCGGGTCCACGTCCGCCTCCCCCTCGCCGACGTCGGCGAGGCTCATCACGATCAGCCCTGGAATCGCCTCCGCCCCGACGTTGTGGAAATGGACCGTGTCGAGGATTTGCTCTTCGGTGCGCAGGCGGAAGAGCGGCGAGCTGTAGCGAATGCGTAGGAAGTCGGCGAAGTGGGCAATCGTGGCCTGGATCAGCTCTCCGTTCGGCTTGAGATCAGGATTGGCCAGCAAGGGACGCAGGATCGGCCAGTCGCTTTGATTTTTGTCTGCAATCGGGAGGCCGCGGCCAAAGCCGTTGTCCTGATAGGTGAAGTCGAGGAAGTTGAACCAATCGCCTGAGTCGTAGGAATCGCGGTCAAAGCTCTTGGAGCGCAGCATCTCCGTGCCCGCCTGCTGGAAGGGCACGCCCTGGCTGAGCAGCACGATGGCATGGCCGAGCTGCGCCATCTGCGCCCGCTCTGCGATGGTGGCCTCGTCCGGCGCAGCCAGCTGCACGACGTCGAAGAGGGTCTGATTGTCGTGCTTATCAGCGTAGACGATGTTCTCCTGCGGGTCCATCGTGTAGCCGGCTGGCGTGCCGTTGTAGTCGATCTCTGCGCCGAACAGCGCGTAGCCGCGATGGTCGAGCAGCAGATACTCCTTCAAATTCCCCGCCAGCCCGATCTTGATCCAGTCCGTGAGCAACCCCAACCGTGCGGCGGCTTTCTCTTCGCCGCCCCAATCATAGGCGTTGGGCTGGATGCTGAGGCCGGAGACGAAGCCCTGGCGTTTGAGATTTTGCCCGCCATCGAAGGGGCCCACCCCGCGCACGGCGTCGCGGAGGCGGTCGTTGAAAGTGCCGATGCCGGAGCCGCCCAGGTTGAGCTGAGTGGCGTTCACCCCGCGCGCGTTGTTGGCGACCTCGCCGAAATTCCAGCCTTCGCCGTAGAGGAAGATGCCGGCGCCGTCGACGCCGTCTTCCTCCAGGGTCAGGCTGTCGAGCATCTCGCGCACGGCCAGCATGTCCGCAACCATGTGGTGACCCATCAGGTCAAAGCGGAAGGCGTCGATCTTGTAGGCGGTCGCCCACAGCTTGACGGCGTCCACCATCAGCTTGCGCATCATGTTGTGCTCGGTTGCAGTGTTGGGGCAGCAGGTGCTCGTTTCGACGAAACCGTCCAGGCTGAGGCGATGATAGTAGCCGGGTACGATGCGGTCGAGCACCGACTTCTCGCTCTGACCGCTGGCGTTGGTGTGATTGAAGACCACGTCGGCGACCACGCGCAACCCCATTTCGTTGAGCGCCTGCACCATCCGCCGATATTCGAGGATGCGCATCGGTCCGTCGGGGTCGGTGGCGTAGGAGCCTTCGGGGACGAAGTAATGGAAGGGATCGTAGCCCCAGTTATAGGCATCGACGTGCCGGGTCTCTGCGACCAGCGCCTGTTGCTCTTCAGAGTCGGGCGGCAACGTCGCCAGCAGCGCCGGATCGGGCGCCTCCCAGGTTGTTTTATCTTCGTCGATGGTGGCGATGTCGAAGGTCGGCAGCAGATGCAGGTGTGTCAGCCCGGCCTCGGCCAGCGCCTTGAGATGTTGCATGCCGTTCGATTCGGGATGCGTAAAGGCGAGATACGCGCCCCGGTGCGCTTCGGGCACGCTTTCGTCCAACGCGCTGAAGTCGCGCATGTGCACTTCCCAGATCGTGATGTCCTCCGGCGCGTCGAGCGGCGGCTTGACCAGCTCGTCCCAACCTTCGGGCTTCAGGGCAGGGTCATTCAGATCGACGATCTGGCTGCGTCGGCTGTTCATGGCGAGGCTCAGGGAGTAGGGGTCGGTGACCAGGTTGACTTCGACGGCGCCGGTCGTCGGGACGAAGACGCGCACTTCGTACAGGTAGTATTTGTTCTTCCACGTCGGGTCGCCGGTGACGCTCCATACGCCGTTTTCGTTTTTCATCGCCACGATCTCCATCGGCTCCGGCGCAGCGCTGTCCTCGAACAGGTAAAGGCGCACGCGCTTGGCCGTCGGCGCCCATAGCCGCAGCGTGGGGATGTCCTCTTCCCACGTCACGCCGAGCGGGCCGTCGTAGGTAAAGAGTTCGTCGATGACGCCTGGGATTTGCACGCCGGTGGCGTCCAGCAGCTCGCCTTCCGCCGTAGTGACCTGCACGGCGAGTTGGCCTCTCAGCAGGGCGGGCACGGCGCGCAGCTCGCTCTCCGGCAGGCGCAGCGCCAGGTAGTCGGCGAGGTGAGGAAACTTCGCCGTCACCGCTTCCGGCAGCCCGGCCTCGTCGACCGTCAGCGGCGTGCGCGTGACGCCGGCGCCTTTGATCCCTTCCAGCGTAAGCTGCATGCCGCCGTTGGAGGCGTCGAACAACTGGAAGACGGCGTCGGCGGGCAGGTCATCGCCGGCCGGATAGGCGATGATCTCGCGCGTCACCCAGTGGGCACGCGCACGGTTCAGGTCGCCCTTGGGTCGCGCAGCAGGGTCTGGCCGTTCGGTGTAAACCAGGAGATCGCCGGAGATCACCCAGGCCTCTTTGGACTTTGTCAGGTCCAGGAATTGGTCGGGGCCAGGGTCTTTGAGGTCGCCCTTGTGAACGATAAAGCCCAGTCGCGTCCCGTCGGGTTTGATCGGCACCTCCCAGAAGAGACCGAAATCATCTTGGCCGTCCGGCGGCAGCGGATTGGCCCATTCAACGGTGATGGCGGCTGCATCCCATGCGTGCAAGCCCCATCCTTCATAGTTCCCGTCGGGGCGGTGATAGTGGATGACGGCCACATCCTGCGCCAGCGCGGCGGGCGCCATCGGCAGGAGCAAGGCGAGGATCAACGCCAGCGCAGCGAGCCAATGCACCTTTCTGGATTGGATGATCATAGATAGCTCCTTTGCTAGATACCTTGCCTACGCAACAAGCAAAATTGAGGACCAGAGGGATTGTGACATCTCCACTCACCCAGAAACGCCCGCCGGAAGACGACCCTATAGCTGCGTACACAGGTCTGCGCGCGTAGGTCCTCTATCCGATCATACGTTCAAAGTGAGCGATGTACCGTTTGGCCAGATGGGGCCAGCCCAGCTCCATCTCGATGCGAGCGCGGGCAGCCGCCCCCATCCGCGCGCACAGGCCGGGGTTGCCCGCCAGCAGCGCTATCGCCGCCGCCAGAGTTTCGACGTCCTGCTCCGGGGTGAGCAGGCCAGTTTCTCCGTGCACAATCGCCAGCGGGTTGCCTGCAGCGGTGGAGCCGATCACCGGTTTGCCGCAGCTCATGGCGTCAAGCACACAGACGTTGAGGCCGTCGGCCGGTCGATTTACCGAGGGCATCACCAGAAAGTCTGCCATGTTGTAATAGCGCCCGATTTCGGTCTTGGACACGCTCCCCACCCATCGCAGCCGCGCCGCCACGCCGAGCTGCTCCGCCAGCCTTTGCCAACCGGCTTTTTCGTCTCCGTCGCCGACCATCACGCCGATCACCGGCTGAGTGCGCAAGATTGGGTCCGCCAGGGCGCGGATGAAGACGTCGAAACCCTTCTTGGCCGCCATGCGACCGACGCAGAGCGCCACCACGGCGTTTTCGTCGATTTCCAGTTTACGCCGGAGCGTCTGCACCCCCTCGGAGTTGGGCATCAGGGCATTGGGGTCGGTTCCGTAAATGATCATGTCGAAGCGGTTGAGATCGGCGCCGAGCGGAAGAACGGCATCGCGCAGCTCTGCGCTGTTGGCAGTGAGCAGCGCGGCCTGGCGCAAGGCGAAGCGCGCCATGGCGCGGAAGAGGGGATTGCTGCGCGCCACCTGCGCGTCGGAGCCGGGCACCGAAATCGCCAGCGGAATGCCGAGCCGTCGGCTGACGATGGCGGCGATGAAGCCGTTGGGCAAGAGCCAGTGGGCGTGCAGCACGTCGGGGCGCAGGCGTCGCGCGTCTCGCCACACGGCTTGAATGCCGCGGGCAAAGAGCGCCGGGCTGAGCGCGTAGGCTTCCAGCCGCAGGGAGAGGTCGGACTGCATGGTGCGCATGTAGCCCAACCGATGCAGCGAATCCGGCCAGATGTAACGATACAGGCGCAGCGTCACGGCGCCGTTCAGGAGGCGACGGTAGGCCGGGTCATAGGGCGCCCACACTGTCACCCGTTGGCCCTGAGCGGCCAGCTCCTCGCACAACGCTTCGACAAAGACGCCGCTGAAATCACCGGCGAAGCGGGGGTAGTTGTGGGTCAAGACGCCGATGTGCATGAAGGCAGTGTATCATGGATGAAAGAGATCGGGAAATGTTTGGGGAATGAGGACGATGGCGTTTTCGGGAGGGCGCAAGGAATTCCTGCGTCTTTCCTCTTCATTCGTATCCTGAAAAAGCCGGGTCTCCCTCTGGAAACCCGGCTTGCGCGCGATTATTCGGTTGTCAGGCGTCTACGACAGCCACCAACGCCGGTCCTCCACCGACGCAATGCAACAACAGATCCATCCGGTGGATCGGAGGCGTTGCCTCCATCGTGCTATGGCACGCAGACCGTGTCACCGGGATAGAGGTAGTAATGGGGCCGGTTGCGCACCCAGGGATTGGCGGCCAGCATTGCGCTGGCGGAAGCGCCGTAGGCTGCGCCGATGCCGTAGAGGCTGTCGCCCGGTCGCACGGTGACCGTGTAGCGACAGCCGCTGCCGCCAGGCGAGCCGCCCCAGCGCTTGCTCTCCGTGTGGCCGACCTGTTGGTTGACAAAATCCTTGACCACGACCGGCGAGCCAGGCTGATGGGGTAGGCGCACGTTGTAGCAGGTGGGGCCATGCGGCAGCCAGCCCGCTTTGATCTCCTCGCAGATGCGATAGCGGGCGCCGGGCACGCGGTAGTCATTGGTCGGGAAGTCGAAGCGATAGTTGCCCAGGCCGTCGGTGAGCACGTAGGCGCCGCTGCCCTCCGGCGTCCCATTGGTGGGCAGCGCGCCGCCTGCGTCCAGCGGGGTGATCATGATCTTCCAGCCGGCGAGGCCGACGTGGCCGTTGGCGTCCAGTTTGCGCCCTACGAAGCTGAAGCCGAAATCCTGCTCATTGATGAAATTCACGCGAACACATCTGTCCGCATTGTTCACCGTGACCGAGACGCTCGTCGGGCTGGCGGGCGCCCAGCCGTTGCGGATTTCCTCGTGCACCGTGTAGGGGCCGAAGGGCAGGTTGGTGAAGCGAACCAGGCCAGCGGCGTCGGTGTAGCCGGCCGCCGCTATAGAGCCGTTGGCGCGCTTGAGCGTAATTTTCCAGCCCGGCAGCGGCATGCTGCTCTCCTCAAAGACATCGAATTTATAGACTTCGATGCAGCCGAATTCGGTCACGCGGTTCTTGAAACGCAGGCGAATAGGCTTGAGGTTGCCCTGGTCATCGAGCTGCCACACGACGTTGAGCGTCTGTTGTCCGCTGGCCGGCATGATCGGCGTGTAGACGACGCCGCTGGGCGCGCGCTCCTTGAAGACCCACTGGCCCTCGGTCAGACGGAACTCAGCCTCGCCGGGTTCATTGGCGCCCGAGCCGGTCGTCACCTCCTGTGGGGTGGCGAACCAGTTGCCGCGTGCCGGCTCGGCGCGGATCACCCAGCCGTTCAGCGGGTTGTGCTGGTCGTCGATCTTGGTGACGATCACCGGTACATAGCGCACCAACTTCCAGCGAATGCGCACGCACTCCTGGCTGCCGTAGCCGAGCGGCACGTCGAAGGTCAACGGCGTGACGCCTTCCCACGGCCCGGTGGGATTCAGCGAGAAGGTCCAAACTCCTGGATTGAGCACAATGCCTTCAGGCGGTGGCACCGGGAGGCTGAATTGCCCGTTGGCGTCGGTCGTCACAGTGTAGGTGTCTGTGGCGCCCGCAGGTCCGTAACCCGCAGGTCCGTAAGTGATCGTCCATGTGTAGGGGGCGCCCAGCGGCGTCTCGTCGAAGTTGATGACGGAGCCTTCGACGCAGATGCGATCCAGAGGGGTGGGCCCCTGCGCCTGTGCAAAAGCGCTGACGCCGGGTATCATCAATCCCAGCGCCAGAATGACCGCCGCCAGCGTCCGCACACGCCAGGGCGTCTCCTGTCGCCGGTTGAAGATGTCAGTCATACGACTCTCCTTTCAAAAGGTTACACTGTTGTCAGGGTGTGTTGTTAGGGTGCAAATTGAGCGAAACTTAGGGGAGGGGTCTGATGTTGTTCACATGGCGCGCTCCTTTCGCAAACGAATCTTGCAAACGTGGATGCGATCGGCGGCCCTCCGTGAAACAAGATCCATAGATCAGGTTACCATGAATGTTGCATGAATTCAAGGGCTTTGCACAGTGTAATGACATAAAAATAGAGAACCCTCCTTTTGCTTAACTATGAATCGCCTATTCGGGGCGCAATTTCTCTGGATTTTGACGAAATCGCATGGCTATTTTTATGGAGGAGCGTTCGGCTCGTGGGCGGAAAAAGAGTGTTGCAAGCGCTCTCGCGTGCTGCATGGCAAGATTGTGCATCCATGCATCAACTCTCTCCATGTACAGCGCTTCTGTTTTAGCAGTATGATGCACCGATTTGGGAGCACACTGTCCCCTGTGCGAAAATTGACTCCGACACGCGGTTCCTGTCGACCGGCGCCGCCTGGCTGCAGCGGCGCTTTTGCACAGGATCGCATTTTTTTAGCCTTTTTCAGCAAAGATGCGGGTTCGCATGACGATTCGGGCTATTCTCTGGGATCTCGACGGCACGCTTGCCGACACGACGGCGCTGCATTATCAGGCCTGGCGCATCACCATGCAGCGCTACGGCGTCGATCTCCCCTATGAAAGCTTTATCAAAGATTACGGGCGCAACAACGCCGAAATTCTGGCCGAACATTTCGGCGTAGAAGCGGTTGCTATAATTGAAAAGGCGGCGAACGAAAAAGAGGCAACCTTTCGTTCTCTGATTGCGCCGGGGGCGTTGCAACTTTTGCCCGGCGCACTGGCGTGGCTGCAGCGCTTTCGCAGCCTGGGCATGACGCAGGTGATCGGTTCGTCCGGCCCAATGGCCAACATCGCCGCCGTCGTTCATGCATTGGGCGTAGGCGATTTCTTTCTGGGGTTGGTCTCCGGCGTGCATTTGCCCAAGGGCAAACCGGAGCCGACAATCTTCTTGCGTTGTGCAGCGCTCGCCGGCGCTGCGCCGGAGGAATGTCTCGTGATCGAGGACAGCATTCACGGCATCGAAGCGGCCATGCGCGCCGGCATGACCAGCGTCGCCGTCGGACGCATCGCAACGCATCCGGAGCTGCAGACGCTGATCCAGGAGAATCCAACGGCGCGCTGCATCGTCACGCCAAGCCTTGCCGGCATCGATGATCCGGAAGTTGTTTTGACATAAAATTTAGTGGTGGAGATGAAAATTCGTAATCCATGGCCGAAACGAATCCGCTCTAGCTTCAAGACGCGCAACGGAGAGGTGCTAAAATTGCGGCTGATGCGACCCGATGACGGGCCAAAGCTGGAGGCGTTTTTCTACAAGCTGTCGCCGCAGACACGGTGGCGTCGCTTTCACGCCTATGCAGAAAATATCTCTCCCGAAGAAGTGCATCGTCGCGCGCAAGAGATGGCCAATGTCGACAACCGCACCTTCCAGGGCGCCGTGGTGGCTGTCAAAGGCGAAGGCGACGAGGAAGAGATCGTCGGCGTCGTGCGTCTGGCGCGTTCTCCTGGGCAGCCCGACTCGCCCGAAGCGGAAGCGGCGATCGTGGTGCGCGACGACTATCAGGGGCAAGGGGTGGGCAGCGAGTTGTTGCGCCAGCTGGTGCCCCTGGCGCGGCGGATGAAGGTGCGCACCATCCTGGCCGTCTTCCAACCTGACAACGAAGACGCCATCCGCCTGTTCCGCAATCTCGGCCTGCCGTATACGATGACGGTGACTCACGGCGTCTCGAAGATGCGCCAAGAGGTGCCCGACTCCTGACTTCCGAGCGAATATAAAGCATTGGTTTCCTCTTTCAGGACGTCCTCCGGAAAGAGGGAGGCTCAACTGAGCGGTCAGCCGCCAGCACAGCCGTTCAGGCGAAGTGTACAATCGACACTTTGACAATTCGAGCCAAGATGTGAGACGATTTCCCTACGCAAGTGCATCCTTCGCATGGAAGAGGAAGTCTCTTGATTGCCTACTGTCCTTCCAGCAAATTTCGATGCAAGGCGGAGCAGAGTCCGCTCCGTTGTCCACTGACGGGCGCACCTCTTGAATTCACCGATATGCCGCTCTTCGATCCCGCCAGCATTGAGCCAAAAGTGGGCGGAATGTGGCGCTATGAGGCGATGCTGCCGGTCGTTCACAATGGCTATGATCGCATCACCCTAGGCGAAGGATGGACGCCGCTGATCCCCGATCGATGGGCAGGTCGTCCTCTCTACTGGAAGCTGGATGCGCTGATGCCCACCGGCAGCTACAAAGATCGCGGCATCTGCGTCATGGTCAACTGGTTGCGAGGGCTGGGCTATGAAGCCCTCGCCGACGACACCAGCGGCAACGCCGGCGCCAGCCTGGCCTGTTACGCAGGGCGCGCCGGCCTGCGTGCGGTCATTTTCGTCCCGGCCAGCGCACCCGCCCCCAAAAAGGCGCAGATCATGGTGTACGGCGCCGAACTGGTCGAAGTGCCCGGCACGCGCGCCGATGCGACGCACGCCGTCGAGGCGGCGACCTGCAACAGCCGCGAGATGGCCTACGCCTCCCACGCCTGGCATCCTGCGTTCCTTCTGGGGCAGATGACAGTGGCATGGGAAATTTGGGAGCAGTTGGGGACTGTGCCTGACTGGCTGATTGCACCGGTGGGGCATGGCGGCACGCTGCTGGGCGCCTGGCGAGGCTTTCAACATCTGCGTGTCTCCGGCGTGACCAACAAGCTGCCTCGTCTGATCGCCGTGCAGGCGGAGCCTTACACCCCGTTGTATGACGCCTTTGTCAGCGGCGCCGCCGCGATCGAGCCGACGCCGCATGTGCAGACGATCAGCGCTGACGGGATCGCAATCAGTTATCCGGTGCGCTGGCAAGCGCTGTTGGAGGCGATTCGCTTTTCGCGCGGCATGGCGCTGGTCGTCAACGACCAGGAGGTGGCGGAAGCGCATGGCGAGCTCGCCAGCAGGGGCATTTTCGTCGAGCCGACCAGCGCTACAATTGCAGCTGCGTTAAAGAAAACGTCCAAAGAAACTATTCCGCACCCAGACCTCGTCGTGGGCATTTTGACCGGACATGGCCTCAAGAAGCCACCGAAGGTTTGAGCAGCGGACTTTCCAGCGGATTCAGACGGGAACAGATTCAACAACAGATTTGGGAGATGTATGGCGATTCCTTCTTTGGCCGCGCTCGAACAGGCGCTGGGTGTAGAATTTCATGATAAGCGACTCCTTCAGCAGGCTTTCGTCCATCGCAGCTATTTGAATGAGCTGTCTCACAATAAGGAGCAATTGGTCGATAACGAACGTCTCGAATTTCTAGGCGACGCCGTGTTGAGCTACATGTTCAGTGAGTTGCTCTATCTACGTTTCCCCGACGCACGCGAAGGCCGATTGACGAGTCTGCGTTCTGCACTGGTGCGTCGCGAGACGCTGGCGCACCTGGCCAGGCAACTGCACCTGGGCGATTATCTTTTGCTCGGCCATGGAGAGGAAGAAAGCGGAGGAAGGCATCGCCCCGCCACGCTCTGCGCAACCTTCGAGGCGCTGATCGGAGCAGTTTATCTGGACCAGGGCGTGGATGTCTGCCGTGAGTTTGTCGTGCGCCTTTTCGCCGATGAACTTGAGAAACTTGAAAAAATCCAGGAAAGCAGAGACCCCAAAAGCCGTCTCCAAGAGTTTGCTCAAGAGACCTTTGGATACACCCCAAGGTATAAGGAAATTGACAGCCGAGGGCCCGATCACGACAAGTATTTCGTGATGGTGGTGCAGATCAACGGCCGTCCGTACGGCGTTGGCGAGGGACGCAGCAAACAGGAAGCCTCGCAACAGGCGGCTGCAATGGCGCTCCATCGCCTGGGCGTTCCGCTCGAGGGTTACACATACGATTTCTCACTGGCGGAGCGCTATGGCCTGACGCTGGCTTCTGGATGAGGGGCGGCGCCAATTTGCGCTCTTTCGCTTGCACTGGGCGCAAGAAAGCAAGCCTGTCTTTACATCTGAATCTCTTCCTCCAACGTGCGCAGATCGGCCGCATCGGAAGCCCCGTCAGACTTCACGATGCGGTCACCTTCTAACCGCAGGCTGATAACTCGGCTGACGCCGTCGGCGCCCATGGTCACCCCGTAGATCGCATTGGCGGCCTCCAGGGTGCGACGGTTGTGCGTCACGATGATGAACTGCGTGTCGCGACTCAGCTCTTCCACAGTGAGGCGGAAGCGATCGACGTTAGCTTCATCGAGCGCGGCGTCGACTTCGTCCAGCACGCAGAAAGGAGTCGGGCTGACGCGCAGGATGGCGAAGATGAGGGCGCAGGCCGCCAGCGCCCGTTCGCCGCCGGAGAGCAGCGCCAGACTTTGTGGCCGCTTTCCCGGCGGCCTGGCGATGATCTCCACGCCGCTCTGGCTGATATTGTCCGGCTCGGTGAGCTCCAGGTGGGCGATTCCGCCGTTGAAGAGCTGCTGGAAGAAGCGCGTAAACTCCTTGCCCACCGCCTCGAACGTTCGCCGCAGCTCGATCTCCATGCGGTCATCTAGCTCTTTGATCACCTTCTGCAGGTCGGCGGAGGCGGCCTCCAGGTCCTGCGACTGGGTGGAAAGAAACTCGAAGCGCTCCGCCGCTTCCTCGTACTCGCGCGGGGCTTCGGGATTCACGCCGCCCAGCCGGGCTAGCCGCGCGCGCATCTCGCGCACCTCGACCTCCAGCAACTCCGGCGCGCTTTCGACCACCGGCAGTTGCTGCACCACGGCGTCCCACGGCAGCGGCGGTTGATAGGCGACGTCGGCGCTTTCTTCCAGCAGGACAAGCCCTAGATCGGCTTCGATCTCGCTGCGAAGCTGTTGTAGCGCGTCTTCGCTGCGCTGCAACTGTAAAAGCGCCTGGTTGAGGTGGCTCTCCGCCTGACGCAGCGCCTGCTGCTGCGCTCGTTCGCGTTGTTCTTCCTCCGCCTGTTGCGCCTCCAGGCGATGTAACGTTTGCTCCACCGGCGCAATGCGTTGCTGCAGGGCTTCGATCTGGGTGCTGAGCGTCTCTTCGGTGTGCGTCAAGAGTTCGATCCGCCGGCGCAGCGCCTCGATCTCGGCGTTGAGCGTTGCGATCTGTTGCTCTTTGTTGCGCATTTGGATCTCAATGTCTTGCAACGTCCGCCTCGTCGATTCGAGCAGCGCCTGCTGGCTGCGCAGGTGCCCCTGCGCTTCGGCCGCGGCGGCGCGACGATTGGCCAGCTCCTGAAGCAGCGCATCGGCGTCCGCCGTCTGCAGCTCTGCCTCCAGCGCTCCGAGCGCCTGCAGGCTCTCCTGCTCCTGCCGCTCCACCTCCGTTGCCTCTGCATCCAGCACAGCCCTGCGTTCGATCAGCGTCCGCCATTCTGCGTCGGCCTGCGCCATCTGCTCGCTGCGCCAGCGTTGCATCTGCACGCTGCGGTCCACTTGCCGGCGCAGCTCTTCCAGTTGTTCGCGTAGGTGGCGTTCTCGCCGCGCCAGCTCGGCGAGCGCCTGTTGTCGTCGGGCAATTTCGATGCGCTTCGCTTCGATTTCACCTGCAAGTTTGCTGCACGCTTCCGCGCGTTCTCGCAGAAAAGCCGAGGCGCGCTCGATCTGACCGGGCAACTCGCGCTGCTCGCGCTCACGCGCCAGCAGCGAGTCGTCCCCACGACCTCCTTCGCTGCCGCCGGTCACTGCGCCGCCGGGGCGGATGATCTCGCCTTCCAACGTTACGACGGTCGGCCGCGCGTTGCCTTTGTATGCGTCAAGCGCTGCGCGCGCGGCGGCGAGCGTCTCCGCCACCCAGACGCGGTTGAGCAACTGCTGCATGGCAGCTTCGACCATTGGCGCGTAGTCCACCAGTTCGACGGCGAGACCCAGAATGCCGGAACGTTTGGGCGCCGGAATCGGCGGTTGCACGTGCAGTCGATCCAGCGGCAGAAAGGTGGCGCGACCGCTGCGCTGCTCCTTGAGCAGCTCGATGGCGGCGGCTGCGTCCTCCCAGCTTTGGGTGATGACATTCTGCAGGGCGGCGCCCAGCGCAGTTTCAATGGCTCTATCCAGGTGAGGCGGCACGCGCAGCTGCGCTGCGACCGTGCCCAAAACGCCGCGCAGCCGGCCGTTCGCCTGCGCCTGCAAGACGGCGCGCACCCCCCCTGCATAACCTGCGCCTTCGCGCTGAAGCCGCTGCAACAGGTCTTGGCGAGTTTTCAGACGCTCTAAAGTGCGGTCGGCTTCCTGGCGGGCATCTTCGGCGCTGCGTTGCTCCTGCTGCAGCGCCGAGATTTCCGTTTCGAGCACAGCGATTTCAGATTGATGGGCGTGCGCTTCCTGCTCAATCGTCTGCAGCGTTTTTTCCGCCTCGGCCAGCGCAGCTTCGGCTGTAGCCTGGGTGCGTTCTGCTTCAACAAGCGCCTGCTGCTGTTGGCTGCGCTCGACTTCGAGCGCAGCGCTGCGTTCAGCGATCTGTTCTAGAAGGCCGGCGATTTCGGCGCGACGCCGCTGCTGTTGCGTCAGCGTGCGGCGCAGCGTCTCCTGCTGCGCTGCGAGGCGGCTGCGCGCTTCTTGTTGCAAGCCGACGGCGTTTTGCGTCTCCTCCACGAGGCGCGCTTGTTTGCGCACCTCGTCTTCGGCCTTTTCCACGTTGCGGCGCAATTCCTCCAGCCGTTCGGCCAGTGCCGTCCGTTGCACATCGAGCGGCGCCAGCTCGCGTGCGGCGTCCTCGCTGCGCGCTTGCAGCTGGCGCAGCCGCTCCTGGGCGACGGCCAGATCGCGGGCCGTCGTCTCGGCCTGACGGTGAAGCTCGCTGCTCTCGGCGTGGAGAGTTGCGAGTTGAGCGCGAGCTTCGCCTTGCGCCTGCCGCAGTTGCGCAATGGCTGCGCCGATGGCGGCGAGTTGTTGTTGGCGCTCTGCGACTTCGCGCCGCTGCGCAGCCTCGGCGGCGTGATGTTGCTCGACCCTACGCAGCGTCGCGTGCCAGCGATAGCCGTACCATTCGCGCAGCAACGCCTGCAGGTCGCGGGCAATTTGCTCGCGCTCGCGGGCGCGCTCGGCCTGCCGACGCAGATAGCTTAATCGCGGGCTGAGTTCGGCGAGAATATCGCGCACGCGC
>CALFWA010000006.1 GCA_937928035.1 uncultured Caldilinea sp. | reverse complement strand
CCTCCTGACAAATCAGAATACCGGCGCTTGCCCATTACACAGGACAGTCGGTCCAGAGTGGAGTTCATTCCACGCTGGAGAATGCGATGAGTCTTGAATAATGGCGAGAGACGAAACTTCAGTATACGCCCGTTGTCCGATTTGATCCAGCAGCACGCAACGAAGGTTCTCTGGGTGCCTGCCTTCACACAGTCGGAACGACAGAGGGTAGAGTAGTTTCCTCTCCCCTCTGTCGCCTTCCCTGTTCATGCCGGTGTCATCTCTTTCTCTTCCACGAGCGGCGTCCCATACAGGAAGAATTCGCCGGGAAGGTTGCCGCCGAACCAGACGATGCCGGCGGCCAGCGTCTCTTCCGTCCAGACGATCGGCTTCCAGGCCGGATCGAAGATCAGATAACCCGGGTCGCCGAAAAGCTCCACGCGATTGCCGCCCGGCTCATAGACGTACATGAACATGGCCTGGCTGATGCCGTGCTTACCGGGCCCCGCTTCGATAAAGATCTCCTGTTCGCGGAAGACATCAGCCAGATCGTTGAGATTTTGTGGATAACCGTACCAGTAGCAGACGTGATGGAGCCGTCCGCGCGCGCCCTTGCCATCGCGCATCAGCGCAACTTCATGCACCAGAGGCGAGACGCTGAGCCAGCAGCCGGCTTCCACGCCGTTGTTGAGGACGATGTGCTCGCGCAGGCGGAAGCCCAGGCGCTCCATCATGAAGTTCTTGTTGGGCGTAACGTCCGAAGCGAGCAGGTTGACGTGATCGAGCCTGCGCACCGGCACGCCGCGCAACGGTCGCTTCTGCGGCCGGTTGAGCAAAGGCGTCTTTTGGTCTTCCGTCGGTTGGTAATACTCCACCTCCCACAGAATCTCCATCCGATGACCGTCCGGCGTGGTGAACTGATAGGCGGGGCCGTGACCAAGGTCGCCGTCCATCCAGCCCTTGCCGAAGCCGGAGTCTTCCAACGCCTTCACGCGCCGCTCTAACGCCTGCGGCGAGCTAGCGCGCCACGCCACATGCCCCAGCCCTGACTCCTTTGCTTCAGTGATCTTCAGCGTGTGGTGATACCAGTCCTCATACGCACGCAGGTAGACCGATTGCCCCTCCTGCGTAGTGACCTCCATGCCCAGCAAGTCGCGGAAGAACCAGAGCGTCTTGTCGGGCTTGGGCGTCAAAATTTCGACATGCGCCAGTTGATGCGTGTCAAAGATCGGTTCAGACATGGTTGCCTCCTCCTGGAACTAGAAAATAACAGAGCAAAGCGCTTGAAAAACTAACGATTGTTGACCACCATACTCACGTCGTCGGGGTTGATCAGGTCGGGCGCGGTCCAGCCGTCCAGATCATATTCCGCCATGCACTTCTCGGCGAAAGCCTTTAATCGGTCAGCCACGCCCATCGCCATCGCTGCGCCGAGCGTCTCGATGCGAATGTTCTCGTGGTTGCCGGCGTAGTTGCGTTCGTAAAGTTCATGGCGGCCGCCGAACTCTGTGCCCATGGCGTCCCAGAGGAGCTTCATCAGTTTGATGCGATCGTGCGCACTGTAGCCGTTTGAGCCGCGCACGAATTTGTCTAGATAGCGGCGCACCTCTGGATTCTTCAGGTCGGCGGCATGGGAAGGGAGATAAATGAGCGCGCTTGCCACATCCTTCTCGATCAAATCCTTGACTTTGACGTAGGCATCCGGCGCCATTACGCGGTAGGCGAAGGCAGCCTCCAAATTGGGCAGCAGATAACCATCTACCCAGGGCATAGGATTACGCACCATTGCTTCGGTGAGATGCCAGAAGAGGTTGCGATAAGTGACGATCTCGCCCAGCCGCGCCTGTACCCCGCGGAATTCGGCGACGCCGGTCGCCTCAACTGCTTTCAACATCAGGCCGGTGATAAAGTCCAGCTTGACGGCGAAGCGCGTGCCGCCATGCAAGGGGAAGCGATGACCGAAACCGGAGAGTGGGAAAAAGGTGTTGGTCTTCTCCACGTCGCCGTAGACGAAGACGTTTTCCCAGGGGATAAGCACGTTGTCGAAAATTAAGATCGAGTCGTTCTCGTCCAGACGGCTAGAGAGCGGGTAGTCGAAGGGGCTGCCCACCACCGCTGCGTTGTACTCGTAGGAGGTGCGAGCGATCAGCTTGACGCCGGGTGAATTCATAGGCACGGCGAAGATGAGCGCAAAACGTTTCTCCTTGATGGGCAGCGGGCCATAGTGGGCGATAAAGTTGACATGCGTCAAGGCGCTGCCCGTTGCCACCACCTTTGCGCCGGAGACAATCAGGCCAGCGTCGGTCTCCTTTTCGACATGCATGTAGACGTCACCGACTTCGTCCGGAGGACGGTTGCGGTCCACCGGGGGATTCACAATGGCGTGGTTCCAATAGATGAGCGCTTCCTGCGTTTTGCGATACCAGCGGCGGGCGTTTTCCTGGTAGGGCGCATAGAACTCGGCGTTGGCGCCGAGCGTGCCGGTGAAGGCTGCCTTGTAGTCGGGCGCCCGGCCCATCCAACCGTACACGGCGCGCTGCAGCTCGGCGATGGTGTCACGTGCCCTGACAAGCTCCTCCATCGTGCGTGAGCCGGCGAAAAACGGATGGGTCCATCCTCCGCTCCCAGTGTCCGTCGGCTGCGTCCACTTCCAGCTCTCCGGGCCGCCGCGCGCTACATCCTCCTCGTGCAGCTCATGCAGGCGGTCGTACCAGCGCGCTACCATGCGCGCCGAATTGCGAAAGGCGGGGTGCGTGGTGATGTCCTTGACTCGTTCACCCTGAAAATAGACGACCCGTTCGTCGCGCAGGCTCTCCAGATACTCGCGGCCGTTCATGGGCCGTGCGGCGGCGACAGGCGTCTCCAGGGCTGGGGCGTGTACTGCCACAGTCATACTTAGACCTCCTTGTTGAAAACAGGCTCCGAAAGCGATGGCGGTCAAATGCTCAACTGAGTTGCGGTGAAGCCATCATATCGGATCAAAGAGGAAGGCGTCGATAGAAGAATTCGGAATATCCGAACAGAGGGCGATTTTTCCGCCGATTTCGAGAAAACTTCCATTGACGAAGATCTCGGCCTTGGGCGTCCACATCCGGGCGTCGCCTCCGGCGTGACGCAGCGGTCTCCCGGCTGGAAGCCGAACCCGCAACAGCATTCGCTTTGCTTCGATTCGTCAGATTCCAGGGAGCCTGGCGAAAGATTTGCTCAGGGGACGGCGGGAGGGAGATTAGAGATTATGCGTGCGGGCGGAGCGCCGAAAAAACCCTTGCTCCGCCCGCACTTTTTATGTGTGATTAAGATAAGAAACGTAAAAATTTTGCTCGTGGCTCACGCCGCTTCTTTGGCCGCAGCCGCCTGCGCTTTGGCGGCCTGGCGAGCCTCGGCGGCGGCCCAGTCTTCGCCCTCGCGTACGACGCCGACCTGGAAGGTGGCCGTCACGTCCGGCATCAGGCGAATGGAGACGGTGTGAATGCCCAGCTCGCGGATGCCGTGATCCAGCTCGATGCGCCGGCGATCCACCTCAAAGCCAAGCTCCTGCGACAGTTTTTCGGCGATGTCCGCCGTGGTGATGGAGCCGTAGAGACGGTCGTTCTCGCCGGCATTGGCGGTGAAGAGCAATCGTTTGCCCATGATCATCTGCGCCTGCGCCTCGGCATTGGCGCGCTCACGCGCACGCCGTCGCAGCGCCGCCGCTTTGATCTCCTCCGCCTGTTTGAGCGCGCCCCGCGTGGCAAGCACGGCCAGCCCGCGCGGCATCAGATAGTTGCGTGCGTAGCCACCCGCAACACTGTACACTTCCCCGGCGTTTCCCAGCTCGGGGACGTCCTTGACCAGCAACACTTTTACACGCGCCATATAATTCTCTCCTTTTTTAACAAGCGCATCATATAGATACGTGGTTTGCAGCCTGATGGAATTTCACAAATCAATCTGGCAATCTGTAGGCGCTGCGCAAAACCTTGCAGCGCACCGAGGCCGCGGGCTGGGAATCGCGCCTACGATACGACGTGGGCCCGGGTAGTTTCTCACTCCAGCATGTGCGCCGAGGACGTGCGGCTGGGAACCGCACCTACAATGATAGCCAGATTCTGTTGTTAAAAGTCCATAGACTGCTATTACTCTATGTCAGGCGCCGAAACGCAGACAGACTTATATCTTAACAAAGGACGCTCTTTGGGCGAAATTTTGATGCGCCGTTTACGATTCATTCCTGGCGTCGATTCCATGCTATACTGCACCGCGTATTATGGGCGACAACCGGCTTCAACGTTTTTTGAAACAAAATCATCTGCGACGCTATGCAGCGACGAGGCTTTTTGTGTTGTCAGAATCCGTCGACACCGCCACTCCTGCAACCTGTTTCTCTCGTTCTGTTTCAATCGAAAAGCAAAAATTGCTTCACCATCGCAAGAGGCTGGCGGGGCTGGCGGCCGTCCTCCTGTTGTTCGGGTCGACGTTAGGCTGCGCCTTCGTAGACCTGCTGGCGCCGCCGCCGCCGACGCCCGTGCCCACGCGCACCCTGGCGCCGACCTTCACGCCGACGCCCGAAGCACTGTTGCCTCTGGTCGTCGTCACGCCCCCGCGCGATGGCACACCCGGTGTGATCGTGATCCAGCCAACGCTTGATGCCGACCGCATCATCATTGCGATTCCACCCACCGACACACCGACGCCGCCCCCGACGGAGACGCCGACACCGACTGTAACGCTTTCGCCGCTGGAACAGACGGCGACCGCCGTCTTTCTCGAAGCGCAGTTGACTGCCCTGGCGCAGCCCGGGGCCGCTCCTATCTTTCTCCCGACGCCGACGGAGACCCCTACGCCTGGCCCAACGCCGACGCCGTTCATCATCGTCGATAGCGGTTTCGTCGCCCTGCGCACCGGCCCGGGCGTTCAATATCCCTTGGTGGCGCAGCTCGGCCCCGGCATCCCGATCGCTATCATCGGCCGCAACACCGAAGGGACATGGTATGAGGTCTGCTGCGTCAACGGCGTCTCGGTGTGGGTGGCGGCCACGCATGTGCGCATCGTCAACGAGACGCAACAGGTGGCGCTGGTGGTGGCGCAACCGCCGCCCACCTTCACACCCACCTTCACACCCACCGAAACGCCGACGGTGACGCCGACGCCGACGGCGACGCCCTATCCGTTCGAGCGCGCCATCGGGCCCCAGTTCTTCCCGACCGAAAATCAGTTCCTGACCATTTGGGCGTACTTCTTCGTGGGGACGCTGAACGATCCCAATCGGCCGGAGGAGCCAGCCGAAGGCTATTTCCTCGATGTGCGCTTTCGCGGCGTGGAGCGCCCCAACACGCGGGGCGAGCGCCCTAGCTCCAACGTCGTGGAGTTCAGCGCGCCGCCGGGCGCAGGCAATCGCGTCAAATACAACTATAAATATGAATACATGCCGCCGCTACAGCCAACGCCGGCCCCCGGTGAAATTGCCACTCCCCGTCCCTGCGAGTTGCTGGGCCAGGGGCCGTGGCAAGTTTGGGTGCGCGACGGCGCCGGCAATCAACTTTCCGACGTTGTAGAATTTTCGACGGATTGCAACAATCCAAATCGAGAGATCTATATCGGGTTTGTGCGCGTGCGATAGCATATCGCACGCCGACCCTTCAGGATGTTCAAAATGACAAGACGAAACATTGCGTTGTTTATTTTGGTTGGCGTCACGGGTTTGCTTATGGCCGGTTGTTTTGGCGGACGCGAAGTGCAGGAAGAGCCGATTGCGCCCCTGCGCTCACCGCACCCCACTTTCACGCCGACGCCCAGACAACCGCCGTCGCCGACTCCCCCTGCGCCTGCAGCAGTTGGCGAATCTCAAGCTCCAATGCCGAGCGAAAGCACCTCCGGTCAACCTTCGCAAGCGCCTGCTCCCGGCGCAGAAGCGCAGACCGTGCTGGGCGTCCTCAACGACGATCTGGTCAACATTCGCCGCGGGCCTGGGCAGCAATATCCGCCGATCCGGTTGGGAATGCGCGGAGACCAATTTACGATCACCGGTCGCAGCGCCGACGACGAATGGTGGCGAATTTGTTGCGTCGAGGAGCAACCCGCCTGGGTCTATCAATCCTTTGTCGACGTCGACGGCCCGGTGGACGCCGTACCCGTGGTCGACGTCGACGACAACACAGGTGGGCCGGTGGTGATCGCTCCCACGCCGACGCCGCTCCCTGCTCCGCAACCTCCGCCGCAAAATGCGCCGACGGCCCCTCCTCAAGAGTCGCCCACCGAAGCGCCGCCCGCAGAGCCGACGGCTCCGACCTTTCCCTTCGCCCTGGTCGCACAGGAGCAATTCCCCGAAAGCAACCCGCTCGTGCGCATCTTTTTGTACGTCTACGAAGGGGACCGTGCGCTCCCGGGCTACAGCCTACGCGCGAGCAAAGATGGCGTCGATCTGCCGGTCAGCGTGCTCTCCAGTGACGCCGCCGGCCTCACCTGGCCGATCACCAGCCCGCGCCAGCGCTTCCAAAATATGAAGGTCGAGTTTCAGGAAGCTAATCCGGCGGGGACTTGGGTAGTTCAGCTGGTCGACGGCGGTGGTGCAGCGGTTGGACCGGCTGCCACCTTTGCGCTCAGGCCGAACGATGCGAATCGGGAGCTGTACGTTCGCTACGAAAAACAGTGACCTGCCATGAGCACAAGCCTCCTGTCGTCGCATTCTGTGCGTTCAAGGCAAGGAAAGCATTTTGCATGGATGGTTGTGGCGCTTACCGGCGTCGCTGTCCTGCTGCGGGCGCTGCGGCTTTCCTGGCAGCCGCTCTGGTGGGATGAAGGCTACAGCGTTTACTTTGCCACCGAGCCGCTGGCGCGCATGCTCGACCTCACAGCGCACGACATCCATCCGCCCCTCTACTATGCGCTCTTGCACGGATGGATCGCGCTATGGGGAAGCGCAGCGCCGCCGATCCTGCGCCTATTGTCTGTGGCGTTGGGGGCGCTTGCCGTTCCCTTGCTGGCGTGGCTGGCCTGGCGGCTCTTTCCAGATCGGCCGCGCATCTGGCTGCTGGCGGTCGGCCTGCTCGTTCTCAACCCGATGCATCTCTTCTACAGCCAGGAGGTGCGCATGTACGGGCTGGGCATGGCGCTGAGCATCGTCAGCACGGCGTTTTTCTGGGAGTGGATGCAGCCGCCGAGCAGGGAGCGCATGCGACGCTGGCCGCCGGTCGGCTATGCGCTCGTCACCACAGCAGGGCTGTATACGCTCTATTATTTCGTTTTCATCCCGCTGGGTCACCTGGCATGGACGCTGATTACGCATCGGCGCAGGCGTCATCGCATCTGGCCGGTCGTCGGCGCGCAGGCGCTGATCGCAGCGCTGTTTGCGCCCTGGCTTTTCTACACCCTGCCCAAACTCACCGCCTACGTCGGTCACAAGGTGGCCTCCGATCGAGACAGCCCGCTCGATCCGCTCCAGTACGCCGCCCGCCATCTGGCAGCCTTCAGCGGTGGGCACATCGCCTGGCCGGTGGGAGGCGCCCCGTGGCCGCTCCTTTTCGCCGGAGCAGCGGCGTTTCTGCTCTTGATTGCGCTCGTTTTGTGGCGTCGCAACCAGGCGCCATCGCCGAATCCCGACAGCGCGGCTACGCCGGACGGAGCGTCGGAACACAGCGCCATCGCCTTACTCAGCGTCCTTGTCGTCACGGCGCTGGTCGGCGGTTGGCTGGTGAACCTGCGCTTTCCGTTCTTTCCGGAGGGCGGCGAACGGTTGCTCCTGTTTGCGCTGCCTTATGCGCTGCTGCTGCTGGCGGCGAGCGTCGATCGCTTTTGGAGCGTCGCATCCTTAGGAAAAATAGCGCTGCTCCTGTGGGTGATCGCCGGAGGGGGGGGCGTCATCGCTTTTTACGTCACCCCTCGCTACACGGACGAAGATTATCGCCCCATCGTGCGACAGATCATCCAACAGGGGCGCAACCAAGATGCGATGCTCGCCATCTTTCCCTGGCAGGTGGGCTACTGGCGCGCCTATGCGCCGCAGCGCGATTCGCTCGTGACCGGCCCTGCGCCGTTGCTACTTTCCGATCGCGTCATAGGATGGTCGGCGGAAGTGCAGGCGATGCTCGACGCTGCGTTGCAGAAGGGCGCGCTCTGGTTTCCAGAGCCGCTAGCCTTCGGCGCCACACTTCCGCATGAAATCGAGGGGTATCTGGCAAAGCAGGCGTTCAACCTGGAAAATCGCTGGTATGGCGCCACGCGGCTGACCGCCTGGGCGAAGCTGCCGACACCGCTGAGCGTCGACATGGAGACTGTCGATTTCGGCGTCGTGAGGTTAATCGAGGCCCGTATGGAAAGCGGACACCTCGAGGCAGCTAATCAGCCGGTGGCGGTGGCGCTCACCTGGCAGGTCGTCGAACCGACCGACTTGAACATCAGCTTGCGCATCCTCGATGACGCAGGCCATGTCTGGAGCAGCCGTGAGTATGCGGCGGATTGGTCTTCCGTTCAGTCGGGATTTCAACAGCGTCATAACGTGGGTATAATCGTTCCGGTGGGATTGCCGCCCGGCGCGTACACCCTCGGCGTCAGCGTCGCCCGGCAGGATGCGCGCGGCGAAAGCGCCGCTGCCCTCACCATCCGCGGCGGCGACGCCGTGAATGCGTCGATCGGCGGTGTCACGGTTCTGCCTCCTGAAGAAACGCAATCGCCCGCACGGCTGCCGATGCGCACGCCGTTGGAGCAGCCGGTCGTTCAGGATGGCGTCGCCTTTCTAGGCTTCACTGCCCCTGACCCTGCAAAGCCGCTGTTGGCCGGAACCGAGCTGGCCGTCACGCTTTTTCTGCAAGCGCAGGAGGACGCGCCTTCGGATCGCCTGCTGTACGTCAGCCTGCTCGACCGTCGGGGAAATGGCGTCGCCGGCTACGAAGGATGGCCTCTGCCGGGCGCAGCTCCCCCTGCGCTGGTCAATGGCGAACTTTTGCAGGTTCCGGTGCACTTCTTCACGCCCGGCGCATTGAGCAGCGGCGATTACCGGCTGGTGGCGGGCTTTCAATTGAAAGAGCGAGAGGCCAAGACGCCAGCGGTCGCGCTGGGAGCTATCCAGCTCCAACAGCGCCGTGCAGTGTTTACAGAACAACCGCCTGCAGTTCGTCTTTCCTCACACGCCCAGCTCGGCTCTCATGCCCTGCTCTATGGCTACACGCTCGAGCCACTGGACCGCGGGCGCATTCTGCTGCGCCTCTACTGGCAGGTGATTCAGCCGTTGCTGCCGCCGCACCATATCTTCGTGCACGTTGAAGGGTCCGACGGCGCCATCCTTGCGCAGCAAGATGGGCCGCCTGTCAACGAGGACGGTCCGGCTCCCACAGGAAGCTGGCAGCCAGGCGAATTTCTGGTCACCCTGCACACCCTCCCAGCGCCGGCAGACGCTGCGCTCAAAGTGGGCCTTTACAATCCCGTCACGCTGGTGCGCCTGCCTGTAACCGTCGACGGAGAAACGATCGGAGACAGCGTGACGTTGCCGTAGTCGCTCTGCGCCCGATGACAATGAAAATCTCAACCGGTTGCCGGAATATATAGGCCGGAAGATGCAAAGAATTATGCTGCTTTTCTGGGTCTGTGCAGTCGCTCTTGAGCCTGTTTGCACAACCCATCGGAACTGCACCGGAAGAATGCACCGAATTGGCGTTGCTTCAATGAGGATGATAGACTCAAGGTCGAGCAGATATACGATCCTGATACGCTGATACACAATCAATTTTGGAGTCATTTTGCCAGGATGTATGCAAACTAGCGGATTATGGCGACAAAAGCAGCCCGACCCACTCGAACGGCCTTCGATTTTGCCGGATGCGCACCTCTGTTTCCGCCGTTGCCCGGCGGCTCTCTGCAAAGCAGCTTGCGCCTGCCCGATCTTCACTCCAAACGCCTGATCTTCAACCGACTTGGGCAGCCCGGGCAGGTGCACGTCTATTCCGCCGATTGTCGCGCCGGTGAACGCCTGCGCGTTCAACTATTGGTGCCGATGTTGCCGATCGGAGGCGCAGTGACGCCTGCGTTTGCCATCGTCGCCCAGAGCTTGCCCTACAGCGCCGACGCCCAGAAGCTGCCAATCCCGCTGCCCGCAGGCTATAGCGCAGTGGTCGCCACGCCGCCGACGCAACTGGTGGCGCCCATGAAAGACGTTTTGACACGGGCCCGTTACTATCCCGGCCCGGTCATCGACACGCGCGCCCTGGTGGGCGGTCGCGCCTACATTGTGGTGTGGAGCCCTCACCATCACATGGGCAAATATGTGTTGCAGGTGGGTCATCGATGGCCGTTTCACTGGACATACTGGATGCAACTGCCGTATTACTGGTGGCGCATCCGCGGCTGGTTCGGGCTGAGCCGCGCAGCGATGACGTTGGCTTTTGCAGCCGTCTTTCTGTTGGTTGCCGTCCTTCTCGTCAGCCTGACTCGACGAGAACGGTCGAGCGTTGAGTCAAAATGAAGGAGCGCAGCCGCCATGCGCATCATTCTCTATCTGGGCAAGGGAGGCGTCGGCAAGACTACGACGGCCGCTGCGTCCGCCATTCGTTGCGCCGACCTCGGCTATCGCACTCTGGTGGTCAGCACCGACATTGCCCATAGCCTGGCCGACAGCCTGGACATTCCGCTGCGCGCACAACCGATCGAGGTTGCGCCGAACCTTTATGCACAGGAGATCAACGTCGTCGAGGAAGTGCGCGAGCATTGGGGGGAGATGCAGGGCTACGTGGGCAACATCTTGCGCCGTCAGGGCATGAGCAAGGCGGTGGCGGAGGAGATGGCCATCATCCCCGGCATGGAAGAGGTGGTCAGCCTGTTGCATATCAACAAACAGGCCAACGAAGGACGCTTTGACTGCGTCATCGTCGACGCGGCGCCGACCGGCGAGACGATGCGGCTTTTGACTATGCCCGAAAGCTTCCAATGGTACGTGGCGCGGCTGCGCAGCTGGGGCGAGGCGCCGATCCGCATCGCCGCCGGCTTGCTCAACCGCCTTGCCCCGGAAAAAGACCTGGTGTCGGGGCTGAATTCGCTGGTGGAAGGGGTCAGAGAGCTCCAGAAAGTGCTCACCAATCCAGACATCACCAGCTATCGCATCGTGTTAAATCCTGAAAAAATGGTGATCAAAGAAGGGGCTCGCGCCGTCACCTACCTTTCTCTGTTCGGCTATCCGGTGGATGCTGCGATCATCAACCGCATCCTGCCCGGCGTGCAGAGCAACGGCTTCGGCAAGGCGTGGGTGGGAGAGCCGAGCGCCGACCCGTATCTGCATCATCTGCAGGAAATCCAGGCGCGTTATCTGGGGGAGATTGAGCGCGATTTCTACCCGCTGCCGATCCTGCGCTCGCGCTGGTATGACGAGGAAATGGTGGGGCTGGAACGACTGCGTCAACTCGCCGACGATCTCTTTGAAGGCCGCGATCCCAGCCAGCTCTTTTTCCGCGGCCAGGCGCAATCGATCGAGGAAGAGGGTGAAGACCTGGTGTTGCGTCTTCCGCTGCCTCGGCTAGAGCTGGAGAAAGTGCGCTTAACCAAGCGCGGAGACGAACTGTTTATCAACATCGGCAACTTCAAGCGAGAAATGCTGCTGCCATCTGTCCTGGCGCAGCGCGAGGCCAGCAGCGCCGTCTTCGCCAACGGCGTGCTGAAGATTCGCTTCCCTCCACCCAAAGGGGATGGCAAGGGAGAAAAAGTTTAAGGCGTTCAAGCTGCAATTTCTAGCAGTCAACCCTACATTCAACCCTACAAAAGGATCGAATCGTGGCGGGAATCGTCGATGCACTGGCCAATCTGGCCGTCAGCGGAGTAGGCGCCTTTGTCGGCTTCAATGTCACGCTGCGCGCCCAGAACCATTTGCAGCCGCATCCGTTTCCATGGCGCTTCGCCGACCTTCTCGAGCATCCCTGGCGCGTGCAAGCGCTCGATCCGGGGCAGACGCTCGACATTCACGGCCTGACGGCCGGCATGACCTTGCTCGATCTCGGCTGCGGCACCGGGCTTTTCACGCGCACGGCGGCGCACATGGTCGGCGAAAACGGACGCGTGCATGGCGTCGATCTGCAGGCGGCCATGCTGGAGCGGGCAAGAAGGAGCCTGGCGGAGGCGGGCGTGCTCGATCGGGTGACATTGCATCATTGCGGAGCCTATGACCTGCCCCTGCCGGATGACGCAGCGGACCTTGCGATCGTTGTCTCTACGTTGGGCGAAATTCCCGACAAGCTGGCGGCGTTGAATGAATTGCGCCGCGTGCTCAAGCCAGGCGCTCGCCTCGGCGTCACGGATGAGTTCTACAATCCCTCGTTTACGATGCCGGGGACCGTGCGCTGGCTGGCGGAAGAGGCGGGCTTCCGTCCCCTGGGAAGCGCAAGCACGGCGATCTGTTATCATCAGGTCTACGTTAACGCCAAATGAAGGTCTGCTCGACGGCGACTGCGCAAAGAACACAAGCAACACGAATCACGCAACACAGTTTTGGAACCTCCCTTCCTGCATCGCTCTTCAACATTATGCAAAATAATATGAATGAATTGAATCTGGCGCTGCCGTATCTGACCGCCCATCTGCCCGGCGTCGGTGGACGGCTGCGGGCGGAAGCCGATCACTTTGTGGTCGAAGAGATCGCTCTCTATGAGGCGTGCGGCGAAGGGCAGCACCTTTACGTCAACCTGACTAAAAGCGGGTTGACCACCAGGGAAGTGCAGCTTCGTCTGGAGCGATTGTTCGGCCTTGCACGCGGGGAGGTCGGCTTTGCCGGGCTGAAGGACAAATGGGCCACGACAACGCAGACCTTCAGCCTGAACGTAGGCTATCAATCCACCGCTTTCATCGATGAGGCAGTTCGACGCATTGAATCGGAGTTGCCGGTGCAGGTCAACTGGGCACAATTTCACCGGAACAAATTGCGCCCGGGTCATCTGCTTGCCAATCGGTTTGAGATCACCGTCACCAACCTGGCCGTGACGCTCGATGAGGCGGTTGTGCGCAGTCAGGCCATTGCCGCCGAGATTCGACGGAAAGGATTGCCGAACTTTTTCGGCGTGCAGCGTTTTGGGCAAAAGGGCGCCAATGCCTATCAGGGTCTGGAGCTGTTGCTGAGGCGACGATCGATCAGGGATCGGTGGTTGCGTCGTTTTTTGATCTCCAGCTACCAGAGTCACCTTTGCAACCGCTATCTGGTGCAGCGGCTCGAAATCGGCGCCTTTGACCACTTGCTGACAGGCGACGTGGCGAAGAAAGTCGCCACCGGCGGCATGTTCGAGGTCGAGGATGTAGAGCGAGAGCAGCCTCGCTATGTTGCGCAGGAGATCAATTTTACGGCGCCGATTTACGGCTCGCGCATGTGGCAGGCCAAAGCCGAAGCGGGAGCGCTCGAGCAACAAATCCTGGCGTCTTCGTCGGTGACTCTGATGCACTTTGAAGAGGCGCGCATCGAAGGCTCGCGGCGGGTGGGGCGACTTCTGGTTCCCGACCTGGCGGTGGAGGCGTCCGAAGGGAAGCTTATCGCCAGGTTTACGTTGCCCAAAGGCGCCTACGCCACCGTCGTCATGAGGGAATTGATGAAGGTCGACGATGACCACTTTTCCACCGTCAATGAAGAGGATGAAAATCTGGAGTGAGATGAAAGAGCCTCAATCTTCATTCGATCCACCGGAACTGGAGCAAACGCGGCGGAGCCGCACCATGCAAATGCCGATCTTTCCACTAAAGAATGTTGTGCTCTTTCCCGGGATGGTGTTGCCGCTGCATATCTTTGAAATGCGCTACCGTGAAATGATCAACCGCTGCATCGAAGAGCATCTGCCCTTCGGCGTGGCGCTAATTGCGCACGGCGAAGAGGTGGGCATGACGGCCGAGCCGCATCGAGTGGGCACGGCGGCCCGCATCATCCGCGTGGAGAGACTGGAGGATGGGCGCATGAACATCGTGGCTGTCGGCGCCCAGCGCTTCCGCATTTTGCGCCTGCACCATGATCGCAGCTATCTCACCGCCGAAGTCGGTCATTTCCCGGTGATCAACGGCGCCACGCGACGGGCGATGGAGTTGAGCCAGCGCGTGCGTCCCCAGGTGCTGGAATACGTGGATTTGCTCTCCAAGGCGGCGAACGTGAATCTTACGCTCGATCGCCTTCCAGAGGACCCGCTGACGCTGGCTTTCCTGGTGGCGATCTCGCTGCAGGTCAGCCCGCAAGACAAACAAAAACTGCTGGAAGCGGTCGGCGTGCCGGAAATGCTGGCGCTGGAAAGCTATCTGCTGGCGCGCGAGTCCAAACTGCTGGAGTTCATGATCAACACCGGTCACGCCATTCAGGCGCTGAACAGCGGCCCAAGCGGTTATCTTTTCCCTAACTGAACGGCGTCAGAATTTTGTGATTCCCTCTGAACGTGCTATACTAAATTCTGTTCTGGGGGATTAGCTCAGCTGGCTAGAGCGCTACGTTGACATCGTAGAGGTCACTGGTTCAAGTCCAGTATCTCCCACACGGTGAACAATTGAAAAGATAAAGCGTTGAACAGGACAGCTTGGCGGCGGAAGTCCTTACAGAGAGCGATGCACGTCGGCTGGAATGCATTGCAGGGAACACCTCGTCAAGACCCCCTGGGAGCGGATAGCTGAAAGCGAGGCTGAGTAAGCTATCCCGGTTGGCCCCGTTACCGGCGATGGAAGTGGCCTGCTCGGTGCATTGAACGGGTGAATGTTAAGACCCCGAAGAGTGTGCTCGAACAAGGCAAGATGGGTGGAACCACGCGGCGTAAGCTTCGTCCCATGCGGATGAAGCTTTTTTGTTTTGGGTGAATGAGGGAGAGCGGGTGACGTTGAAAAATTTTGAAGGCGCGCCCACCGAAGCGCATCTCCGACAAGACAGGGATCGAGTCATTGAACTCGGCGTAACAATCCAGCAGATAGCAGCGCCGACCGGCGCCGAGGCGGAGCGCGCGGCGTGGGTTGCCGGCCATCTGCGCGGCTTAGGATATGATGCGGAACTCGACGATCTCCACAATGTGTATGCGCGTCTTCCTGGCGCGCGTCGCAGCCCTGCGCTTCTGATCTCGGCGCACACAGACACGGTTTTTCCTCATTCAGTCGACCTGACCATCCAACGCGATCCCCAACATTACCGTCTCTTCGGCCCCGGCCTGGGAGATAATTCGATCGGCGTGGCGGCTCTGCTCTGGCTGGCCGAAGTCGCCCGCGGCGCAACGCCGCCGGTGGACCTGATCTTTCTCGCCAACGTCGGCGAAGAAGGCAACGGCGACCTGCGCGGCATGCGCGCAGCTTTCGAGCGATTGACGGCCGACGATCCCCAGGCGATCGGCGCAGCGCTTGTGATCGAGGGCATGGGATTGTCGCGCGTGGTGCATCGGGCGCTGGCGATTCGACGCTATCGCATCCACGTCACTGCGCCCGGGGGCCACAGCTGGAGCGACTTTGGAGTCGCCAGCGCCGTGCATGTGCTGGCGCAGCTCGCCGCCGACATCGCACACCTGCGCCCTCCTAAGAGTCCACGCACCACCTTCAACATCGGCGTCCTCGAGGGCGGCACGTCGGTCAACACCATTGCGCAACATGCTGCGTTGGAGCTGGACCTGCGCAGTGAAGACCCGACCGCACTGGAGGCGATCGAGCGCGACGTGCACGCGATTCTGGCGCGCTATCAGACGCCGCGCTGGCGACAGGCGGGCGTCAGCGTCGCCGCCGCCGTGATCGGCGACCGGCCGGGCGGCGGCATCCCCGACAATCACCCGCTGGTGCAGGCGGCAATCGCCTCTTTGAAGGCGCTAGGCGTCAAGCCGCAGCTCTCGATGCGCATCAGCAGCACCGACGCCAACATTCCGCTCAGTCGCGGCGTCCCGGCGGTCTGCATCGGCGTCACCGAAGGCGGCAACGCCCATCGCACCGATGAATGGATCGCCACCCAGCCGGTGGAGACAGGGTTGCGCTATCTGTTCGATCTCACGCAGTGGGCGGCGGCGTGGCTGGCGGAAGGGGCCGGCGCGTTCGGCCGGACAGCTTCGCCATCCACTCGCCTGGAAGATCGACCAACGGGATCGATCTGACGCCTCGCTTCAACCCGTGCGTTGGTTTGCCTTGACACCGCACTGCGGATTCGGCGTTAAGGTGGTCGATGAGGGCGTGGGCAAAGGCCTGCCGGCGCGGCGGAAAATGGATTTGGCCGATCCCTCTGGCTTTGCTTCGCGCAAGAGATGATTTGCGAGCAGCAGAGATTCCAATGTAACGTTTGATGTAACGTTTGATGTAACGTTTGATGCTGAGAAGGTCTTTGACAGACTGGGAAAAAGTTCGTTCTCCATCGGTAAGGAATTCGATATGGCCCTGCAAAAAGATCGTTCACCGCAAGATGAACAGCTCTATAGAATCCGTCACAGCGCCGCCCATGTAATGGCGCAGGCGGTGCTGGAGTTGCACCCGGAGGCGAAGATCGCCATCGGCCCGCCGATCGAAAACGGCTTTTACTACGATTTCGATCTCGGCAAGGATGAAAACGGAAAGCCGCGCACCTTCACGCCGGAGGAGCTGGAGCTGATCGAAAAGCGCATGCGCCAGATTATCGCCGGCAAGCACCCCTTCATCTACCGGGAGGTCACCGCCGAGGAGGCGCGACGGATTTTCGCCGACCAGCCTTATAAACTCGAGCTCATCGAGGGTCTGGAGAAAGGCGGCATCGACGAATACGGCAATGAGACGAAAGAAAAGCCGGTGATCAGCACCTACCGGCACGACACCTTTGAGGATCTCTGCCGGGGCCCTCACGTCGAGCACACGGGGCAGATTCCGGCCGACGGCTTCAAGCTGATGAGCGTGGCCGGCGCATACTGGCGCGGGGACGAGAAAAATCCGATGCTGCAGCGCATCTACGGCACGGCGTGGCGCAACAAAAAAGAGCTGAACGAGTATCTGGCCATGCTCGAAGAGGCGAAAAAGCGCGATCATCGCAAGCTGGGCCGCGAGCTGGAAATCTACATTTTCGACGAGGAGGTCGGGCCCGGGTTGCCGCTCTGGCTGCCCAACGGCGCCATCATCATCGCCGAGCTGGAAAAACTGGCGATCGAGACGGAGCAGCGCGCCGGCTACCAACGCGTGCGCACGCCCCATCTGACAAAGGAAGACCTCTTCTTGCGCAGCGGCCATCTGCCCTACTACGCCGAGAGCATGTTCCCGCCCATGGAGCTGGAGGGCGTTCGTTACTACGTCAAGCCGATGAACTGCCCGTTCCATCATAAGATTTTCGCCAGCAAGCCGCGCTCCTATCGCGACTTGCCGTTGCGTCTGGCCGAATATGGCACCTGTTACCGCTATGAAAAGAGCGGTGAGTTGTTCGGGTTGATGCGCGTGCGTTCGATGCAAATGAACGACGCCCATATCTACTGTTCGGAGGAGCAGTTCGAGCAAGAGTTCATGGCGGTCATCGATCTCTATCGCTACTATTTCGAGATCTTCGCCATCGACAAATTCGTCATGCGGCTGAGTACGCACCATCCAAAGGGGCTGGGCAAAAAATACGTCGACAACGAGCGACTGTGGCTCAAGACCGAGGAAATGGTGCGCCGCGCCATGGACAACGGCGGCGTGCCTTACGTCGAGGTGCCCGATGAAGCCGCCTTCTACGGCCCTAAAATTGATGTCCAAATTTGGAGCGCCATCGGTCGCGAGTTCACGCTGGCGACCAATCAGGTGGACTTCGCCGTGCCTGCGCGCTTCAATCTCGTCTACACCACCCGCGAGGGCAAGGAAGAGACGCCGCTCTGCATCCATCGGGCGCCGCTCAGCACCCACGAGCGCATGGTCGGCTTTCTGATCGAGCACTTCGCCGGTGCCTTCCCGGTCTGGCTGGCGCCACAGCAGGTGCGCGTCATACCGATCACCAGCGACCACAACGACTACGCAGCGCGGCTTGCCCGGGAGTTGCAGGCCGCCGGCGTGCGCGCTGACGCCGACCTGGGCGCCGAACGCATGAACGCTAAGATTCGCAGCGCTCAGTTGATGAAGGTACCCTACATGCTCGTCGTCGGCGATCAGGAGGCTGCGAACGGTACCGTGTCTTTGCGCAAGCGCGATGGCTCGCGCATCAACGACATGAGCTTTGATGCCTTCCTTGCGCTGGTGAAAGACAAGATTGCGACTCGAGCCCTGACGTTATAGAAGCCCTGCCGATTTGTACGCTCTCCTGTTGTAAAACACTTGACGCTCCAGAGGCGGGATGTTATACTTCTTGATATAGTGTAAGAGTGGCGCAGTGCACTCACCGCAGACTTACGGAGAAGGAAAAAAGTGAGTGCACTGCGCCTTGAAGTTTTAGGCGCGAAAGGAGCCTCCTTATTAGCAAGAGACCAGGTATGCAACGTTCAGGCTCACCCACTGATTCGACGCGCATCAATTCGGAAATCCGAGCGCCGCGTGTGCGTGTCATAGACAGCACCGGCAAACAACTAGGCATCATGTCCACACGCGAGGCGCTTGCGCTGGCGACGGAGCAGGAGCTGGACCTCGTCGAAGTGGCGCCCAACGCCGATCCCCCAGTCTGTCGACTGATGGACTACGGTAAGTATCTCTACGAAAAACAGAAGCGTGAACGCGAATCGCGCAAGGCGCAAAAACAAATCGAAGTGAAGGAACTGCGCCTGCGGCCCAAAACCGACGAGCACGACATCAATGTCGTGATCTCACGCATCCGCAAATTCGCCAAAGAAGGGGCTAAAATACGCGTGCGCATTCGCTTTCGGGGGCGAGAAATGCAACATCCTGAGGTGGCGCGCTCCCTGCTTGAGCGCGTGGCGAACGACACCGCCGACGTGGTCACCGTCGAGTCGATGCCGACGTTCGACGGCAACAGCATGGTGATGGTGCTGGCGCCTCAGAACTGACCGCAAATTTCACCCATCCATGAATTGACATTTCAGCCATTGTCGAGTATCCTGAGCGACTGCGGTTCGCAGCAGACGGGCCTTTGCGCCCGTTTTTTACTGTAGGCGCGTTCTAATGCGTGCATGAAAATGCAAGCATGAAATATGTGCATGGAAAACGTAGAAATTGACAAGACCGAGAGGAGGCCATAATGCCGAAGATGAAAACACATAAGGGGACGGCCAAGCGTTTTCGCCTGACCAAGAACGGCAAGGTGATGCGCATGTTGGTCGGCCGCTCGCATCTGCGTCGCCGCAAGAGCGCCAGCAAAAACCGTGCGTTCCGCCACGCCGTTTCCAGCGACGTAAAATATATCGTCAAACAGGTCAAAGTGATGGCGGGGCGAGCCGCCAAATAATTCAAAAAGAGTGCACCATCGCCACACGTGAACGGCTATGTAAGCGGCTCAACAAGCAAATCGGTTGTTGACCCGCCTTCACGAAAGGAGAAAAATCATGCCACGTTCCAGACCGAAGGTTTACGCACACCGGCGCCATAAAAAGGTGCTGAAATTCACCAAAGGGCAGTTTGGCACGCGCTCGAAGCTTTTCCGCCGCGCCAACGAAGCCATGTTGAAATCGCTGTTTTATGCATATAGAGACCGGCGCAACCGCAAACGCGACTTCCGCAGCCTGTGGATTCAGCGCATCAACGCGGCGGCCCGGCAGAATGGTCTCAACTACAGCCAGTTCATCCATGGCTTGAAGAAGGCGGACGTGCAGGTGGACCGCAAGGTGCTCGCCAGCATTGCCTACAACGATGCCGCCACCTTCGCCCGACTGGCTGAAGTCGTCAAAGCCCAGTTGACTGGTTGAGTTGACCACCGCTGATTTGCCAATCCACGTTTTTCCATGCACACTGCTTCGGCGGGAGTCTCAAGGCTCCTGCCGAATTTTTTAGATCGAATTTTCTGGGCGGTGCGATGATCATCAGCGCAGCCAATTCGCGCATCAAAGAGGCGCGCAAGCTTCACACGCGCAAAGGGCGATACGCCGCAGGCAGGGTGCTCGTCGAAGGGGTGCGCCTGGTCGGCGATGCGTGGCGCAGCGGCGCCCGGCCATTTTCCGTCTTTTACGCGCCTGACCTGTTGACGTCGGAGGAGGGACAGAGGCTGTTGGCGCAATTGAAGGAGGCGGGCTGCGAGTGCCTGCCCTGCAGCGCTGCGGTCTTTGCGACGCTCAGCGAAACCACAACGCCACAGGGGATCGCCGCCGTGCTGCCGCTGCCGCACCTGAACTGGCCGCAGCACCCTAGCCTGCTCTTGATCCTGGACGGCGTCGGCGATCCGGGCAACGCAGGGACGCTGGTGCGCAGCGCCGAGGCGGCCGGCTGTGAAGGCGTCATTTTTGCGCCGGGCGCCGTCGATCCTTTCAATGACAAGGTGTTGCGCGCAGGAATGAGCGCACATTTTCGACTGCCCATTCGAAGCTGCGCCGTCTGGGAGGAAGTGGAGTCGCTGCTGCCGGCTGCGATGCCCTGCTATCTCGCCGACGCCCACGCTTCCGTGGCCTATGATGAGGTCGATTGGAGACGGCCCTCCGCCTTGATCGTGAGCAACGAAGCGCGTGGCGCCAGCGCTGAGGCGCGCCG
>CALFWA010000005.1 GCA_937928035.1 uncultured Caldilinea sp. | reverse complement strand
CGGCCCGGTGACGCCCACCTGCCTGCGATAGCGCTCCACTGCGGCGGCGTCCATGCGCTCCTCTTCGGCATCCTGACCATAGGTCGTCGCAGCGTCGGCAGTGTGGTTGATCGAGCGGTCGAAATACCAGGGGAAGGTCTTGCGCACCAGGTCCACCCGCTCGAACTCGCTGGCGACCGGATGGCCGTTCCACTCGTAGCAGCGACACTGACCATCCACCACATGGGTGCGGCAGGCGCCGGCCAGCTCGTAGCGCCGATCTACGACGGTGATGTGCGGCCCCTGAAAGAGACCGATCTGCAACGACAGGTCGAGCGTGTCTGGGCTGATGAGGCCGCACTCGCCCGTCGAATAGTTGGCCTCATCGATCAGGCTCAAAAGCAACGTCTCGAAATTGCGTCCGCCGTCGTCTTCGGCGGGCGGGTTGGCGTACTCCCAGAAATTGTTCCAGTTCACTTCTCCTTCGTAGCCGCCGAGGATGGCGAGATGGAGCAGGATGTACATGGCGCCCCGCTGCAACTCTAGCTTGCGCGCCGCCAGTTTGGGATCGGCCCAAATATTGGGCACGCCGCCTTTGGCGAAGTCCCAGCAGACCTGTTTGACGATCTCGCAGGACTCGATGATGTCCTCGGCGCTCGCCTCGTGGTGCGCCTCCGAATGGGTCACGACGTGCAGGATGTCCGGCTCCATGTAGAGCTGGGTGTAGATGCCGAAGGCCAGGTGCCCTTTGGCCTGGTTTAAGTTCGGTGGGAAGCTAGGCAAGCCGCTGCGCGTCTGTTTGATGATGTGGAAGTCGAAGCGCCGGGTGAGCGGCTCGATCAGCTCGTAGGCGCCCTTCATCTTGGCGAGGTCGTCCAGCGCGCTGATGGTCGGCGGCAGCTCGAACATTTGCTGCATGACGTAGTTCTTGATGCCCAACTTGAGGGCAATGACCGCTACGAGCACGTGATCGGCTGCCTGGATGTCGTCTGAGGCATAGCGCAACCCCCATTGATGCGGGTCATTGATCTCCAGCGGCTTGCCCCGCTCTGCCCACCAGCGGATGGTGCGATAGTGCTCGTCGAAGCTATCGCGGATCGACATCGGCCCGCGACCGTCGATCTGGTTATAGAAAAAGATGGGCACGGCCGGGAAGGCCATGTTCAGATGTTCTTCGAAAAGCTTTGCCAGCTCCACCAGCTCGTCGGTGCCGGTGTAGATGCGCGTCAGGGGATAGTTGCCGCGTTGCGTAGCAGCCTTGAGCCGCTTGAGATCGTCGATGCTGCGAATGGGCGCGCCGCCCTGTCCGGCCAGATACTTGGAGGGGTCCTCCTCTCCGCGGATGAACTTGGCCAGCAACTCCTGCGACGTCTGGTCAGGCGCCAGTGACACAATTTCCAATGCGCCAGCATCGGCCAGCTTTTCGATGGCGGCGACGGTCGGCTCAATCGTTTCGGCGGCGATGCCGATGTGAGCGCGGATCACCGGTCGGTTCTCCAGCTCGCGCACCTGGCGAATACGCTCTACCAAATAGTCTGACCATTGCACCGGCGCCTTGGAGACAGTGCGGCTCTCGCCAGCAGCGAAGCGCTCCAGCTCTTCCATGGTGATATAGTCGTCGGCCACGAGGTCGAAGAAGCCTTGAAAGTGGGGTTTTTCGGCGAATTCGGCGCGTACCTCGTCCAGGTCGTAGTGGCGCTCATCTTCACGACTGAAGCGATCCTCCTCCAAGGGGAGGCCGGTCATGGCGCGCACGACGTTGGCCGCCGGCCGCAACCCACTGAAGGCGTAGCGGATACCGCTCTCCTTGGGGTGTAGGCCATAAAGCGTGGCCTTTTCGATGAACTCGCCGATCAGCTTGTCGATGTGAAGGTCACCCAGGCGCATGGAGATGCCCACCACCTCCGGCCGCGCCTCGCGGATCTTGTTGATCACCTCTTCGATGGGCACGGCCGGCCCCAGCTTGACGGCGAAGTAGCCCTCCCCGCGATCTTGCATCCAGTCGGCGAAGTTTTCGACGCCGAGGTTGTGCACACACTTGCCGATGGCGCCCACCATCACGCGGCGTTTGTGGGGGCGACCTTCTCCTTGTTCTTCGGCGCGCCAGTGGGCGGCGCGCCGTGGATTGGCGGCTGGATTTTCATGGTCACTCATCGTTGCTAACTCTCCATTCCTCCCGAATGCACTCTTATCGCTTTCCTTTGCTATGCAAAGTGTGCGGCTCAATCTGAGGGTCGCGCTTCCTCCTCCCTAGCCTCCACCTGATGACCCTTCATAGACCGGAGGCTGGTGAGACAGGTGCAACCGTCGTCAATAGCTCGCTCAACCCGATGCCGAAGCGTTGTGGCGCACGGCTGTTCGTCACATCCGGGCCGGCCATGCGCCCCCCGACCAGATAGCTGCGCCCCAGCCGTTCCTGCGCCCAGGCGACGATTCGATCCATGACAGGCGTGGCGACATCAACCAACGCTGCGACACCCTTCGTCACCAGCAGGCCAAATGGAAGGTCTTCGCTCAGATAGCGGTGGGTGAAATCGGGGATGCACTGTCCGTTCTCCAGGCGCTGCACCGGCGCCTTCAGTCCGGCGTACGCGCGGTTGGTGTTGAAGGCGCTGCGCAGATGGCTCGGGTCGTCGATCTGCCCTGCATAGGCGCGGCGCAGCCAGACGTCCAACGGCTCGACGCAGCGCAGATCAAGGGCGGGATCGCATTGTTCCAAAGCCCGGCGGAGAAGCTGCACCTCATCGCTCAGCGCCTGCAGGATGCCGGCGGTGAAATCATCGACGCCGCCGTAGAAGAGGGGGGCTTCTTCGCAAACAAAAGATGCGCCATCCCACTCGTGGAACAGGCCATACATGATGCCGGGGTGAATCAACTGGCCGGGGTTGGCCAGCGTCAATGCCAGGAAGTTCGAGCAAAGGCGCAGCCGCACGCCGAGCAGCGCCTCCAGCTGCGCAAGCGCTTCTTCGGCTTTCTCCGCCGGCCAGACGGCTGCATCGACCTCCGCCTTGACGCCCAGCACCTCTACCTGCTGTCCCCAGGTTCGGATTCGGCAGGCCCACGGAAAGCTCTGCAGGCCGATGAGCGTTGTCCGAGGAGGCAGGGCGACGCTGCGCTGCGCCATCCAGTCGAAGCCGCCGCGTGCAGGCAAGGCTGCAATTCGAATATCCTCGGTCAGGTAAGGCGCCAACGCAGCGAGCACCGGCTCATGGGCAAAGGCAGGCGTCGCCAGCAGAATCATCTCGGCGCACCGGGCTGCTTCCTGCGGGTCCGCGGTGATGTGCATGGGGCGACCAGTTTGAACGCCGTCTCTAAAGATGGCGCTCACTCCTTCCGCTGCACAAGCTGTACGTAACCGTTCCGCCTCGTCTGCTAACGGTGCAAAGACCGTCACTTCATGCGTCTTTCCCAAGAGAGCGATGAGCGTTTGGGCGGCGTTGCCGGCGCCGACGAGGGTGATCTTCATAAAGTCAATAGCTCTCTTGCAATGAACTGGCGGTCGATCTGCTGCAACGCCCGGCTGGTGCGCGCCGGATCGACCAGCGAGGCGGCGGCGACCAGCGCGTTGATCAGCGACAGCGCGCCCGCCATCGACAGACTGTGCATGGCGCCTTCGGTGGCGACCTCGAAGGCATAGTCGGCGTGACGCGCCAGCGGCGAGACGATGCTGTCGGTGATGGCGATGGTGGTGGTCCCCTGCTCTTTTGCCTGCTGCATGGCGGCTACGGTGGAGCGCACATAACGCCAGACGCCGAGGCCGACGACCACATCTTCTGCGCTCAGGTGGGCGAGCGTCACGACCTGCGAGACGCCGCCATCTAGGATTGCGCGGGCGCGCAAGCCGATGACCTCCAGCGAATAGGCCAAAAAATGGCCGACAGCCGCTGTGACTCCCGTAGCGACGACGACTATCTCGCGGGCGCCTGCGAGGCAACGCACTGCTGCATCGAATGCCGATGGATCAATCGTGTTGGCTGTGCGTTGAATGTTTTGAATATCCAATGCAAAGGCGCGCTGAGGCAACTCGCTATTTTCAGGCAGTGCAGTGATGCGTTGTTCCAGCCGCTCTACGGCGGTCAGGTAGCTGGGCAACTCCGCGCGGATGGCCTCTTGAAGTCCTGGAAGGCCATCGTAGCCCAGGGCTTGACAGAGGCGGACGACGGTGGCGGCGCTGGCGTCCACCTTGGCGCCCAACTCCGCCGCCGAGGCG
>CALFWA010000004.1 GCA_937928035.1 uncultured Caldilinea sp. | reverse complement strand
CCCATCTCCCCTTCGATCTCGGCGCGTGGCACAAGCGCCGCCACGCTGTCCACCACCACCACGTCCATGGCGTTGGAGCGCACCAGCGCCTCGGCGATCTCCAACGCCTGCTCGCCGGTGTCCGGTTGGCTCACGTAGAGGTTGTTGACATCCACGCCGATCTTCGCTGCGTAGGTTGGATCGAGCGCATGTTCGACGTCGACGAAGCCGCAGATGCCACCGTTGCGCTGTGCCTGCGCAATGGCGTGCAGACAAAGCGTCGTCTTACCCGAACTTTCTGGACCGTAGATTTCGATGATGCGCCCGCGCGGATAGCCGCCGACACCGAGCGCAATATCCAGGCTCAAGCTGCCGCTGGGGATGGACTCCACGTTGAGCTTCGTGGCCTCGCCCAGCTTCATGACGATGCCTTCCCCATATTTTTTATTCAAATTGGCCAGCGTCGTCTCCAACGCCTTGCTCTTTCCCGTCTCCATTGCAGACTCCTTGGAAGTTTCCCGATTTTCCTGCTTGCGTGCTTGCGCCACGATGCACCCTTTCCTTGTCGGTGAATAAGCCGTTGATAGGCCACAGTTTAGCACAAATGTTCGCATCCTGTCAATCACGATCTTTTCTTGAAATATCAAGCTGCTGAGGCGCGCAAACGAAGAAATAGGCTGAGGATGATATAATGTCTGCACCCTTGCCGATCTGCGCAATGCGCTGCTGGCGAAGCTCATCTACGGTGAAATCCGGGTGAGGGATGCGGAACGTTTTTTGCAGGAGAGGGGGGTTATGACGACACCCATAGACCCAGGCGGGCATAGAACCTGCGTCAATCGCCGCAGCATCCGCCTAAAGGGCTACGATTATTCGCAGGCCGGCGCATATTTCATCACCATCGTTGCACAAGATCGGATGCATCTGTTCGGTGAGGTTATAAATGGGGAGATGCAATTGAACGCAGCTGGTCGCATGATCCTGGCGGAATGGGAAGCATTGCCGCAACGATTCTCCACTATCGAATTAGATGCGTTCATCATTATGCCAAACCATGTGCACGGCATTATCGTCATCATCGGGACAAACAAGATTGCGGCGGGCGTCGGTGCGAATGTAGGCGCAAATGTCGGCGCAGGCGTGACGGCGGACGTAGGGGCGGGCCTCGTGCCCGCCCCCAACAATATCACGCCCCCAACCGTAGGGGCAACCACGGACGGGCCAACCGTAGGGGCAACCACGGACGGGCCGACCGTAGGGGCAACCACGGACGGGCCGACCGTAGGGGCAACCACGAGGGTTGCCCCTACGGTTGGCGACATCGTTGGCGCCTTCAAATCCATCACCACGGTATCCTACATACGCGGGGTCAAACAATGCGGTTGGCCGCCGTTTCCCAGGCGGTTGTGGCAACGCAACTACTACGAACACATCATCCGCAACGATGAATCGCTGAACCGCATCCGTCGATACATCGCCGACAATCCTGCGCGATGGGCGCTTGATCGTGAAAACACCAATGCCGGTGCTGGCAGCCATAAACCGGAGAATGCATGGCCCGCATGACCGAATTTATCATCGAACACCCAGACGGTGCTCGAGCAGACTAAGCTGCTCTCTGCAGGCATGGTCGGCGGCTTGAGACGGCCCCCCCAACAATTGCAATCAGGTGAAATCGACTCAAGTTAAAGTTGACTTTTGCGCGGTTGTATGATACGATTTTTACAATCAATTGTATTAATCGTAATAATCCGATGAATCATTCGACCAGAGCATAATGATTCTCTCAAAAATCGACTCTGAATTTCTGCGCTACTTGCTCGCCAACGGTCACAAGCCGGGCGAACGCCTCCCCTCCCTGGCCGAGATCAGTGAGGAGACGGGGATGAGCATCGGCAAGCTGCGTGAGCAATTTGAGGTGGCGCGGATGCTGGGATTGGTGGAGGCTAGCCCGCGGCGCGGAATCGTGCGCCTCGAATACAGCTTCTTGCCCGCCGTGCGCCTGAGCCTGCTGGCCGCGCTGGCGATCAACCCGGCCTATTTCGAGGCGTTCAGCGGGCTGCGCATTCATCTGGAGACGGCCTACTGGGAAGAGGCGGTGGCGCTCTTGCAGGAAGAGGACTTGGCGGCGTTGCGCGCACTGGTGGCCTCGGCCTGGCAAAAGCTGCAGGAGCCGCGCATCCAGATTCCCTATCCGGAGCATCGGGAGCTGCATCTGACGATCTATCGCCGGCTGGAGAACCCCTTCGTGGTCGGCTTGCTGGAGGCCTACTGGGACGCGTATGAGGCGGTCGAACTGAACACCTACGCTGACTACGCCTATCTGCAGGAGGTGTGGCGCTATCATGAGCGCATCGTCGAGGCAATCTGCCAGGGCGAAGCGGCGAAGGGCAAACAGCTGTTGATCGAGCATATGCGGCTACTCAACGCGCGCGGCGTCTCGATGGAGATGCCCCAAAAGGCGAACGGCGCCATGATTTCGGCGCCTACAATGAGCTAAACGGCGTTTTGGGCCGGTTTAGATATTGTTTCAAAACTTGTGTTCAGCGATTTTTGTGTCGCTCAGCCAGGAGGAAAATCAATGAGCGTAATGGTGCAAGAATCTCGAGCCGAACAGGTGGAGCAGTTAATCATCAACGACTTCAACATCAACGTGGCCACCGTAAACGGCTCCGGCAGCCAGACCAGCAACAACATGCTGATCCGGTCGCTGTACAAGATGGGCATCCCTGTGACCGGCAAGAATCTCTTCCCGAGCAACATCCAGGGCTTGCCGACATGGTACAACATCCGCCTCAGCAAGGATGGGTATCTCGCACGCCGCGAGCGCGTGGAGATCATGATCTGCATGAACGGCGCAACGGTGGCGGAGGACATGGAGAGCGTCGTGCCGGGCGGCATCATCCTTTACGATGACTCCTTGCCCATCGCCAACCACCGCAAGGACGTCAAATATTATCCGATGCCAGTGAAGAGTCTGGTCAAGGCCGCCAACCTGCCCTACAACTTGCAGCGCTACATCGCCAACATGGTCTATGTGGGCGTGGCCGCCTACCTGCTCGAAATCGACATGGACGAGATCAAGGCGGCGCTGGCGTGGAACTTCGGCGGCAAGACCAAACCCATCGAGCTGAACTGGAGCATGGTCACCGCTGCGTACGACTGGGCCAAAGCGAACCTCGTCAACGATCAGCCCTATCGTGTGCGGCCGATGACCGGCTTCAACGAGGGGACGCTCTTGGTGGACGGCAACACGGCGGCGGCACTGGGCGCCATCTACAACGGCTTCACCTTCGCCTCGTGGTACCCGATCACGCCTTCTTCGAGCCTGGCGGAGGCGCTCACCAAATATGCGGCGGAGTTGCGCCGCGACCCGGAGACTGGCGCTGCGACCTACGCCATCGTCCAGGCCGAGGATGAGCTGGCCGCCATCGGCATGGTGTTGGGCGCCGGCTGGGCGGGTGCGCGCGCCATGACCGCCACCAGTGGCCCGGGCATCAGCTTGATGGCCGAATTCGTCGGCTATGGCTACTTCGCCGAGATTCCGGCGGTGATCTGGGACGTGCAGCGCATGGGGCCGAGCACCGGCCTGCCCACGCGCACCAGCCAGGGCGACATCCTAGCCGCCTATACGCTCAGCCACGGCGACGGCAAGCATCCTGTGCTCTTCCCCGCCGACCCGACCGAATGCTTCGAGATGGCGGGCGTCGCCTTCGACCTGGCCGAGCGGCTGCAGACGCCGGTCTTCGTGCTGAGCGACCTGGACATCGGCATGAACCTGTGGATCACCAAGGAGTTCACTTATCCGGACAAGCCGATGGATCGCGGCAAGGTGTTGACCGCCGAGGAACTGGCGCAATTCAAAGAGAAACACGGAGGCCAGCGTTGGGGCCGCTACCTCGATGTGGACGGCGACGGCATTCCCTATCGCACCCTGCCGGGCACCGACCATCCGGCCGCAGCCTACTTCACGCGCGGCACCGGCCACACCGCATACGCCACCTACAGCGAGCGTCCGGAAGACTGGGAGAAGAACATCCAGCGCCTGGCGCGCAAATTCAAGACCGCCGCGCAACTGGTGCCCGGGCCGATCGCCGACGAAGTGGAGGGTGCCCGCGTCGGCATCATCAGTGTGGGCAGCAACCATCCGGCCATCGTCGAGGCGCGCGACCGCCTGCGCGAACGAGGCGTCGAGACGAGCTACCTGCGCATCCGCGCCCTGCCCATCAACAACGAGGTGCACAGCTTTGTCGAGAAGTACGACCGAGTCTACGTCGTTGAGAACAACCGAGATGGCCAGCTCTATGAGATCTTGCTGGTCGAGCTGCACGATCTGGGGAATAAGCTGATCTCCGTCTCCAAGTGCGACGGTCTTCCGCTCTCGGCGCGCTGGATTACGGAACAGATTGCAAATCAGGAAGGAATGCAAAAATGACTGCAACACCGACGCGCACACCCGCCGCTCGCGCACCCAAGGTCAACCTGTTGGGCCTGGAAAAGACCGCATATAAGGGCGCCGACTCGACGCTTTGCAACGGCTGCGGCCATGACAGCGTCAGCGCGCGCATCATCAACGCGGCGTGGGAGATGGGTCTCAAACAACAGAACGTCGTCAAGTTCAGCGGCATCGGCTGCAGCAGCAAGACGCCGGCCTACTTCCTGGGCATGAGCCACGGCTTCAACGCCGTCCACGGCCGCATGCCTTCGGTGGCGACCGGCGCGTTGGTCGTCAACCGCACGCTGACCGGCATCGGCGTCAGCGGCGACGGCGACACCGCCTCGATCGGCATCGGGCAGTTCAAGCACCTGGTGCGCCGCAACGTGCGCATGGTCTACATCGTCGAGAACAACGGCGTCTACGGTCTGACCAAGGGGCAGTTCAGCGCCACCGCCGACAAAGGACAGACGCTGAAATACGCAGGCACCAATCCCTACATGCCGTTGGACATCTGCATCGAAGCGCTGGCGGCCAACGCCACCTTCGTGGCGCGCAGCTTCGCCGGCGACGCCAAACAGTTGGAGACGCTGCTCAAAGCTGCCTTTGCCCACAGAGGGTTGGCGGTGCTCGATGTGATCAGCCCGTGTGTCACCTTCAACAACCATGAGACGTCGACCAAGAGCTACGCCTACGGCAAGGAGCACGAGATTCCGCTGCATGAGCTGAACTTCGTGCCCTCCTTCGAGCAGATCGAAATCGAGGACTACGAGGACGAAACCGAAGTGCAGCTTCATGACGGCTCGTGGCTAATTCTGAAGAAGCTCAACGCCGACTACGACCCGACCGACAAGCTGCTCGCCTACCGCACGCTGGAGGAGGCGCGACAGCAGCAGAAACTGTTGACCGGCATCTTCTACATCGAGCCGGAGACGCCTAACTTCATCGACACGCTCAACCTGATCGAGACGCCGTTGACCCGGCTCAGCGAGGCGCAACTTCGCCCCAGCCGGGAGTCGCTGGCGCGCGTAATGGCGGAGCTGTAAGGCTGCGCAGCGTCGAGCGAGACGATGCCCTGTCATCCGAATCCATTCCGCCTCTTTCCGGTGGAGCAATGGATTCGGATGATTTTTACTCTTGAAAATCCGCCGCTGCATTCTTTTCGATTGATCGGAGAGAATTTAGAATGTATCTTATTGACGGTGCATCTCAAGCCTGAGGAGTGCGTTCAGTGTAACCGGCGTTCCGCCGCTGTGAGGTCGTTAACGCCGATCGTCGGGTAAAAATAGCGAGAAACAGCGGATGAGCTTATCTAGCAGCCTCCAGATCGGGGAAGTCATCCAAAACGCCGTTGCATTCAATGCAAAGAACTGGCAAGGGGGGCGGGACGACCTGATGAATGCCAAGTCGTTGTCGAATCGGTGCAGGAGTTTTTTGATCTCCTGGAACAACGCCGCATCCGATACGTCCTGGCCGGAGGAATCGCCCTGCTCTATTACGTCGAGGGCAGAAACACACAAGACCTTGATCTCCTGATGGCTCTGTCTTCTCTCGAGAAATTGCCGGAACTGGAAATCTCTGACCAGGATATATACTTTGCTCGAGGCAAATTTGGCGAATTATTGGTGGACGTTTTTCTCACGCGCAACCCCCTGTTCAGGCGAGTTTCTAAGAAATACACCCAAACGGCGCATTTGCTAGAACGCAACGTCCCCATAGCGACTGTGGAAGGACTGTTGTTGCTCAAGCTTTACGCGTTGCCTTCCCTGTACAGACAAGGCAATTTTGCTCGCGCCAGCGTGTATGAAACCGACATCGCCGCGTTGATGTACGCCTATAGGCCGGACATGGATGGATTGCTCAGAGAACTGGCAGGCTACGTCGCTGCGTCGGATCTTGCGGAGCTGCAAGACATCGTCGCCGAAATACACAGCCGCACCGGCCGTTTTAGAAGACAAGAGCGCGGCTGGCGTTCAGGCGCCACCGTTATCCGCTTGCATCTCCTCCGCCATCACAGCCGCAGGATCGGCGTAGTAGCCGCGGCGCTCCGGCGGCAACATCTCCGCCAGCGCCGCCATCACCTGCGTGGTGAGACGGCGCACATCCTCTGGATTGTCCACGCTGCCCACCGGCTGGATCGGTTTGCCGAAGCGCACCGTGACCCGCGGCCGCGGCTTAAGCTTGAAGAGGTCGCGCAACACCAGCTCCGAATTGGTCAAGGCGACCGGCACGATCGGCGCCTGGGCCATCATAGCGATGCGCGCGACGCCGGTCTTGCCGCGCTGCAGCTTGCCGGTGCGGCTGCGCGTGCCTTCGGGAAACATGCCCACCACCTTGCCGCTGCGCACCATCGTCACCGCCTGCTCGATCGCCTGCGCGTCTCCTTGGCCGCGGCGCACGGGAAAGGCGCCGGCGGCCGTGATCAGCCAGGTCAGCAACGGATTCACGGCGAACAGCTCCGACTTGGCCATGTAATAGACCTGGCGAGGGGAAGCGTAGCCTACGATCACATAGTCTGGCCCCATGGTGTGGTTGATAGCGTAGACGCATCCGCCCTGCGCCGGCACGTTTTCACGGCCTTCGACACGCAGACGGAGAAAAATCCACCGCACCAACGTTGCAATCACATATAGAAAGCGCCACAGAGGCGTGGCGTCCTTCGGCAGTCTCACGCTTCCTCCATTTCTTCCGTTAATTTTCTGAGCTCCGGCGGCAGCAGCGCCGCGATCGCCGCCATGATATCGCGCGTGAACGCGCGCAACGAGCGACGGTCATCGGCGTCTTTGGGCGGTGTGAGCGGCCTGCCGATGCGCGCCGTCACGCGCACGCGCGGCTTCAGGCTGAGGTAGTTGGAGCGCTTGAAAATCGCCTCCGAGTTGATCACCGCCGCAGGCACCACCGGCGCCTGCGCCCGGATGGCGACGTACGCTGCGCCGGAGCGTCCACGCTGCAGCTTGCCGGTGCGGCTGCGCGTCCCCTCCGGGAACATGCCCAAAATGCAGCCGCGACGCACGACGTCGATCGCATGCTGGATGGCGTCCATGTCGCCCTCACCGCGGCGCACCGGGAAACAGCCATTGTAGCTAAGAAATTTGCCCAGCCAGCGGTTCGCCTCCATCAACTCCGCCTTGACCATGAAATAGACCTGACGTGGAGAGAGGTAGCTGAGCACGAGAAAATCAGGCCCCATGGTGTGGTTGCAGGTCAACACACAGCCGCCTTGCACGGGGATATGCTCTCGGCCTTCAACCTGCAGCTGGCAGAAGAGCGGCTTGACCGCGGTCACAAACAGATGCAGCGCCTTCCAGGACCAGATTGCCTCGCCGGGCGGTTTGAACGAACCGGCAAACACAACTTCCTCCTCTTCCTTTTGGTTCGATGCAGGTCGATCATTTTCGACGTGTGATGATAGCAAATTCAATTGATGCGGTTCAAAATTTCAGCAATATGATGGTGCATTGTCAGAAAATTGCGGTCGTCCGTCGCCAGCTCGGGCGGCGTATAGACGCCGCGCGCCTCTTCTGGGAAAAGATAAGGGAGTGCGCCGAGCAGATAGAAATAACGGCGCAGGTCACGCGCTGCCTCTTCCCAGTGTTGCAGATGATAGTGCAGCACGCCGCGCTCTCGCCACACCAGCGGTTGCGATGGCTCCAGCGCGCATTGAAAGCCGAGCACGAGCAACAGTCGCTGCGGGTCGGGATGCGTCGTGTAGGCGGTGCGCAGGTTGTTCAAAATCCTCGCCGCCAGCTCCACGGCGCTCACCGGCTCAAAGAAGTGCGGCGCAAGCTGGAGCGGACGCCGGATCAGGCGGGAGAGATGCGCCGCCGCCTCTTCGAGTTCGAGCACGACGTTGTTGAAGGGATCGAGCAGCCAGGCGCCTTGGGCGTCGCTGTAGCGCGCCATGAAGTGATGGGGAAACCCCAGGCCCTCCACGCGCAGGTTCAGCCGACGACCGATCGCCATACAGACCAGGCAAAGCATGATCGGCAGCCCAACGCGGCGATCCAGCACCTTGTCCAACAGACTGTTGGCGGGGTCATAGTAGTTTTCTCGATTGCCGCAGAACCCCAGATCGCCCGTGACGATCTCCAGGAAGCGCTCGGCGGCGGCGCGCCCCCTCGCATCTGGAGAGAGCTGCATCCGCACATAGTGGGCGAGGTAGTCGAGCACGTTCAGGTAGCGCGTTGCGTCCAGTTCCGGGTTGCCGATGCGCGCAATGTCGAGCGCCAGCACTTCGGCCTCGATGTCCGGAGCGTCAAGATGGCGTTGGAATTCGGCGAACATGGCTTTCATCGGTGTGGCAGCGTAAGCGGGCTGGCCCCTTTTTTCAGTTGCGCCATACGCGCGGCCTCCTGGCGCAGGATGCGACGCAAGACGGCGATCGAGGTGGCGTAGGTGGCGTCGACGCCGAAGTAGCTCATGCTCTTGCTGAGCAGCGTCTGGCGTCGGCTGATCGGCGTGTCGCTGGCGTAGTGGAGCAGGCCGATGTCATAGGGCACGTTGATAAACAGGTTCACGATCTCGTTGATCGGATAGCGCTGCGGGTAGACGTCCTCGTAGATGCCGCTGAGATAAGGCCCGGCCTCCATCTCGATGTCGGTGTAGCCTTCTTCGTAGAAAACGTGCATGAACTGGCGATTCTGCAACAGCGTCCCGCGCACGGTCACCGCCTTTTGGTTATCGAAGACGGTGCCAAAGTAGAGCAGTCCGCTGACGTCGGTGGCGGTGAAACAGTTGCGGAAGAGGAAGGTGTTTTGCGAATGCTCGTCGTAGACGACGTTGGGAATCATCACGTCGCCGACACGGCCGTTGAGCGTCGCCGCCTTGCCGAGCACGTAGACGCCCATGATGCGGCCCACGGCGGTGCTGACCTGGCTGAAGATGTGATAGGCCGCCATGCCGAGCGGATAGTCGATGTTGAGGATCAAGGCGTTGCTTTCGCTGAGCAGCGCCCACTCTTCATCGCTGAGGACGTGCAACCGAGGATCAACGCGGGCTCGATCGATGCAGCGCAATTCAAAGACTTGCGCTTCCACGTCTAGACAGTGCGGGTCGCTGACGCGCGTCACGCCGGCCGCGCGCTCCCGCTCGCGCACAAGGGCGCGAACATGATCTTGCTCGCGCAGGCTTGCCAGATAGAGCCGCGAGGCGTAGTACAGGAAATTCAGCAAATGGCCAGGGCTGTTTGGGGGCAACGCCTTCAGCTCGGTCAGCAGGTCTTCCGGGTTTTTGCGGCGCACATAGTCCAGCACTTCATCCCGCAGCTCCCAGGCGAGGCCGGTCACCAGGTTGGCGAGGCTGTGGGTGTTGCTGCTGACAAAGTAGATCGGCCGTTCGCCAGGGTTCAGATGCGCCACGGCGCTTTCGAGTCTGCCCCACCAGTGCTGCACGCTGCGTCGGTAGTCGCCCAGGCCGCTGCCCAGCACGGTCATGCGCAGGTCAAGTCGACGTCGCGCCGCCTTTTGCAGGTTGATGGCGAGCTGCGGCCCCGGCCAGAGCTGCGTCAACCGCCCGACTTCGCCCGGCGTCAGGTCGAGCGCCTGGCCGATCGCCGCCAATAGCTCCTCGGTGAGTGCAAGCTCCCCGACCGGGTGGCGCAGGAGATGTTCGCGGATTTGACCGTTGTTGAGCCGTTCGTGAATCTTGTTCCACTCGATCTGAAAGGCGGTCATGCAAGGCACCAGATCGTCGATGTCGCTCACGCTGGCGACGAAGGCGGCCAACGTATGCGTCTCGTCGTCGTAGTAATATTTGCGTCGCCGGGCGCGCGCTTTGACGGCTCGCCAGTTCTCGATGAAGTAGCCCTCGCGCTCGAAAACGTCCTCCATCTGCCCCATCACGACCAGATGCGCGTCCACGATCTCCTCGGGCAGGCGCAGCGCAGAATAGACCAGCGCCGAGACGTCGATGTCGGGGCGGTCGGCCAGATGGTGCAGGTTCGAGCGCATGCCCATATGGGTGTCTTCCAGGCTGCGAATACGCACCGGGCCGGTGCTGCGCAGCAAGGAATAGTAGGTGCGAATGTAGAGTTCGATTTCGTCGCTTTTGGCTGCAGGCGGTGTTCGATCCATGGCAATCCCATTGCCTCCGCTGTCTTGATCGGCTTTTTGCCCATGCAGCTTAGCATAAAGCGCCTTCGGCGGCAATCGCACCGGCTTTATGTTTTTGCTTGCACTCGGCCTGCGTGCTAGCATTTGAGCTTATGATTTTTCGCTTTGAGTTGCTACGCGTGGACGGACAGGCGCGACGCAGCGTTTTCCACACACCTCATGGACCGATTCAAATGCCTGCGTTTGCGCCGGTGGGCACGCAGGCGAACGTCAAGACGCTGGAGCCGCGCGACCTGCATGAGGCGGGCGCCGAGCTGATCCTCGCCAACACCTATCATCTTTATCTGCGCCCTGGTCATCGCCTGGTCGAGCGCATGGGCGGCCTGCATGCGTTCATGGCCTGGGATCGCCCCATTCTCACCGATTCAGGCGGCTACCAGGTCTTCAGCCTCGCCGACAGTCGCAAACTGAACGAAGAGGGTGTGATCTTTCGCAGCCATATTGACGGCTCGCTGCATCACTTCACACCTGAGAAAGTGATGGAGATCGAGCAGGCGCTGGGGGCGGACATCGCCATGGTGCTCGACGAATGCCCGCCGCCGCTCGACCGCGCCTACAACGAGGAGGCGTTGGCGCGCACGCACCGCTGGGCCGAGCGTTGCAAGGCCGCACACTGCAGGAAAGACCAGGCGCTCTTCGGCATCGTGCAAGGAGGCGTCTTCGAGGATCTGCGCCTGCAAAGCGCTGAATTTCTGCGTCAGCTCGATTTCCCCGGCTACGCCATCGGCGGGCTGGCGGTGGGCGAGACGAAGGAGCAAATGTACGCCACGCTCGACTTCACCTGCCCGGCTCTGCCTGCAGACAAGCCGCGCTATCTGATGGGCGTGGGCGC
>CALFWA010000003.1 GCA_937928035.1 uncultured Caldilinea sp. | reverse complement strand
TTGAAGACCTCGGCGTCGGCGACCGGCTTCAGGCAATCTGCGTCGTCGCAGACGCGCACCGGCGGCAACTGGAATGTCACGCGCAGCAAGGGCGGTTGTTGTGCGGGGTTTTCCACGCTGTGAAAGACGCGCGCATCGCCGGTGGTCGCCAAAGTGTCCAACATGAGGCCGAAATTGGCGTCGGGATCGTTCACCCAATCTTGCACAAGGGTGGTCAAGGCGGAAGAGGTGTAGGTGATGTACGCGTTGGTGGTTGCAGGCGCACTCCAGAGATCCCAGGAGAAGAAAGCGGGTTGATTGCTCCAGGTGGTTTGTCCGGCGTTCCAGGGGGCATCGACCCGGTGCACGTGGATCGGGTTTCCGCTTCCGACCGCCTGATACAGCTCCAACGCAACACTTTGTATAGAGGAGCCACGCGGGATGGCGGTCAGGTTGAAACGCAGATAGACGCGCTGTTGCAGCGTAGTGCTGCCCAGGATCAATCGCAATATCTGCAATGTGTCGGCGTTAGAAAAGCTCTGCGTCGGATTGGCCGAATCGACGTACGTGTCGGCGACAGGGCGGAAGATGCGCGTCTCCACCTGGGGCGCATCCACCGCGGCGGGGGTTACATTCGCCTCCTGGGCAAAAACCGAGGAAGGCGCAGAGACGAAGAAAAAACAAACGACTATCCACAGTGCAGCTTGCCGGAACGCTGACTTCTGTGGCGGGAAAAGAGGGCGGTGTCTTTGCTGCTTCTGATTCGCGTGGGTCAGTATTTTCAGTATTTTTCGTCGTGCAGTTTGTTTCGAGTTTGGGCGCACCACAATTGTTCTCCTTCTCTCTACTCTCGGCGCAGCCGGAGCGAATCGTCGTCTCACCACTCGACGTCGCTGCGATTAGCTTCGATCCGGCTATCTCGCTCCGCCACCACGCGCGGTAAATCCAGAATGTGAATGACGCCGTTGTCGAACTCGAGCAGACTGCGGCGTCGCCAGTCGGCTAAAATGCGGTTGACCCACTCGCGCCGCGCGCCGATCATCGAGGCCAGGTCGCTTTGGTTGAGACCGAGATCGATGCGATAGCGCTTGCCCGGCGTCAGCTCCTGGCCGTATTGTTCGTTCGCCTGCAAGATGATGTGCAACAGTCGACCCGGTGCATCGAATTGAGCGATGGATTCGGCATAGGCGGCCGTCCATCGCAACTTGCCCGCCAACAGGCGAATAAAGGCCATAGCGAAGCGCGGGAGGCTCTCCAGATGATGGAGAAAACGCTCCTGCGACATACTGAGCAACAGGACGGGCGTGATTGCCCTGGCCGTCGCCGAACGAGGCGCATGATCGATCGCCGCCAGCTCGCCGATCACATCGTTGGTCGAAAAGATGGCGATCGAAGTTTCGCCGCCGGATGGGCTGGTCGTGTAAATGCGCACTTTGCCCTTAAGCACGAAGTAGACTTCGCGGCTTTCATCTCCCTGTCGGAAGATGACGTCGTCCCGGTTATATTCCTTTAGACGCAGATCATGTACAATGGTTTCGATGTCTTTTTTCGACAGATTGCGGAACAGCGGCATCTCCTGCAGCAAGGCAATCCGTCGCGCCAGGGCGTCGTCCTGCATAGTGAAAACCCTTTCCATCGTATGTCTCTAGCAGTTCATCGGCTATAGCATAAACCGCCGATCGGGTGTGCTCGAATTCACATTCTCTGCGTTGGCTGCGAAATGCTGCACGAAGAACGATTGCGGCTATGATGTTCTCATTGTCATGTGTGCGTTGCGCCTTCGTCTGCATTCTCACCCTGCTCTGATTATGGGGCAATGCTCGTCGGCGCGCAACTCGACGTAACAAAGCCTGTCACAAAAATCCCGATCGCTTTTCTCCTGGGGGCAAAAGTTGTGATGTCGCTGTTTACATGGCTGCTGCTCGGTCATCTGATCGGGGATTGGATGCTCCAGAACGATTGGATGGCGCGCTATAAGCGAGGGCGCTGGTGGAGTCTGGAATGCATCGTGCACTGTGTTGTGTATAGCGTCAGCGTCGTGCTGGTGGCCTGGTGGGGCGGTCGGGGATTCGTCTCTGAGCTACAGCTTGCGGCGGCGTTCTCCCTTCTTCTGTTCTCTCACTGGCTGATCGATGGGTTCAACCTCGCAGGGTGGTGGGGACGGGTCGTCAACCAAACGCAGACGGACTTTGTGCGCATCATGGTCGACCAGACCATGCATCTGATTGTGCTCGGCGTATGCGTGTCTTGGATTTTTGTTTGATTTTGTGCGCGTGCGCAAGAAGGGCGTCGTTCAAAACAGTGTGTAAATAAACGGTCCAACCACCGACGCCTGCGCCACGATCAACAGTCCCCCGAAGATGAGTAGCACCAGCGCCAGCGGCAGCAGTACGAAATTCTGGCGACGAACAAAGAAGACAAGCAGCTCCCCTGCCGTGCCGAGATTCAGTCCCACGGTGCGCAGCCACGTGCGCAGACCGTTTTTATAGATGCTCCACAACAGCGAAATTGCCAACAACGCAACGATCGCCCAGATGAAGAAACGCCATAGGAGATGGCCCCAGGCGCGCGGCAGCGCTGGCAAGGGACGTTGCACACTCAGCACCGCAGCATCGGGGTCGCTTGTCAGCCAGTGACTCAGGGCATGCGCAGCAACGACATGCCCTTCTGAAGTGAAATGACCGTCATCGCGCAGGTAAAGCCGCTTGCCTTGGGCCATCTGCTCTCGGAAAAGTGGGGTAAGATCAAGCAATGGGATGCCTGCAGCGGCGAAAGCGACTTTTGCCTGCTCTCCAGCCTGCTCCGTGCGCCAGCTTTGCGCCTGCATGGCCGGATAACTCTGCAAGATGCGCCGCCATTTGTCTGTATCCAGCTCTTCAGACGCCGGCACCAGAACCCCGCGCAGGGGAACGTTGAGTCGCTCCGCTTCCCTTTGCAGAGCCCAGAGCAGCGCCGCCGTCGTGCGGAACGCTTCCTCCCATGCCGGCGAGGGCGACGAAGCGTAGACGCCGTAGGCGATGGGAATGTAATCGGGCCCTTGCACTCGGTCGCTGCTTTCCTGTCCGGCTTCGATGAGGCCAGCGTCTGCCAGTCGGGCAGCGAAGGTGGGAGCCGCCCGCCGAATGCGCGGATCCAGATAGCGATAGAGCGCTGAATGACGGCGCAGCCAGTCGCCTAGGCCCGCCAACGGCTTAACGCTTTGTTCCTCTGCACTGCGAAAGACGGTCGGTTGGATGCCCAGCGTGTCGAACATGGCGCGCAGACGGTTACGACTCTCGCGCGCAGCGTCGGGATCAAAGGGAAAGTCGTGCAGATAAAGCTCGTCTCCGCGCAGTTCAAACCAGGGTTTGCGCACGGCGCCGACGTTGGCGAGCTCTAACGGCATATAGTTGTTCATGAAGTCGTTGCCGGCGAAAAAGGCCAGCACGATCAGGTCCGGATCGTATTTGTAGCCTTCATGTTGCAGCCAGAGCAACTGCTGATCCGTTCCCCAGCCGCCGACGCCGGCGCTCACCACCTCAATGTGCACTGGCTCTCCCGCGCGCAGCGCGCCTGCCTCGTTGAGCATCTGCGCCATGCGCTGGCCAAATGTCTCCGGATAGGCTACCTGCATCGCCTCGACAAAGGAATCTCCTAACAGCAGGATGCGGTAGGCCCCCTCTGGTTTTTTGTAGTCAAGTTCCGATGGGTTGCGGAGTCCCAACGAGTTGATCCGAATATACTGGTCATACTCATACATCGGATTGAACCAGCGGCCCTCAGCATGGGGCTGCAGCGACCAGCCGGTGACAGGGTCGGGCACGCGCCAGAAAAAGCCGGTCGGCTCGGCCGGCGGCGCAAGACGAAAGACGCGCAAGCCAATCTCCAACGCAGCCAACGTCAGCAGTGCGTACACGCCGAGCAGCAAACCAAGCGTCAACAATCTCCGGATCATTCGCCCACCGCTCCCTTGTAGGCAGGATCCCAGCGTCCGCCCATTTCTTCTTTGCGCACCATGAAGTTCTCCAGCACCAGCACGTCGATGTCGCTGCCCACGAAGGTTCTGAAGGCGTTCTGCGGCGTGTTGACGATCGGCTCCCCGCGCAGGTTGAACGAGGTGTTCAGAACAACGGGCACGCCGGTCGCCTTGCCGAACGCTTCAATCAGTCCGTAGTAGCGAGGGTTCCAGCAGGAGCGCACGGTCTGGAGACGCCCCGTGCCGCCGACGTGCGTGGTGGCGGGAATGACGCTTTGTTTCGGTTCGTGCACGGGGCTGACCAGCAGCATGTAGCGCGCCAGGTAGTTTTCGTCCAGCCCCGGCGTGGCGAAATAATCGCCGGCGCACTCTTCCAGCACTGCGGGCGCAAAGGGGCGGAACGGCTCGCGGAACTTGATCTTGCTGTTGACGATCTCCTTCATGGCCTCGCTGCGCGGGTCGGCCAGGATGCTGCGATTGCCCAGCGCGCGCGGCCCCCACTCGAAGCGGCCCTGAAACCACCCGATGACCCGGCTTTTCGTCAGGTCATCCACCAATCGATCGAACAAGCGGTCGTCCGGCAACTCGACATAAGGAAGGCCCATTTCATCCAGAAATTGTGCAATTTCGGCGGGAGAGTAGGCCGTCCCCCAGTAGGCGTGCTCCATCGTATCGACGCGCGGTTTGCCCAGCAGCACATGATAGGCGTAGAGCGCAGCGCCGAGTGCGCCGCCGCTGTCGCCCGCCGCAGGCTGGATCCACACCTGTTTGAACGGGCCCTCGCGCACGATGCGGCCATTGGCCACGCTGTTGAGCGCGACGCCTCCCGCCATGCAGAGATTTTCGGCGCCGGTGCGGCGATGCAGGTCGCGCACCATGGCAAGGATCGTCTCCTCGGTCACCCGTTGAATCGAGGCGGCGACGTCTGCGTAGTATTGATTCTGCTCTTTGACTTTTCTGTCGATGTGGGGCGTGTGGGGATGGGTCAGCTCGGTGATGAATTCGCTTTTGGGAGGGCGCGGCGGCCCGAACAGCTCGACGAAGCGCTGGTTAAAGGTGTGTTGCGTGGAATGATGAAAGCTGAAGTAGCGCATGTCCAGGTGAAAGGAGCCATCCTCCGCCACGTCGATCAGCTTGCGCACCTTGTCGATGTAGCGCGGCGTCCCGTAGGGCGCCATGCCCATCACCTTGTACTCGCCGTTGTTGACCTGGAAGCCCAGCCAGGCGGTGAAGGCGGAGTAGAGCAGCCCTAGCGAATGGGGGAAGCGAATCTCGCGGTCGAGCGTGATCTGGTTGCGCCGCGCGCCGTCGCCCCAGTCGGCGGTGGCGTAGCCTGTAGCCGTCGTCGTCCACTCGCCGACGCCGTCCAGCGTGAGGATGGCGGCCTCCGCATAGGGCGAGCAGAAGAAGGCGCTGGCTGCGTGGGAGATGTGATGGTCGGCGAAGAGCACGCGATCCGCCGGGACGTTGAGCCGCTTCACCAGCAGCGACTTCATCCACAACTTTTCGCTGAACCAGGTGATCATCGCCTCGCGGAAGAGGCCGGCGCTGCGCGGGACCGTCGAGAGCGTCGAGTAGAGAATGCGCTCGAACTTCAACAGCGGCTTTTCGTAAAAAACGACGTAATCTAGCGCCTGCGCCGGAATACCGGCGACGCGCAGGCAGAAGTCGACGGCGTGCTGCGGAAACGAGGCGTCTCCCTTGACGCGGGTGAAGCGTTCTTCTTCGGCGGCAGCGACGATGCGGCCGTCGGCCACGAGGGCGGCTGCGGCGTCATGGTAGAAACAGGAGATGCCCAGGATGTACATACGCTATCCCTGTCGCCTGGCGTCCTGTAATCGAGTCGAGGAAAGAGCGCGGGTGCGCCAATAAGAGCGCACCTGGGGACGCCGCAGCGTCAGTGCGTCTTCGGTGATGCGCACGACGAAGCCAGTCGGCAGCGCCACGACTCCATATAGGAGCGTTAAAAGAACCTTCGCCTGAAAGTCGGCAACTTTTTTGGCGCCTCTGCTGACGGCATTTAGGACATGCAGAAATCGGTCGGTCATAGTCACACTCCATTTGGGGCCTACTATGCCATAATTTTGAAAATTTTTCCAAAAGAGATTTTGTGGAACGTCAGAGAAGAAGCTCGAAACCTATTTGTCCCATTCGCCCGATCTGTTGTAAAATCGGCTTCGTCCGCTTGCTGGAATAGTGGCGCTGTTTCGTTTTTAGAGCTGTTGCACGGCCGGAGATGAGCTCAAATGCTCGTGTGCGCATTGATCGGTTTCCCACCTAGCGAGAAAATTGAGAATCACCTTCGATTCAGGTCTACAACCGGTTATGTACTTATCAATTTTGGTTTATCTTTGACATCGATATGTCACCTGCTGTCTGCATCGCTGGACCGATGCGGGTAGATTTGGAAACCGGAGACAAAGACCGAACGAAGAAATTTACGCTCTCAAGGAGGCACACACCTATGCGCGTGCTATTTGTGGAAAAACAGATTAACTATGAGCCGCAGGGCATTATGCAGCTCTCCTCGGTGCTGAAACAGGCAGGGCATGAAGTGGCGCTGGCGGTCGCCGACCTCGAAGATCCCGTGCAGGTGGCGCGTGAATTCGAGCCGGATATCTTAGGCTACAGCGTCATGACCGGTTCGCAGCGCTATTACTTCGACCTCAACTTAAAGATTCGGGAGGCGTTGAACGGCCATAAGGTGATGTCTGTCTTCGGCGGACCCCACCCGACGTTCTTCCCAGAAATGATCGAGGAGCCGGGCGTGGACGGCCTGTGCATAGGCGAAGGCGAAGGGCCGATCGTCGATCTGGCGAATGCGCTGGGCAACGGCGGCCTGAAGCCGGACATTCCCAATTGGTGGTTCAAGATTGACGGCGAGATTGTGCGCAACCCGGTGCGCCCCTTGATTCACGACCTTGGCTCGTTGCCGCACCCCGATCGCCCCTTGATTTACGACAAGCACTCTTATTTGCGCAATTCGCCGATCAAGCACTTCATGGGTTCGCGCGGCTGCCCCTATCAATGCACCTACTGCTTCAACCACGCCTACTACCAGATTTACAAACGGGAGCGCCGCGGCAATCAGCGGCCGGTCGACAAGATCATCGATGAGGTGAAGTGGGTGCGCTCGCAGTGGCCGTTGGAGCATGTCTTCTTTATCGACGATCTGTTCATTATTTTCGACGACTGGCTGGAGGAGTTTGCAGATAAGTGGCCGCGCGAGGTGGGGCTGCCCTTCTTCTGCAACGTGCGCGCCGATCTGCTGGTGCGCGCGCCTTATAAGGCCGACCTGCTCGCCAAGGCTGGCGCCTATACGGTCAGCATGGGGATCGAAGCGGGCAACGACCGCATCCGTCGCGACTTGCTGAAGCGCCACATGAGCAAGGAGCAGATCATCGAGGCGGGTCGCCTGCTGCGCTCGGTCGGCATCAATGTGACCGCCACCAATATTCTCGGCTTGCCCGGCAGTCGGCTGGAGGATGACCTTGAGACCATGCGCCTCAACGCCGCCGCTAAAGTCTCCTACGCTCAGGCCTTCATTTTTCAACCCTACCCCGGCACCGAGCTGGGCAAGTACGCCGAGGACATGGGGCTGGCCAACGTGGGGACCTTCGACGACATCGCCTCGATCTCATGGGAGCGCTCGCCGTTGCTTTACCAGAATGAGGACGAAAAACGTCAGGTTGAACATCTGCAGCGCTGGTTCGCCATCGGTGTTGAATTCCCCTGGCTGGAGCCGGTGATCCGCTGGCTGATCAAAGCGCCGCACAATACCTTCATCGACAAGGTTTACTGGTATATCCACAAGACATTCAAGGGCGTTTTGTTGCAGCGTCGCGTCTACGCTACCCGCTTCAGCGTAAGGAAGTTGTTTGTCGTTGCAAGGCATTTCTTCCGCATGGGTTCCTAGCGTCGATGACCCACCAGGAAGCGCTCGAGCTGATCCGAATCTTTCTCAAAGCGCCCGATGACGAAGCGCTGATGAAAGAGATCAATCTCAACCTGCCGCGCATCGACGGGACGTTTTTCGCCGTGCTGCATCAATCGGTGGAGCAGTTGCGCCGCGAAGGTAAGCCCCACATCGCCGATGCCTTGCAACGGCTGGGCGACGTGATCCTGCGCATGCGGACGTTGATATAAGCGGCCCACTGCTTCCGCAGGTCATCGCCTCCGGCGCCGCATCCCGATCCATCCGCAATGTCCAACCCAGAGCGGCGCCAACCGGATCAAGGCGCAGTGCGTCTCCCTATGAAGATCAACCCGAATAACCCCACCAGCGTGAGCCCGGAGATGGCCGCACCGGCGATGCGCACGGGCGTCTGGCCCATCTCAACGTCGATGCGATGAATGCCCGCCGGCACGTCGATCTCCATGACGCCGTGCGGCGGCGAGACCCGATAGTGGATCACTCGACCGTCGAGGCGCACCTGCCAGCCGGGGAAGGCGAAGAGCCGAATCTGCACCACGCCGGGCGTCTGCATGGCGACCTCGCCGCCGAAGCGATGCCCGCGACTGTAGGCAGCGGTCACGACCCCTTCGCCGGCGAGAACGCCTAGCCGCTCCAGTCGATTGGGGTCGAAAGGTGCGGCGCCCTGCGCCAGCGCAGCCGCATATTGCGGCGTCAACGGCGTTTCGGTGAAGCGCTCCTGCACGAAATTCGTATAGCCAAGCATGTCAGGATGCTGGCGCTCGAACTGGAAGACGGCGCGGCCATCCTCGCGCCACGGCTCGATCGGCTCCAGCGAGGCCGGCCGCGCATAGCCGGCGCTCGCAAAGATGATCGTCGCCGCCATCACCAACACGCCGGCTTCGTTCCTTTGATGTGAAGACGCCCAGCCGAGCAGCGACCATGTCGTCCATCCGCCCAGGGCGCTGAGCACGAAGATGACCAGCGTCAACAGCCGCCAGGGAAACTGGAGCACCTCTAGAAAGGAGAGCGTCTGCCAGAGCCATGCTGCGCCGGGCGTCATCATCCACAGCAGGGCACCGGTGGTCGCCAGTAAGAAGATCGGCAGGCTGTGCGTGCGTCCCATGCGCGCAACGAGCAGGTAGAGTGCGGCCAGCGCCAGAATCGCCAGCACAGCGCCGAGCTGAAAGCCCATGCCGTCGTTGGCGCCTATCGGATCGTCCGAAT
>CALFWA010000002.1 GCA_937928035.1 uncultured Caldilinea sp. | reverse complement strand
CGAAGAGGCAAAGAGCGCACGAAAGAGCAGCGCCTTGGCCGCTACGTACGCCTCGCGCGTGCCGTGATAGTCGAGATGTTCATGGGTGATGTTGGTCACCGCCGCCACGTCAAAGTCGACGGCCGCCACGCGCTGCTGATGCAGGCCGTGACTCGTGCTTTCAATCACTGCATAGCGACAGCCCGCATCCACCATGGCGCGCAGAAAACGCTGCACGTCGGGCGCGTCCGGCGTGGTGACGTGCAGGCCGGTGTCGATCTCCTCTCCTCGAATGCGGGCGCCCACGGTAGTGATCACGCCGACCGCCCCGGCGGGCGCCTCTGCCGTAGCCGTCGCAGCGCGCAGGATCGACTCCAGAATGGTGGAGGTCGTCGTTTTGCCGTCGGTGCCGGTGATGCCCACGACGGTGAGGCGCCGACTCGGAAAACCTTGCAGCGCCGCACAGACGAAGGCCAGGGCGCGACGGCTGTTCTGCACGCGCAGGTAAGGAACTGCGCGCCCTAAGCCGTTCACTTCGGCCTCGATAATTTCAGAAAGAGGACGTTCGCCGATCACCGCTGCGGCGCCTTGTGCGATAGCTGCGGGGATAAAACGATGACCATCGCTGTAAACACCCGGCACGGCCACAAACAGCGAACCCGGACGCACCTGGCGGCTGTCAGCGGTGACGTCCTCAATTGCGATGTTCGACGCCGTTTCAGAAAAAACCACCTCTGCTTCAGGGAGCGTGTCCAGCAATTCTCGCAGCGTCATCATACAAAGGCTCGGCGTGCTCAGAAGCTCAGATATCTCGCGGCCCGCGTAGGATCGACACGCCTGCAGCCAAAACGATCAGGCCGAACACCACGATCGCGCCCATCAGGATTGCGGGCAGACGCGCGTTGAGCTCGGCGATCACGTCGATTGACATCACAGCCGCTTCCGGCGTCGCTGGGGTCGGAAGCGGCGTAGGCGCCATCGGCGCAGTCGCTTCCATCGTCGCCGCGCCGACCGACGAAGGCTCCTCGGACGGCAATGTCGCCATGGGCGTGGCGGTTGGCGACGCTGCGATAACGGGTGTGGCGGTCGGCAGCACGATCGCTGCGCCGCCCACCGAAGCTTCGATGTCCGACGCGGCCTCGGGGGTTAACGAGACGGGCCGCACCACGCGCATCAACGCGTCGATGGCGCGTCGGCTGGCGTCTCTTTCCGAAGAGGGAAGATTGTCTACACCGGCTGTCGCCCCGGCGGCAGCCTCGCCTTGCGGTTGCGTCGTTGTGGCGTCGGAGGCTTCCGTCTGCACCGGCGTCGGCGTCTCCGTCGGTGCGAGCGTCTCCGTCGGCGTGGGCGTGTCCGTCGGGACGGGCGTGTCCGTCGGCGTCGCTGTGAAGGTCGGTGTCGGCGTCTCCGTCGGCGTGTTAGTGGGCGTCGCCGTGAAGGTCGGCGTCGGCGAGGGCGTGGGGGTGGGCGTGGCCGTCGCCAGGGCTGCAGCCACGTTCAGCGCCGGCATGGCGGCGACGCTAAAGAAGGTCACGCCTTCGTCGTCGCTGCGCGCAACCCATCCTTCCCCGCCTGCATACACAGTGCGCGGAGCGCGCGGCGTATTGGCGACGCTGTAGACCGCCGTGCTATAGGGTGCGCCGTCGAGCGTAGCCAACGACCACGACTCCTCGCGGCCCACCCACAAGCCATTGTCACTGGCGGCGACAATCAAACGTCCCGTAGAAACGAGATCATAATAAACGCTGTTGGGAAGACCGGAGACCTGCGTCCAGGTCTCCCCATCTCGACTGAGATAGAGCGCCGAGCCGGAGCCTGCATAGAGGACGCCGCCATCCGCCAACAAACTGAAGATAATGCCGGTCGTCGGCGTGCCGGGGACAGCTTCCCAGGCTGCAGCGCCCGCCGGCAGGCGATAGAGACCATTGTGCGTGCCTGCATACAACGCATCGCCAAAGAAGGTCAACGAGCGCACTCGCCGCGCCTCGCCGACCAGTCCTCGGTCAAGCTGCTGCCAGGTGGCGCCGCCGTCCTCGCTGCGGAAGACGCCGTCGAAGCGGGTGCCCGCGTAGAGCACGGAGCGGTTGTTCTCGACCGCCATGTAAAGCACGCCCACTGCGCTGTTGGCGCTGAGCAGGTTGCGGAAACCGGGAATTTCGCTCCAGGTGGCGCCGCCGTCCAGTGAGCGGAAAATAAAACCGGCACCTCCGTCGGACGCGTAGGCCAGCCGTCGGTTGCGCGGGTCGTAGACGAGCGAGGTGATGCTGATGTTCGGCGGCAGGTCTGGCGTCGTATTGACCCAGCCGATTCCGCCGTCCTCGCTGCGGTAGATGCCCGCCGGCCGTGGCGAATTAAGAACGCCGGCCAGCACCTCGTTGGGCGCCAACGGTGCCACCGCCAGGCTCAGAACCGGATTGGCGGTCGGCGCGACGCCCTGCGCCGTCATCCACTGCGGCTTCAACGCCGCCCAAACGCCTATCAGCGCCGTCAGCGCGATCAGAACGCTGCGCAACCTCACACGGATCGAACCCCTTCTCATCATCCAGGTAGTATACCTGCATCTTCTTAATTTGAAGAACTGTTGAGGAACGGCGCGCTTGCGCCAGCAAAAAGGCGAGACCCGGAGCAGGTCTCGCCTCGATCCATTCATGACGCCGCTTCTACAGCGCCTGTCGCCGAGCTATAGAATGGTGAGCAAAAATTGAGAGGCGCTGTTGGCCCACTCGATGATGAGGCCGGGATACATGCCGACCCAGAAGACGCCCAGCACGCAGATCGTGACGATCGCCTGCACGCCGATGCCGGGCGCACCGACAAGCGGTCTCACCTCGCCCTCTTCGCTCGGGAAGAACATGACGCGCGCCAACGACATATAGTAGTAGGCGGAGATGGCCACGTTGATCAACGCCATGGCGGCCAGGAAATAATACTGATGTTGAATCGTGGCGCCGAAGACAAAGAACTTGCCTACGAAACCGGCGGTCAGCGGAATGCCGACAAGGCTCAGCAGGAAGATCAGCATAGCCGTCGCCAGCCATGGCGAACGCCGCACAAGCCCTGAAAAATGCACGTAATCGCTGCCGCCCATCATGTTTTCAACCGCCATCACCACCATAAAGGCGCCGATGTTAGTGAACAAATAGCCGATCAAGTAGATGAGCATGCCGTTGAGGCCGTTCATCGAAAGCGACATCACATCGACGGCGCTGGAATCCACCACAGCGGTGAGTCCCAGCAAGATATAGCCGGCGTGGGCAATGCTGCTGTAGGCGAGCATGCGCTTGACGTTTGTCTGGCGCAGCGCCATCAGATTGCCGGCGAACATGGAGAGCACGCTGAGCGCCCCCAGCACCGGCACCCACACCACTGCGCTTGGCCCGAAGGCGAGCAACAGGATGCGCGCCATGACGGCGAAGCCCGCCGCCTTGGAAGCCGTCGAGAGATAAGCGGTGACAGGCGTGGGGGCGCCTTCATAGGTGTCCGGCGTCCACTGAAAGAAGGGCGCCAGGCTGGTCTTAAAGCCCAGGCCCACCATCACCAACAACACCGCCGGCCCCACCGCCAGCCGCACCGATTCGTTTTCCAGGAAGGCTTGCCCGATCACGACCAGATTCAGCGAGCCGGTCGCTCCATACATGAAGGTCATGCCGTAAAGCATGACGGCGGAAGCCACCGAGCCATAGAGGAAGTATTTCAACCCTGCCTCGGTGCTGCGCAGGTCTTCGCGGATGGAGCCAACCAGGATATAGCTCGTAATCGACAGGAACTCGATCGCCACGAAAATGAGCAGCAAATTGTTGGCGCTGACGGCGAACGCCATCGCCACCGCAATGAAGAGATACGACGACCAAAATTCAGCGCCGCCGCTCACCCGCTTGTTGAGATAGCCGCCCCCGGCAATGGCAGTGAGCAACATGGCGGTGTAGACGATCATTTTCAAAAATAGGGAAAACGCATCGATGTCGACGACGTAGGCCGCCGTCTGCGGTTTCCCGCCAAGCTGAACAAATGCACCGACCAGGCCGAGCAACAGGAAAAGCACCGTGAGCGCCATATAGCCGCGCCGGCTCCCCCCCTCTTTGCCGCTGGCCGTATCCAACACCAGGATCAGCAGCGCACCCAGGGAGACGAAGAGTTCGGGCAGCAATGGCGCCAATGAAGCAAATCCGATTTCCAAAATCGGCCTCCTTTTCCCTTACAGAATGCTCTGAATGAAATCCAGCACCTGCACGGCGGCGCCGTTCAGGTAATTCAGCAGCGGCGTGGGATAGACGCCCAGAATGAACACCAGGATCACGAGCGGCCACAGCGTGAGTTTCTCAAAGCCCACCATGTCCGTGGGGCCGTCTGCATGCTCGCCGGTGGCCGTGGTCCAGTGCGTAATCTTGTTTGGGTCGTAGGAGCCGAGGAAGACGTTCTGGATAATGCGCCACAGGATGTAAACCGCTGCAAAAATGATGCCGAGCACGGCGAACGCCGCCCAGTACGTAGTCAAATAGAAGGCGCCGCGGAAGGTGAACAGTTCCCCCCAGAAGCCGGAGAGGCCGGGCAAGCCCAGGCTCGCCAGAGCCGCCACCATCATCACGCCATAGTAGTGGGGCGTCTTTGCGCTGAGGCCGCCGAATTTGCTAAGGTCGCGCGTGTGAGCGCGCTCGTAAATCACGCCGACGAGGAAGAACAGGGCGCCTGTGATCAGGCCGTGGTTGAACATCTGCATGGTGGCGCCGTTGAAGGCCATGGCGGCGCTGTCGTAGGCCGCCGGATCGCTGAGATTGCCGAACGCCACGGAGGCGGCGCCGATGCCCATCACCACATACCCCATGTGCGAGACGGAGCTATAGGCGATCAGGCGCTTCAGGTCAGTCTGGGCCACGCAGACCAGCGCGCCGTAGACGATGGCGATGGCGCCTAGGGCGACCACCCACTCCGCCCAGTAGGACGCAGCCGTCGGATAGAGCGGGATCATAATGCGCAGGAAACCATAGCCGCCCAGCTTCAGCAAAATGCCGGCCAGGATGACGCTGCCCGCCGTGGGCGCCTCGGTGTGCGCGTCAGGCAGCCAGGTGTGGAAGGGAAAGCTCGGCACTTTGAAGGCGAAGCCCAGGAAAAAGCCCCAGAAGGCCAGGCTGGTCAACAGGAGCGCCGTCTGCGGAGGCAAATCGGCGAAGGGGCGAGCCGCCGCCGCCTCCAGGATGTCGAAGGTGCCGGTGGCGAAGTAGGTGCCCAAAATCGCCAGCAACATCGCCACCGATCCCACCAGGGTGTAGATAAAGAACTTGATCGATGCGTAGTTGCGGTTCTTGCCACCCCAAATGCCGATTAACAGATACATCGGCACCAGGCTGATCTCCCAGAAGACGTAGAAGACGACGAAGTCCAGCGCAATGAAGACGCCGAACATGCTGAGCGCCAACAGGTGGAAGAGGCCGAAATACTCGCGCACCCGGTCTTTGATCACATAGGCGCTGTAGTAGAGGCTCAGCGTCGTGAGCAAGGCGGTGAGAAAGATCAGCGGCAGGCTCAAGTTGTCTGCACCAAGATGGATGTTCGAGTTGATGGCCGGAATCCACGGCACATTGACTTCAAACGCCATTCCGCCCTTGCTGTAGTCATAGGCAGCCAGCATATAAATGCTGACGCCCAACGGCAGCAGGCTCGCCAGCACCGAGCCCCATTTGATCAGCCGCTCCTCCTTGCTCATAAAGACTAGGATGCTGCTGAGCAGCGGCCACACAACGAGAATGGGCAGCGCCCACTGATTCAGGAATTCCATTGAACGTTTCCTCCGCAGAGCTTCGATTTGGAATTCAACACCGATTGTGCAAAATCGATTGAATGCTTATCCTCTCACCCAACGACTCTGTCGGGCTAGACCAGCGTCAAGATCAAGGGCAGGGCGTAAAGCAGCAGCCAGATCGTGATCGACACGACGACCACCATTAAATATACCTGCACCTGGCCGTTTTGCGTGTTGCGCAACAGGCTGCCCGCCCGATCGGACATCCATGCAAACGCATTGATGGCACCGTCGATCACATATTCGTCGAAACGAGCGCACACGCCCGCAAACCAGATTGAAATGCGGCCGATGGCATCCACGATCGGATCGATGACCCAAACGTCATCGATCCAATACAAGAACTTGGCGGCGCCGCGTGTGAAAGGAATCACCGTGTAGCTGTAAAGCTCATCCACCCAGAACTTACGATGCATCGCCCACCAGATCGGGCCAAGCCAGCGACGCATCGGGTCGATCTGGCCTTCTGGCAAACCGTTGCGATAAACCCAATAGCCCAACCCAAGGCCGCCGAGCGAAACCACCAGCGAAATGAAGAGCACCAGGAAGTTAAACTCTGG
>CALFWA010000001.1 GCA_937928035.1 uncultured Caldilinea sp. | reverse complement strand
GCTACGCGCCTCACCTACGCGTCGGCGACGGCGCCTATGGATGGCCCGAGGCTGCGCCCTTCGACGCCATCATCGTCTCGGCGGCGGCTCCTCATATTCCTCGCCCGCTGTGGGAGCAGCTTGCAGAGGGCGGACGCATGGTTCTGCCATTTGGGGAGTTCGATGATAATCAACAATTATTGCTCATACGCAAGATCAACGGCCGCATGCACGTCGAACGCTTAGGCGGCGTGCGCTTCGTGCCGATGGTTTCTCCATTGTTTGATGACCCAGAACAATGGGCTGAGCTCTAACCATGCACGTTTTGCTGATCGGAGAAGGGCAATTAGGCGGCGCACTGCGCGCTGTGTTCGAGGGGGATGACTTCTCTTCCCAACGCACCGACGCGCGCAAAGCGCCCCGTTTTCGCCTGACCATCTGGCGACGTCCGGAGTTCGACATCGCACACCCTGAAATCGCCGAACGCGTCGCTGCGCTGGCGCCCGACGTGGTGATCAACGCCGCCGCCTGGACAAACGTCGATGCCGCTGAGAGCAATCCTGACGCCGCCTATGCCGTGAATGCGTTGGGGCCGAAGTATCTGGCCGAAGGTTGCGAGCAGTGCGGCGCCGCGCTGGTGCATGTGAGCACGAACGAGGTCTTCCCCGGTCAGCCGGGGCGCTTCTATCGAGAATACGATCCGTGCGACGCGCACAGCGTCTATGCGCGCAGCAAACTGGCGGGCGAGCGGGCGGTGATGGCGCTCTGCCGGCGTTTCTACATCGTGCGCGTGGCGTGGTTGTTTGGGCCGGGCGGCGTCAACTTCCCCTCCAAAATTATCGCCGCCGCCGACCAGAGAGGCGCCTTGCGCGTCGTGGCCGACGAGTTCGGCAACCCGACCTATGCGCCGGACGCCGCCGACGCCATCGCCCGGCTGATGCTGACCAACCGGTTCGGCGTCTATCATCTCGTCAACGAGGGGTGGTGCAGCCGCTATGAGTTCGCCTGCCAGGTGCTGGCGAACAGCGGTCGCAGCCACATACCGGTGACGCCGATTTCACATGAGGAGTGGCCGCGGCCGGCGCAGCCGCCGTTGCACGCCGTCCTGGTCAACCAGGCGGCGGCTGCGCTCGGCATCCGACTGCGTCCATGGCGGGAAGCAGTCGAGATCTACTGTCGCCGCGCCTTCATGCCGACGAAATGAGGAGAATCTATGTCTGAATCATCTGATCTGTCTACAAATTCTGCGCAGCCGACGCTGCGTCAGCCCGAAAAAAAGCGAGCGCCCCGGATTCAACAAACGCGCAAAAAATCTGCCGAGGCGAATGCTGCGGAGGCGCATCGAAATCCGATCGTGCTGGATGAGACCTACAGCGGACTGCGCGAACGCAATCGCGTGGTGATGCGCCATTCCATCGCTTTGAATCTGGATGCGTTTCGCGCAGCGTCCGAAGAGTTCACGCCCAAACCACTGCGCACCTATCCTCCGCTGCGCGAGACGACGGCGCCCTTCGCCTCGGTGATTGTGCCCAATTACAACGGCGCGCGCCATCTGCCCATCGTGCTCGATGCGCTGCGCAGACAGACTTTCCATGATTTTGAAGTGATCGTAGTCGATGACGCCAGCCAGGATGAATCGGTGGCGTTGGTGGAGGCGCGCTATCCCGATGTCCGCCTGATCGTCAATCGTCGCAACACCGGCTTTGTACACGCGTGCAACACCGGCGCTGCGGCCGCGCGCGGCCGCATGATCGTCTTGCTCAACAACGACACCGAGCCGGAGCCAACCTGGCTCGAAGAGCTGGTGAAGACGTTCGTCGCCCATCCTCGCGCGGCCATGGTGGCGAGCAAGTTGTTGCTCTTCGACCGTCGCGACACGCTTCACACCACCGGCGACATGCTCGGCGTCGACGGCCTCCCGCGCAACCGCGGCGTCTGGGAGCGCGACGAGGGGCAATACGACGCTGCGCCCACGGTCTTCAGCGGCTGCGGAGGGGCCACTGCCTACCGCCGTGAAGTGTGGGAGGCGTTGGGCGGCTTCGACGAAGATTTCTGGATGTATCTGGAGGACGTCGATTTCGGCTTTCGCGCGCGGCTGGCCGGCTGGGAGGCCATCTTTGCTCCCCGGGCGCGCGTCTATCATCGTCTCAGTGCCAGCGGCGGCGACGCGCTCGCCAGCTACTACGTGGGACGCAACACGATCTGGCTGCTCGCCAAGAATATGCCGCAGTCGCTCCTGCGTCGCAACGCCCTGGCAATTCTGCGTGGACAACTGGCGATGACATTAGACGCCTTGCGCCATTGGCGTGGAGAAGCGGCGCGCGCGCGGCTGCGCGGGCAACTCGCCGGCGTGCTCGGATTGCCGCGGCAGTTGCAGAAACGTCGTGTTATTCAGCCGCGACGCCAGATCGAAGACGAAGAGCTGGCGCGTATGCTTGTCACAAAATGACCTGACAGACCATGCAGCTGCAATGTCACGCCGGAAGCGTGATCTGTAGAGTGTCATTTGCATCTCGTTGCGCAAAGGATGAACGTCACTGACCATTTCACCCAGTGCAAAAGCGAAGGATTACCATGCAAGCGCCACCCGAACAGCTTGGCTCCTTTTATCTGGGGGCCATGTATGACTTGGAGACAGGCCAGCGCACCGAGACGCCGCTAAACTATGACGCCCGCAACCTGGTGACGCACGCAGTCTGCGTCGGCATGACCGGCAGCGGCAAGACCGGCCTTTGCATCGACCTGCTCGAAGAGGCGGCCATCGACAAGGTACCAGCCTTGTTGATCGATCCCAAAGGCGACATCACCAATCTGCTCCTACAATTTCCAGAACTGAGACCAGAAGATTTTCAGCCGTGGGTCAACCCAGATGATGCCCATCGCAAAGGCAAGACAGTGGAAGAATTCGCCGTCGCCACCGCCGAGCTCTGGCGCAACGGACTGGCGGACTGGGGCATCGACGGCGAGCGGATGCGACTGCTGGCGGAGCACACCGAGTACACCATTTTCACGCCCGGCTCGGAGATGGGCGTCCCTCTCAACATCATGGGCAGCCTGGCTGCACCCCGGCTCGACTGGACAACGGAATCCGAAGTCATCCGCGAGCGCATCAGCGGCACCGTAGCGGCGCTGCTAGGGCTGGCCGGCGTCAACGTTGATCCGGTCCGCAGCCGCGAGGCGATCCTCCTGGCCAATCTCTTTGAGCACTTCTGGCAACAGGGCAAAGACCTTGATCTGGAGACGCTCGTCACCGCCATCACCAATCCACCGGTGAAAAAACTGGGCGCGTTTGAAGTCGATGTCTTCTATCCGGCCAAAGAACGCTTCGACCTGGCCATGAAATTCAACGCGCTGCTGGCCTCGCCCAAGTTTCAAAGCTGGCTGCAGGGCGAACCGCTCGATGTCGACCGCCTTCTCTACACCGCAGAAGGCAAGCCCAGGCATAGCATTCTCTACATCGCCCATCTCAGCGACAGCGAGCGCATGTTCATCGTGACGCTGTTGCTGGAAAACATGCTCACCTGGATGCGCAAACAGAGCGGCACGACCAGCCTGCGCGCTTTGCTCTACTTTGACGAGGTCTTTGGGTATTTTCCGCCCACCGCCGAACCGCCCTCCAAGCGCCCGTTGCTCACCCTGCTCAAACAGGCGCGGGCATTCGGGCTAGGCGTCATCCTGGTGACGCAAAACCCGGTGGACATTGACTACAAAGGGTTGACCAACGCCGGCACCTGGTTCATCGGCAAGTTGCAGGCCGAACGCGACAAAGAGCGCGTGCTGGCCGGCCTCAAGGGCGCGCTTTCCGAAGCAGGTAAAAGCGAGCCGACCGACTACAGCACGCTGATCACCAAACTCGGCAACCGCGTCTTTCTGATGCACAACGTCCATGAGGACGGTCCAATCGTTTTCCATACGCGTTGGGCAATGAGCTACCTGCGCGGGCCATTGACGCTGCCGCAGGTGCGCACATTGATGGCCGACCGTCTCCGGACAACCGCTTTAACGGGCGCTCAGGGCGCAGCGGCTGGCGCCACAAGCACCGGCGCTCTCGAAGCGCTGCAGAGGGCGACGCTTCAGGCGCAGGGCGCCCCCGCCGGCTTCCAGACGACGCCGCCCGCCGTCCCGCCCGATGTGACGCAGGTCTATCTGCCCTGCAGGCTTGAGGAGCGCGACGCCATCCGCGTGGCAGAGCAGCGCGCCGGGGCGCGCATCGAGGTTAAAGGCGTGCAGCTTCTCTACGAAGCGGGCGTCCTCGGCGCTGCAACGGTGCGTTTCGTCGACCAGAAGCGCAACATCGACAAACAGAGGGAAATGGCGTTGCTGGCGCGAGGCGGTCGTCAGCTGACCGGCCTGGACTGGGGACGCGCAGAGGCGCTCCCGTTCACAGCCTCAGAACTTTCCACAAGCCCTGCATCGGTGGACGAAAGACAAGGGCCATTCTACGCCTCGCTGCCCGAAGGCGCTGCCACTGCCCGGGCGCTCTCTAGCGCCTCACGCGACCTGGCGGACTGGCTGTACTACAATGCTCGCTATGAAGTGACCGTGCATCCTGAGCTGGGCGTCACACGGCGCCCTGACGAAGACGACCGCTCGTTCAACATCCGGCTGCAACAGGCGGCGCGCGAGCGCCGCGACGCCGAGGTCGACAAATTGCGCGCCCGCATGGAAAAGGAGATCGAACGCGTCGCCGAGCGCTTGCAACGCGAACAACAGACATTGGCCACGGAGCAGGCGAGAGCGCAGGCGAAGCAGACGGAGCAATGGGTCAACATTGGCGAAAGCGTGCTCAGCTTCTTCATGGGGCGAAGGTCGATGCGTTCTTTCTCCAGCGCCACCAGCAAATGGAGCCAGACGCAGCAGGCGTCCATGCGCGTTGATCAACGCAAGCAGATCATCGCCCGCCTCGAAGAGGAGAAACAGAAGCTGGAAGAGACGCTGCAGGCGGAGATCGACGCCATCGTCAGCCGCTGGGAGGATGTTCTGGATAAGCTCGCAACTGAAACGATCAAACTGCGGCGCACCGACGTCAATGTGCGCGCGGTGACGCTGGCCTGGGCGCCGCTCTGGCGCGTCATTTATGAGGTCGGCGGTCGCGAGGAGGCCATCACGGTTCCTGCCTATGTCGAACCAGAAAACTGATATGTCTCGCTACACCATCACCACATTGAAACCGGAATATTTCGAGCAACTAGAGGAGCTGCAGCGCACCTGCTACCCTACGCTGGGGCCGCAAGAATTGATGCGCGTCGAACACTTCGCCAGCCAGTACGCAATCTTCCCGGAAGGACAGATCGTTGTGTTGGACGGGGATCGCGTCATCGGTCAGGGGTCGGGATTCTTCACCGATTTTGATTTCGAGCACCCCAATCACACCTTCGCCGGTTTCTGCGACCATTTCTACTTTCGCAATCACAATCCCGCTGGCGCCTACTACTACGGGGCCGACATCAGCGTGCATCCCGACTACCGCGGGCAGGGTCTCGGCAAGGCCATCTATCAGGCGCGAATGGATTTGGTGCGTCGCTACAACAAACGCGGCATCGTGGCGGGAGGGCTGATCCCCGGTTTTGCGCGTTACAAGCATCGCATGACCGTTCAGCAGTACGTCGATGAGGTGGTCGCAGGCAGGCTGACCGATCCGACGCTCACCTTCCAACTGAAGCAGGGATTCGTCGTACGCGGTCTGATTGAAGGGTACCTGGAGGACAGCGCCTCCGACAACTGGGCCACGCTGATCGTCTGGGAAAACCCCGACTATGTAGAAACAGAAAAGTGATCGCCCGACAGTCCGCCGTTTCCTCCGCACTGTGCGATTGCGCTACAATGGCGTAGCATATGCAACTGCCATTGCACAAAACGTCTCCGCCTGGCGCGGCGAGCCGGCTTCGTTTCTTTCTGATTGTGCTTGTGTTCGGCGCATTCGCCCTCCGGCTTCAGGAGCTGACGCGCCAGGACATCTGGTGGGACGAGGCGCGCAACATCGACGTGGCGCTGCGCCCATTGCCGCAGATCGCCGACGCCCCTGAACTGGACATTCAGCCGCCGCTCTATTATTGGCTGTTGCACAGTTGGAGCAGCTTTTTCGGCGTCGTCAGGGGCCAACCGCCGACGCAGATTGCATTCTTCTCCAGACTGTTGAGCGCATTCGTCGGCGTCGCCGGCGTCGCCCTGCTGATGGCGTATGGACGGCGCGTGGGCGGCGCGCAGACAGGCGCGCTGGCTGCGTTGATCGGCGCCTTGTCCCCCTTCTGGCTGGCCGAAAGCCAGGAGACGCGCATGTATACGCTCGGCTTCGCCCTGCTTACGGC